>JAHDEO010000065.1 GCA_020628725.1 Saprospiraceae bacterium
CTGCGCGAAGTTACTAAGAATTTTACGAAGTAAAATTGAATCAAAAATCAAAAATCATTGAATCAAAAATTATTTAGGCAGTGTGAAGAAGAAGGTTGTCCCCATGCCGAGTTCAGATTCAAACCAAATTTTTCCACCATTTGATTCGATAATTTTCTTGACAATCGGCAAGCCGATACCTGTGCCGGAATACTCTTCTGCACTATGCAGACGTTGGAATATTCTGAATACTTTGTCTTCGTATTGCTTGTCGATACCGATGCCATTATCTTTTACTGCGAATAGCCATTCATTTCCTTTTTGCACACACTCAATATTGATAATTGGTTGATTATCTTTAGGTTGGTACTTGATGCCATTCGTAATCAGATTTTGAAAAACCTGAAGCATATGTGCGGGATTGGCGAGTAGGGTAGGGAGGTCATCGCGTTGGATTTGAACATTCTGTACCTCAATAATACCTTGCAAATAATCTAAAGCATTATCCAAAATTTCATTCAAATCAACTTCGACTTCGTTATTATCGGTTTTATCAATACTTGAAAATGATAGCAGGTCTTCTATCGTTTCTTGCAGGCGTTCTGCGCTTTGTTGGATAAAATCCACGTAGTCTTTGCCTGAATCACTAAGGTTTTCGCCGTCTGTTCGCTTGAGTAACTGAGAAAAACTGTACATGGAACGCAGAGGAGCTTTGAGGTCGTGCGCGACTACATAATTAAATTCTTCTAATTCGTGATTGGTGCGTTCCAGTTCGTTGACATTTTCTTTGAGGTCGGCAGTTTTTTGTGCGACGACTTCTTTGAGCCTTGTTTTTTGCCTGCCATCATCATATATACGATACAATGAAATAAGAATTACTGCTCCCAATAAAACCATCAACAATCGAAATCCTGTGGTTTGTGTGAAAGGTTTTGAGACGTTTATGTGCAAGTTCTTGACTTTAGAAGGTCCCGTCCAAATGCCACTAAGTGCTTGTACTTCAAACACATAGCTGCCGGGTTGGAGTACATAAGTAGGAGTAAAGTGGTCTCTTGTTTTTTTCCATGTTTCCTCTGAGCCACTTCTATTCATTCTGAATGTATAGGAAATATTATTTCGTTGAGCGTGATTGATAGCGGCATAATAGATACGTATGCTATTATTTTTATGACTGAGTTCTATCGGACCGTCGGTAGGAAGAGAAGTTTTATCTGCCTGAAAAGCATCGGTAATAATGACTTTGCTGGGGTCATACATATCCGAAAAATATTGTTTGTGTACTTGAATCAACCCTTCTTGAGTACCTACAAGTACGTGAGTATCATTTACTGCAATAGACTGAATATTAGATAATTGAAGGATGTCTTCGTCGGATAAATAACTCACAAAAAACTGTTCGTCTTTGAAATCAATATTACTTATTTTGTGAATGCCTGTGATAGTGGAAACCCATACCGCATTACCTTCCGCGACCAGTCCTGTACAATAATCATGTCCAAGATAATTTTCTGTATTGATGATGATAGATGAGGTATCCCTAAGTCCCACCACACCTGCACCTTTGGTGGCTATCCATATCGTGCCATCATCTGTTTGTGCAATACCGGAGATGTTATGACCAAAAATTATATCGACTTCATCTTTGTATTCTATATGTCCATCGCCTCCTGTATTCTTGCACAATCCGTTTTCTGTGCCTATCCACAGATGACCTTTTTTATCCTTAAAAATAGCGGTAATGTTACGATTGATTATACGGTCAGATTTGGATATATTTGGGAGTGCTGCCCTAAAGAGTTTTCCTTTCGTTCCATAGAATAAGGTGTCACCCCACGCAAGCATGGTCGATACATTTTGAATGTCGTATGTGTCCTGATTTTCCTCATTGTATCGCAATATTTTATCTTTATAACTCAATAAAATATCTCCGGTTTCGAGTGCGGTAATCGAATTTATACCACTCGGAACATCTTTTTCTAAGTAAAAACTATCTTGATTTTCGTAGAAACGATATAAATCGCCATCGACAATAGCAAATGTATAACCTTCTGAGGAACATATACTTTCGACAGATTTTTCGTTTAAGAATAAACGAATACTACTCGCCGGCGAATAAGTGGAGGCATTCAAAAAGTAAACTCCGTTTTCTTTTGTGGCAAACCATATATTGTTCATGGCATCTTTGTGCATGTCTAATGCGATGATACCTTTAGGTAGTGTCGGCGGATTACTTTGGGATTTATCTTCTACAATGATAAAACTCCCATCTGCCTCGGCGGTCCAGATTCTATCATCACTGTCTTTTATTAGAAAAGGTAGTTTAGAGCGAATAGATTTTCCATCGGGAAAAGGAGTAATTTCTTCTTGAACACCATAAAGATAATTGATATGCTCCTTCGGAGTTTTTTGTATAAATGCTTTATCTTGTTTTAAACGAATTAAATTATTTTGATTTGCATAATAAATATCATCACCAATACATGCAGCTCTGATAAATTTATTGGAAGGCAATGAAAATGTAAGCGGCACAAGAACAACTTCATCACCCTGAATTCTCCACATATAATTATCGTCATCATACACCCATATAGCTCCGTTACCGTCTTCGCACTGAATGATAGGGTTATTAAAAGGAATGTGTGGCGTATTATCAGAAGTCCAGATAATTTCATTTAAAGTACTATCCAGCGCAATTAATTTGCCTTTTGCCGTAAACCAAAGCTGACCATTCTTGGTAGTGATGAAGGAGGTGATTTGAGCATCTTTCTCTTGTCCCGGCAGCGGTCTGTCCTCGTAATCAAAATCTCCATTCAACAGATAACATAATTCTCCCTCTGTCATTACCCACAAACGCCCCTGAGTATCATATTTCAAATCTGTCACTTCATTGCTTGGAAGCCCTTCGGATACTGTATAATTTTTGAAACGATAACCATCATAACGTGTCAAACCAACACTCGTCCCAAACCACATATAACCCGCAGCATCCTGCTCAATAGCATTGACAGTACGCGACAGCAACCCGTCTTCCTGCGAGATATTCTTAATCGGTTGTACCGTCTGCTGGAATGCACTCGCCTGAAAAACAAGCAATTGGAAAACAAATAGTATGAGTATAAAACGCTGCATGTTGTTACGAGTTGTCGAGTTGTCGAGTTGTCGAGTTATTAGTGGTGGAATCTCCAACCAATAACTCGCAACTCGTAACTCGTAACTCGCTAATGTTTATGTCCGTGTTCTAACGCTTCGTCGTCTTCATCTTCTATCGGCTTGCCAATGGATTCGGTAGCTCCGCTGTCAATGGTATGACCAAAGAAGATGGCATTTAAAAATAATTTATTGGTCCCGTACCAGAAGGCGCGGAAATTTGGATTATCTGATAAACTAATTACGCGTCCACTGCCAACGCGTGTAATAACTGCTGCGGCTGCATTGCCTGCTGTTCGTAAATTTTCTTTGGAAATATAACCCGCCATCAGCGGATTGGAAGTGTAGGATAGAGGAGCAGCGTAGGTGTTTTTAGGTTGGGCAAAAAACAATGTACCACGACGGAAAACAGGTAACGTGCTGCGCGTGTACCCATAGCCGAGCGGATGCGTGAGGTCAAGTGTAGCCTCTACGATATTGCCGCCGATATACTGTGCGCCGTTGACATTGGAAAGGTCGGCGTAGGGGCGTTTGCGCTTGGGTTTTGCGGAAGCTTTGAACTCTACGCCGCTTAGCCCGTGGCTCTTGAGCCATCTGTTTGCGCCTTTCATAGCGACGATGGTGCCACCGCCTGTGACCCAATCTCTTATCTTTGCAGCAGATAACGAAGAATAATTGCCATCTGTCATAATGAGCGTTTTGTAGTCGCTCATATTCAAGGACTTAGCACGTTTCATGTCAACCACAGTAAGTGGCATATCAAAACGCTCATCGAGCAAATGCCACACTTCTCCGGCATCGTAAGAATTCAGTCCGTCACCTACCAGAAGTAAGGCTTCAGGCGCGCGCAAAGCCGAAAAACTTGGACTTCCCATATCAATTCCCGCGCTTGCCAAACCTGTTGCAATACCATATATAGATACGCCGTTTTCATTGGAAAGTTGCGACAGTAGTGCATATAATTTGTCGGAACTCATAACATCCTGATTTGCAGGAATCATAATTGTTCCGTAGTCAAATTTGTATGCTGTGCCGCTTTTGCACATGGCTTCACATGGTTTTGTGGCGACTTTCGCCTTCAATCCTTTCTCCAATAATTGTCCCAACACACGCGGTGCATGATAATCATTCCAATCCATCAAATACGCATAATCACTTTGACCGCCAATGACTTCTTTTTTGGCAAATGTAGGCTTTTTAATTAAATTTTTATTTGAAAAATTAATATTTAATAATTTTTCATGCGGAATATTGAAAGCTAATGGTAATGTCCATGCTGAAATATCATAAAAGAGACTATCGGTAAATGAAGTACGCTGTTCAAACATCGCCTCTACCAGTCGTGCTTGTCGCTGTGCAGTTGGTACAATGTATGATTTTCCTTTGCGGAAATTATATCCACCTTGCTGAATATCAGTATCATTCTCATAAATTTCTATATCATGTCTGCTAATTAAATCGACCAAATGTTGGGTGCGATTTTCGTCATGTTCATCTCCGAAAATATAGGCTTTGGTACGGGAAGATTTCGCTTGATCTACGCCTGATTTATAAAAATCTCTCTGAAAATCAAGTAATTCTGTACGTAGATTTTGTGCCGCCTCGAATGTAGAAAGCGAAGTCATCAATTGATTTTTGATGGTAAATGGAAACGACAAATCGCCATTCACACTCTCCTGTAAATGTCCGCGTGAACTCGCCTGTTCAAACAAAATACCGATACAACCTTGAGCATCAGGATAAGTTGAACCTTTACCATAATAAAAATCATCGAATGATTCTTTGTTGTAATACAGCGAGCCGATTTCGTCCAATGCTTTGGCATGATACGCGGCTATTTTTCCGGTCAATTCTTGATTCTTTGGCGGTGTCAGTGGATTGGTACGCGAAGGGATACCGGGTTGGAAAAAGAAGGTGCTGTTTCTACCCATTTCGTGGTGGTCAGTGAGAATATTGGGCTTCCATTCTTGGAACTTCGCAATACGTCCGCGACTCTCCGGGTGCTGCACCAACAACCAATCACGATTCAAGTCAAACCAATAGTGATTTGTGCGTCCGCGGGGCCAACTTTCATTATGTTCACGAGTGTCCGTACTTGGATTTGGGTGCTTACTTTTATGTGAATTGACCCATGAAGCAAAGCGATTGAAGCCATCGGGATTATAGCACGGGTCAAGTAAAACAATGGTATTTTGCAGAGCTTCCTCAATTTCTTTACCCTGCGCTGCCGCCAAATGATAAGCGTACAACAAAGAGGCATTTCCTCCACTCGGTTCATTACCATGCACGCTATAGCCTTGATAAACAACCACAGGCATGTCGCTGGTTTTCAATGGTTTAGATTTTGAAGGGTCGGTGAGTGCGACGTGGTCGGCTTTGAGTTGGTCAATATTTTTATGATTCGCAGGGCTTGTAATCGTGGCGAGTAATAGTGGTCTGTCTTCGTAGCTTCGGGCATATTCTTCCACCGTCACGCGGTCGGATGAAGCCGCGAGCACCTGCATGTACATGACGATTTTGTCGTGACTGACGTGCCATTTTCCAATTTGCCAACCAAATACCTGTTCAGGTGTCGGAATGGCAGGGTCGTATTTCGTATCTTCTGAAAGGTAGTAGGAGAGGGGAACTTGAGCATAAATTATAGTGATACACCAAGCCAAAAGAATGGTGAGTAAAGGCTTTTTCATAATTTGAAATTTATTCTTCTAAAAATTCAAATATACAACATGAAAATCCGAAAATTGAGAAAAATTAAATTTGAATTGAGATTTTATTCTTATTTCTTCACTAAGTCATTATTTTCCATTAGAATAGCGAAATGAAAAATTTCGTCTTATTACTATTTTTGATTTTTGCCACTTGCCTAAGTGCTCAATCTAACGATAAAAAAACTATCACACCAACTTCTGATACTACCGAATTAAAGGTTTTATCATGGAATATCTACATGCTACCGCCTCTGATTTTCTTCAATGGAAAACGCAAACGAGCTGATGCAATAGGACGACTTTTGGCAGAAAGTGATTATGATGTGATTGTGTTTCAAGAGGCATTTCATCATGGAGCAAGACGGAAGTTAAAGTCTTGGTTAAAAGATATTTATCCTTATCAAATTGGTCCGGCGAATATACGGTATGTCTCTCTTCGGACAAGTAGTGGTGTTTGGATTTTGAGTAAAGTGCCGATAAAAAAAGTGGAGACGATCTGCTTTAAAGAACGAAGTGGTTTCGACAATCGCATGGCACGCAAAGGTGCGTTGATGATTGAGGGTGAAAAAGACGGGCAACGTTTTCAAATCATCGGCACACATCTCAACTCAGGTGGTAAGCCCAAAGTACGATTAAGTCAAGTGCGTGCGATTCGGGACGAATTGATGTTGCCCTTTCAGAAAGAAAATATACCACAAATCATTTGTGGAGATTTTAATATCAAAAAAGGAACGAATACTTATGATGAAATGATGAAAATTCTGGAAGCAGAAGACGGCGAACTCCACAGCATTCCTGATGCTACCTACGACCCTTCCAATGATATGAATGGAGGCGAACGCAAACATATCATCGACTACATTTTCTATAAAAATAACGGAAAAGAGACCACTTCTACCATCAGAAAAGTATCCAAAATACAATATCAGTGGCACAAAAATCACAAAGACTTAGCCGACCATAATCCGGTAGAAATGACGATTACATGGTAAAAGTAGCGCGGTCTGTAGACCGCCCCCTATTTTTTGCGTCGCAAAAGATCAATCACGGTCTACAGACCGTGCTACATGCTTACATGCCTTAAATATTTAATCATGAATCTAAAAAGTATAACCAAAGCACACAGCCGCATAAGCCCGTACATTCGCCATACACCACTCGAATATAGTGCTTTATTAAGTCAAATGACAGGGGCAAATGTCTATTTAAAATTAGAAAATTGGCAACTCACTGGTTCCTTCAAAGTACGTGGAGCTACGAATAAGATTTTGTCGATTCCTGAATCAGAGAGGCAGAACAAAACATTCGTCGCTGCATCTACGGGCAATCACGCAGCGGGTTTTGCGTATGTGGTTAAAGAGTTGGGATTACGTGGAGAGATATTTTTGCCGAAACACGTATCGCCTTCCAAGTTGGAGTATTTGCGTTCATTTGGTGTGCCTTTGCATTTTCATGGGGATGATAGTCTTGAAACTGAAATTCACACTCGCGCATACGCGGAGACACACGGACACGTACTCGTACATCCGTATAATGACCCCGACATTATCGCCGGACAAGGGACGATTGGTTTGGAGATTGCACAGGATTTGCCGGAAGTGGAGGCGGTGTTTGTACCTGTAGGCGGTGGTGGTTTGATAGGGGGAATTGCGGCTTATCTGAAATTGTATAATTCTGATATTCAAATGATTGGATGTCAACCTGAAAATAGCCCTGAAATGTGTGTCTCCATTGAACGAGGTCATATCATCGAAGAACTCATCTCAAAACCCACGCTCTCCGACGGTACGGCAGGCGGTATCGAACAAGGTGCAATTACATTTGATATGTGCAAGAAATTAGTAGATGAATTTGCCTTAGTTTCCGAAAAAGAAATCGCAAATGCCTTGCTTTGGCTCATCAAAAACCGACAAATGATGGTGGAAGGCTCGGCGGGCTTGGCGTTGGCTACTTTGCTCAAAAATCCTGAAAAATATCAAGGTAAAAATGTGGTGTTGATTGTTTGTGGTCGGCGATTGAGCGTTGAGAAGTTGAAGAAAATAATGTATAATGTATAATGGACAACGGATAATGGATAATTTTTTATGTCTAATGATTTTCGCTATGCGAAAATACTCCGTTGTCCATTATCCATTATACATTGTAGCATACGCTTGTGCCGATTGATTCCACGAATAATCTAACGACACAATCTTATCTCTTAGTGCAATAAATTTATTTTTATCTTTATATAAATCAACACATCGTTCAATGGCTTGTGTGACGTATTGAGTTTCCGCTTGCGGAAAAGCAATGCCATTGCCACCCACAGAAATATCAGGTACAGTATCTTTCAAACCACCCACCGAACTCACGACCGGCACAGTTCCGTATCGCATCGAATAGAGTTGATTCAAGCCGCACGGCTCAAATCGAGAAGGCATAATCAAGAAATCACAGCCCGCATAAATTTGTCGTGAAAGTCCTTCATTGTAAGCGATAATAGCAGCTACCGAACGGGGATATTTTTTAGCAAGCCGGGTAATATTTTCCTCAATCATTTTATCGCCCGACCCTAAAATGATGAAGCTGACGGACTGTTTATTTCCCAGAGATTTCCCGATGGCTTCCGCCAATACATTTGCGCCTTTTTGATGCGCCATACGCCCTATAAAACCCACCAACGGACGCCGACTTTTCAGACCGTAACGCTTCAACAGCGCATTTTTATGATACGATTTAAAGGCTGCCCATTTATTTTTTTCAAGATGTTGGTCAAGATATTTATCGGCGGCGGGATTCCATAATTCGGGGTCAATGCCGTTGAGAATGCCGCTTGTTTTGGCTTTTTCTTGCTGAATGAGTGAGGTAAGTGTATCGAAATTTTCGGATAATTCCTCCATGTAAGAAGGCGATACGGTATTGACTTGCCAAGCGCATTTGATGGAGGTCGCAAGGCTATTAATACTGCCATCCCAATCGAGCATCCCGTCAAATTTTCTATTAAAATCAGGAAATAGATTTACCTTTTTCCAATCAAAAATCCCGCGATATTGTCCATTATGAATGGTGAAAAAAGTAGGTGTGTTAGCGAGCTTTTTGTACGCCGGACAATACTTGATGAAGAAGGTAGTCAAGCCCGTCATATGGTCGTGGCAGTGTAGTCCATCGAATTGTTGTTTACCCTTCGTAAGCCACTCGCATATGGCAGTTTGGAAAGCGATATTGCGTTCAACTTCGTCAGGATAGCCATGTCCGTCGTCTGCAAGATAGATGCTCTCGCGGTCAAATTTACCCGGAATATCTACACAATAAAAAGGGTATCCCAAGTCCTCATTTTGAAGAAGTTGTATTTCGTATTTGATGGTTTCTTCACCAAGTTGAAATTTACCTTTTTGCAGGGTTTTGAATTTATGCTGTGTAAACCATTTATTGGCGTATTTAGGAAGAATGACGGAGGCTTCAACACCAAATTGAGGCAAATAAATCGGCAATGCACCAACTACATCACCCATACCACCGGCTTTGGCAGCAGGATAACATTCGGTGGATATATGGAGGACTTTTTTCAAAATAATATTTTTTTAATTGATAATTGATAACGGATAATGATTAATGATTTTCGCTATGCGAAAATGAACATATTATCCATTATCCATTGTCCGTTATCCATTACCCATTATCCATTATTTTCAACGCTTCTTTCTCTGATTTTTTCAATTTACTCACCACCAAATCATACGAATGGTCGATGAGTTCCATCAAAAAATCATCATCCAGACTTCCCTCAAAATCAATGGTATTCCAATGTTTTTTGCTCATATGAAAGCCGGGTTGTATTTCTGGATATTCTTCGCGGAGGTCTAATGAGCGTTCGGGGTCACATTTCAGATTGACAGTAAAACCCTCGCGATCCAATCCGGTCAACGCAAACATCTTACTCATGACCTTAAACACCAAAGTCACCTCATCAAAAGGAAAACTTTCCGTGACACCGGGCTTCGACAAACAATAAATTCTAAATTCTTCTACATGCATATTACGGGATGCAGGTTTTCGGGTTACGAGTTAGGTGGATTATGGAAAAAATACAGGTGTTTTCTCCATAATATATTATGAAATAACCCGTAACTCGTAACCCGCAACCCGCAACTATTTCCTATTTTTGCTGGTAAATTTACAAATTGGCGTAGTTTTAGTCGTTAATAAAATTAACTTTTTTCGAGGAATCTCGTAATAGTAACAATGTTACAATGCTTAAATGATGAAATGCTACAATATTCAATGAATGAATTTTGAATGAGTCAATGAGCGAATGTTTCAAATATTCACTCATTCAAAATTAGCTCATTCACTCATTATCATTTAAGCATTTAAGTATTGTAGCATTTAAGCATTAACATAGACCAACATCATCATATGAAATACTTGTATACGCTTTTTGCGTTCTGCTTTTTAGCTCTTACAACTGCTCATGCTGATAACTCCGAAACTCCATCTACTTACGCCTACGAATGGTCAGACGGTAGTTATTTCAATAATCTTGTCATTGAAGATATCACGACTGTAGATATTCCCTGTTTTGGTGGTACACGCGGTACGGTGACGATTGAAGTGTCGGGTGCGACACCGCCGATTACCTATGATATTGGTGTAGCAGGTACGGTGACAGTTGTGGACGAAATATATACATTTTTTCAATCACTCGATGCAGATACTTATAACCTAACGGTGACAGATGCCGATGGTTGTATGGCATTTGACGTGTTTACTATTAATGAACCACCGCCTTTGCAAATTACTTCTACGCCTATCGCAGAAACATTGCCGGGGGCGAATGATGGTTCCATTTCTATTTGTGTGCAAGGTGGAACACCGGGCTACATTGTCACAGCTAATCCAAGTGCAACGGTTGTACAATCAACGGGTCCGTGTGATGGTAATTTTGAAGTCAACAATCTCTCAGAAGGGACATATACATTTACAATTGAAGATGAAAATGGTTGTATTGCCAATGATGTGGTGATGGTCGATGTAGGGGCATGTGATAATGTCATTTCATCGGTATCGACAAGCAGTCCTTTGACGGTTTGTAGAGACGGAATGGCTGATGAGATATTGATGGAGAATGATATTGATGGTATGGTCGGTACGGATTACGCTTATGTTGTGACGGATGTCAATGATGTGATTGTCCTGTGGAATCCAAGTGCTAACTTTTACAATATTGACTTATTGACACCGGGTGTTTACCGCATTTATGGTTTCAACTATCAAGGAATGTTGACGGTGCCTGTGGGCGGTTCGGTGAATGATATTACTTCTTCGGCAGATTGTATTTCTTTGTCGCAAGATTTTGTTACGGTGGAAGTGGTAGAACAGCCGTCCACGGCTGTCGCGGGTACGAATATCACCCTTTGCGGTCCGAGTGTAGTGACGCTTAGCGCAGATTCGATAGCTGTGGGTACAGGCGTGTGGACGCAGATTTCAGGCGCACCTGCCACGATAGCGGATAACTCCGCAGCGATTACGGATGTGAGTGATTTAGTGTCAGGTTTGTACGAATTTGAATGGTCGGTCAGCAATAGTATTTGTCCGCCTTCGCGTGATACGGTTCAGGTGATGATTGCAGAAACTTCGATTGCAATTGATAGCATCATTGTCGTTAATGAAACTTGTAATCTTGATGATAATGGTGGTGCAACTGTCTCTGTAGTAGGAGCATTCCCACCGATTACTTATGATACCGGAATAGGCTTCCCTTTTACCACAACAGATACGAGTTATACCTATACGTCATTACTTTCGGCAGGTACATACTCTATTACGGTTACAGATAATGCAGGATGTTCAGTGGTAGACTCATTTACCATTACACAACCTGATTCACTATATATTCAACCTACGGTAACGGCGGTGACGCAAGTTGGAATGAATGACGGTATAATTGTATTATGCGTGGAAGGTGGGGAAGAGCCTTTTACATTAACATCAACTTCCGAAATAAATATTGACACCATCGAAGGTGATTGCGATGGCAATTATGCGATTGACAGCCTTGCTGCGGGTGAATATTTATTCAACTTGATAGATGGCATTGGATGTGAAGTTTCCGAAACGGTAGTCGTTGCGCCGGGTGGTTGTGCAGTGAATATTGATTCGGTGGTCGTAAGCAGCAATGTTTTCTGTTTTGGAGATAATGATGGAAGGTTATTTGTATATCCTAGCGGTAGTAGTACGGGTAATTATCAGGTGAGCATTGACAACGGTGCTTCATTCACGCCGGGACCTGCAGGTGCATTTACGTTTGAGAACCTGACGGCAGGTACTTATGATGTTATTGTAATGGATGATTTGGGCTGTGTAGATACATTTGCCAATAACTCAATAAATGTCATCCAACCTGCGGATTTTTTGGTTACACAAATTAATACTATCGACGTATCTGCACCCAATGCCGATGACGGTCAAATAGATTTCTGCGTCAATGGCGGCGTACCACCATACACGGTAACCTATTCGGGAATGGATACGGGCACTTCAGGTATATTTAGTTTGATAAATGGTGTTTGTGCGGGCAATTTCATTACCACAAACTTACCCGGCGATACTTACGTAGTAGAAATAACAGACGCCAATGGCTGTACCGAAAAGTTTGAAGTTTTTGTAGATGATGTCGATTGTACGCCTTTTTCAATTATCAATACAATTCCTACGAATGTCGCTTGTAATGGAGATAGTACAGGTACAATAGAAATAATTACATCGGGTGGTTTCGCGCCTTACACCTATGTCATTGATAATGGTACTGCTACAGATACTATATCGGGTGTAAATGATGCAAGTTATATCTTCAATGATTTGCCGGAAGGCAGCTACACCATAACCGCGATTCACTCAAATGATTGCTCAATAGAAAGCACGACTTTCGTGACGCAAGCCCCCGAACTCTCGGCGGGTATCAGCACGATAGACCCTACGAGTGTCAGTGGTGCAGATGGAGAAATTTGCATTACTCCCGTAGGCGGTGCGATGTCTTACACCGTAACATCTGACTGCGGCTTACCTATCGAAATGGCGGGTAATTGTGGCGGTACATACCATATTGCAGGTTTAGGTGCAGGAGAATGTACCATTACGATTGTAGATGATAATGGCTGTATTTATAGTACAACTGCCGAACTTATCTCTCCCTCATGCGGAGGCTTTTCATTAGTTGATGTAGCAGTTACGAATATAGCTTGTGCAGGCGAAAACGATGGTTTGATTACCATCCAAGTAAATGGCGGACAACCGATTTATCGTTATTCTATTGATGGTGGAAATACTTTCATTGAAAATGCAAATAACGAATATACATTTGAAAATGTAGGTGCAGGAAGCTACGAAATCGTTGTAGAAGACGGATTGGGTTGCGAAGACTTCTCCATTGGCTCGGTGATAGTGGAAGAGCCTGCGCCTGTTTCCATCGGAATAGAAACCGTGCCTACTTGTGCTGATACGAATGAAGGTGGCATTGATATTACACCCTCCGGCGGAACGGGTACGTACATTTACTTCTGGAGCAACGGCGAGACAGATGAAGATATTGACCAACTCGCAGCAGGTTCTTATGGACTCACTGTTACAGATACGAACGCTTGTATGTTCTCCACCACGATTGTAGTAGACGAATATCCGGTGATTAATGTCAGCCTCGGCGGCAACCAAATCATCGATGCAAATGATTCTATTCAGTTAGCAGCAAATATCAGTGCCACGCAAGATTATACCTTCACTTGGGAACCAACAACAGGCTTGAGTGACCCACTTTCTCTTACTCCGTGGGCAAGTCCTACCACCACCACCACCTATACGCTGACCGTTCTTGCAGATGATGGCTGTACATACACAGACGATATTATCATCAGTGTAAATCCTGTGCGTCAAGTAGTCGCTGTTCCAAGCGCATTCACACCGAATGGAGATAGCGAAAATGATGAATTAAACGTCATCATTCAAGGTGATTTCGAGTTGTTGAGCTTTCATATTTTCAATCGCTGGGGCGAAGAAATCTTCTTTTCTGACAATGCCAATACAGGATGGGACGGCACCTATAAGGGTGAACAACAACCCATCGGTACTTATGTATACGTAGTCAAATACGAAGATGCCTCAGGTGCAAATATGGAACAAGGTGGAGATGTAACACTGCTAAGGTAGAAGAAGTCAGAAGTCAGAAGTCAGAACGTTTTACTGTCAGATGTCAGATAGATTTGATTAATATTTTATTATCTAATTTCTGTCTTCTGACAATAAAATGGTCTGACTTCTATGAATTTTGTCCTCAAAAATACATCACTCGTCGATATTGCATATCTTTGACGCTATATTTGTATCCAAAGCATTATATTTGGGCTTCTAATTTAACTCAAGTCGCGGACAAACCACGAACTTGAGTAAATCCCATCCCGATAACTATCGTGGACAAGCACCAAATTCCAAATAATATTGTGTGAAACACATTTGAATTGAGATTTGGAATTTGTTTTTTGGAACTTTTCAAGTTGCTCGCAACTTAAATTAGCTATTTTGCTGCATTATTATCCTATTCTAATAATAGTTCAAGTCAAATGAAAAGTTTGTAGAATGATAAACAATTGCTTATCAATTGTTGTCTATTTTCCTTTAAACTTAGTCTTCGACTTAAACTTAAACTTCATTAGTCTGATTAAACTATGAAAAATATTTTTACTTGTTTATTCGCACTCTGTCTGTGTGCTTTTTCTTACGGACAACAAGATGCCACCAATATGGTCTTGCTCGACCAGCTTCAATATGATGTAGCCGGCAACGACGTATGGGGATACGTAGCACCGGATGGTACAGAATACGCATTGATGGGCTTATACGACAGAACATCTATCGTAAGCCTTGCCGACCCAAGTAATATTGTAGAAGTAGCTGCCGTGTATGGCGCAGGTACTACATGGCGCGACCTCAAAACATGGCGCGACTATGCCTACGTGAGCAATGAAGGCGCAGGCGGTGTAGCGATTATCGACTTGAGTGACTTGCCAAATGGCGTGACAAGCGTTGATTTTCAGCCCATGCTTGGCAGCCAACCACTTGAAACCATTCACAATTTGTATGTTGATGAGTTTGGTTTTCTCTACGTAGCAGGTTCCAATCTCAATGGCGGTGGTATCATCATATACGACCTCACCGAAGATGCAGGCAACCCGGTTTTGGCAGGAGTTGCCAATAACGAGTATGCACACGATGTATATGCACGTAATAACGTGATGTACACATCTGACATTTATGCAGGTGTATTCACAGTACATGATGTTACGGATAAAGGTAATATCCAAATTCTTGCTGCACAATCGACACCATTTACCTTCACACATAATACATGGTTGTCGGATGATGGTAATACGATATTTACAACGGATGAAACAGCTAATGCACCAACAGGCGCGTACGATATTTCTGATTTGAATGATATTAAAAAATTGGACGAATTCCGTCCGCCTGCTACCGTTGGAAATGGTGTTATTCCACACAACGTCCACGTTCTCAATGATTTCTTAGTAATTTCTCACTACACAGACGGCGTTATTATTGTAGATGCTAATAAGCCTGATAATATGGTAGAAGTCGGCAATTACGATACTTACGGCGGTCCTGACGGTGGATTCAGCGGATGTTGGGGAGCGTTTCCGTTTTTCCCTTCGGGCATTGTGTTGGCTTCCAACTTGGAAGGTCGATTGGACGTCTTAATGCCTAATTATGTGCGTGCTTGCTATCTTGAAGGTAATGTCACTGATGCCGATAACGGCAATGCCATTCTCAATGCAAATATTGAAATTGAATCAACTAATATTTCTACAGCAAGTAATCTATCAGGTGATTATGCGGCAGGTTATGCCAGTGCAGGTAGCTATGATGTGACATACAGCCATCCGGCATATTTCTCACAGACAGTGACAGTTACACTCGTCAATGGTGAAATAACTATGCAAGATGTGGCTTTGATGCCAAAGCCTACTTATGTACTTTCAGGTCAGGTCGTTAGTGCAGTTGATAATTCGGCGATTGATGGCGCAAAAGTATTGATGCAAGGTGAATCGGGTGACTACAGCGTTATCACCAATGCTTCCGGTAATTTCACAGTAAATGTACTTGCAGATACCTATGAAATTTATGCAGGAAAATGGGGCTATAACACCAAGCTCGTTTCAGGTCAGGAAGTTGGCGGACCTGTCACCACGACTATCGCTTTGGACGAAGGTATCAAAGATGAATTTATTTTAGACTTAGGTTGGACGGTAGAAAGCACTGCACCACGCGGAATCTGGGAACGTGGTGAGCCTGTAGGTACGCAGTTTTGGAATGGAGAAGACTTCAATCCTGACAATGATTTAGTGAGTGATTTAGGTGATCACTGTTATGTAACAGGAAATGGCGGCGGTACGCTCGGCGAAGATGACGTTGATGAGGGAATAACTGTATTGACTTCTCCAAGAATGGATTTTGCCAATATGATAGACCCATACGTCACATACTATACTTGGTTTGCCAATTTCACTCAACAAGGTATGGGTGATGACAGATTGGAAGTACGCTTGACGGATGGTACTACCGAAATAGTGGTAGAAACTATTGATGGTTTCTTGCAACAATGGCGTCCGCAATCTACTATTCGTGTGAAGGATTTCTTCCCGAATCCAACTGCCGATATGCAAGTCATCTTTGAAACAGGTGATTACGGTGAGCAACAGCTTGTAGAAGCAGCGGTTGACCTCTTCGAGGCTTTAGACCTTTACGTAAGTGTAGAAGATGCCATTGATGAAAGTATCGAACTCATTGCCAGTCCAAATCCATTCAATGAGCAATTAACAATTAATTATTCATTGGAAAATGTGGAAGATAATACAAGACTCGAAATTCGCAATGCACTCGGACAAATCATCTACACGACTCCTGTGAATAATACACAAGATATTCATACCGTAAATCAATCACTGGATGCAGGTGTTTACTTTGTTCAAATTACTAATGGACAAACGATAAGTAAACCTGTAAAAGTGGTTTGTACGAAGTAATTCAGAAATTAGAAGTCGGACCGCTTTGCTGTCAGACGTCAGACAATATACGGCTCTCTCAATTTATTGGGAGGGCTTTTTTATTTCAATGCCTCTAATTTTTCTGACAACCAACTTCTTTCAGGCAAAACATTGATTTCATCAATTTGATTTTCGATGTTTGTGATGCGCTTAGTATCTTTTTCCATCGTGCGATAAATATTGTAAATGATGTTGGTGAAATCGCGATGTGCCTGTATATGTACGGCAGGAATAACGTCTTGATGACTCGTCAAAAACACCCGAAAACTATTCACCATATCTTCCAACATATCGTCATATTCCATTTCGTAATAGACTTTCAGATACATTCGGCGAATATCCATTTTAGTATAAATATCATTGAAAACGGTACGGTTTAAGACATCAAGCACATCGTCGATTTTTTGCTGTTTGAAGTATAATTGTGCCAGTGAATAACTGTACACATCTTCCCTGTTTTCGTATTCAGGGACGATTTTATCCTTATTATTTTCCAAAAACTGCTCTGTCCAATCCAGATGTCCTAAGCGCAGTGCTACGGTTACGATATTCTTGAAAATTCGAGGTAGAAGATAGCCGTCGATGTAGATAACTTCGTCGTCGAGTTGCTTAGAATACAAATCAAGCCTCGTAGTAAGCATCACTCTCGAAAACCCGCTTTGTATTATTTTCCAAATAAGTATAGAGCACCCGCTTATCCGTCTGATTGAGTAGTGCATCATGCTCTACCAACAACGTTTTGAGTCGATAATAATGCTCATATTTATCATCAGATTGGAGCAGTAGCAGGGCGGTGTGCCATATCATAATAATCGGTGTATCTTTGTAATTGCTCTGGTTTAAAAAAGCAAGTACTTCGTCCATTAATGCTATCTCATATTTTTGATTTTTAACTTTTTCTGTATTGGAAACTTGGCACATGTGTATGAGTTTTTCCATGAGGTAAAACCCATCCAATTTTTCCATTACCTGCTGATAATGTGTGTTTTTACCATCTTCAAATTTACCTGCCAAAAAACTATTGTATTGCTTTTCTATGATTAATTGATTGTAAAAATATGTAGGATTTTTGTGTGGTAGTGATTGTTGCTTTTTCAACGCCTTCTTATAAGTGCTTTCCATCTGTGCACTCAGATTTTTTTTGTCATAAAACCTCATTAAAGCAATTTCTACATTAGGCAAATCTTTGTTGGAGAAATAGTAATAAATAAATTGTTCTACTAATTTAAAAAGCCGCGATTGTACTTTGATAATGGCTGAATCGTCGTGATTTGCATCTGCAAAAACGTATTTGGAGGCTTGCTCTTGTGTAAATTTTTTATGCTCAAAATCAGGTGCGTATTTGTAAATAAAATCAAATAAATCGCGTTCGGTTTTGCTGGCACGAAAGAAAGGAGAATGAACAAATTCTTTCAGCCTTTTCATTTCCGGCTTGGAAAGCGTTTCAATTACTTTGATGAGTCTGGTGTTTCTCATGCGTTTTGTGTATTCATGATGGTGATGACAGGGTTTTTAGGAATGATTTGGAAAAAAATAGGATAAAATCGCTGATTTTTGAGAACAAAGTATGTGATTGTAATTTACATAAAAAATTAACTATAAGCAAAATACAAATAAAAAAACAAACTAAATTGTTTGGAAATTCACAATATGATTAAAGATTTTTCACGAAAACACTAATTGCCTATATAGGCGAATACCTGTTATCTTTGTTGCATAATTAAAATACTTATTAAGTAAATATCGGAATTACAGTGTGTTTATTTATTAAAATTAATTTGTATTATAAAGTTCACAACTATGAAGAAATTAAAAGTAATAGGCGTCTTAGGAGCATCAGCAATAATTTTGGCTGGAGCCGTAGTTATGACTCAAAAAAAGACAACAGAAGTACCTCCTCAAACTGAAGAGACTACTACACAAATAGAAGAGGTTAAAGTCGAAGCAGATGAAATCGTCAAGGTAGTTGAAGAAGAATCTAAAAAGAAAAACACAACCTCTGAACCTTCTGTAAGTGAAGATGTAACGCAACAGGTGACTGCACCGAGCGTTGCTACCGAAAGGATAGCATCAGTGGAGATTGCTCCTCCTCAAGAGTTGCGCGGGGCAGCGGATTCTCCAAACGCCAGAGAAATAGCAGCCGTGGAGATTGTATATCCAAGAACACTCAATCCCCAAAATGACCCTTGCGAAGATACCAGAGAAAATATTATAATCGAATTACAAGAAGGCATTACACTTTGCGATATGAGTGATAAACAGTTAAGCTCCTTAGTCGGGAAATTTGAAGGGGGAGCGTTTTGCGAGTGCCGCGAAGAATTTTGTGATGATACCGTCAATTTTATAGAATGTGTCGAAAGTGCTCGTATCTCTACTACGAATAAAGCATCTTAAATTGGGGTTAGTGATTAGTTGATTAGTGATTGGTTATTAGTTAGTTATGGGCTTTTCCATGAACTAGTGCTCCTAACTTACTGACTAATAACTGATTAACCAATTACTAATAACACCAACTTAAAAGGCGAATAAATTCCTCCATAGAGCCTGCTCAAATTGTTGAGCAGGCTTTTTTGATTCATTTTAGCTGATTTTTCCCAAAAATACTAATTCGTTTTAAGGCGTAAATCCGGCAATTTTGAAGTGACAATTAAATTTATTCTTCACAAGAATCATTACACTAATTTAAATTATCTATGACTATTAGCCAAATAAAAATACACACTGTCCGTGTCCCTTTTAAATTTTCGATTGGGCATAATTTGAAAGACCGAGCACAATCTGAATCTATTGTACTGGCGGTACATACAGCATCAGGTAAAATCGGTTACGGAGAAGGCGCGCCACGGAGTTATGTTACAGGTGAATCGACACAGGAAGTCATTGCTTGTTTTAAACGCATTTTTAAGCAATATCCTGCAAATGAAATCATTACACTTGAAGATATTAAGGACATATGCAGCTGGGTAAATCAAAATCATCGACTACCGGCTATGGCAACAGCTTTGGAATTAGCATTGCTGGATTTGCTGCATCAAGAACAAGGATACTCGATAACAAAGCTGTTGAGTACGGAAACTTATCCGCTTCAATACTCTGCCGTGTTGCCGTATTTGCCGATTGAAAAATTGGAACATTGGTTACAAATCCTGAAAACGCTTGAATTGAAGCAAGTAAAAGTAAAAGTCGGACACAGCAAGGACATCGAATCTCTTACTAAAGTCCGAGAAACACTCGGCGATGACGTAGACATCAGAGTAGATGCCAACAGAGCTTGGACTTTCGAAGAGGCTACCCGAAAAATCAAACAAATGGAAGTATTCGACATTAGTTGTGTTGAGGAACCACTCATCGCGCCGCAGACGAATAAACTGCCCAATTTGAGTCGGAAAATTAATACACCGATACTACTCGATGAGTCGGTGTATACGCTCGAACATGCTACTTGTTTTGCTCAAAAAATAACTACCGAAAAACTCATGTTTAATCTCAAAATCTCAAAATCGGGCGGACTTTTCCGTACGGCTGCACTTCACCGATTTGCTGAATCCAGAGGGATTCGATGCCAGTTGGGTTGCAATGTCGGTGAGACTGCGATACTCAGCGCAGCAGGAAGGTTGTTTGCTCAAACCCACAAACTCAGTTACCTCGAAGGCTCGTTTGCGCCCTTTTTTATGGAAGATGATATTAGCACCATGCCGATTTCTTTTTCCAAAAACGGCGCAGCAAAACGTATAGGAAACGCTGGATTTGGAATCATCATTGACCCTGAAAAATTGTCGAGTTATACAGCAGAGATGTCAACTATTTCATTTGTATAAAACGTTTACGACAAACGCCCGTTTACAGCCTACTCAACTTATCGAGTGGGCTTTTTTATTAGTAAAAAGCATATGAAAATCATTTCATTTTAAGGATTTTTTAACTAAAACCTAAGTAGAGAAAATTGTTCATAAATTTCTGATTTTCAGGATTATGTGACTTGTTTGCTTGTTGACGATTATACTGTTTCACACATTTTTCAACACAATTATTTGCTGACTTTTACAATAAATTCTAATTCTTTT
>JAHDEO010000612.1 GCA_020628725.1 Saprospiraceae bacterium
TTTTTCTAATTGTCTCTTTTTTTGCAGTTTATTGGTCTACGCTTACCACCTCCAACGACAAGGTGAAATCTGCGCTTTGGTTGAGCTGGGTTGTGCTATCCTTCATCCTGATTAATGAGCAAGTACAATTGCTTCCTCTTTCCAAATACGCCATTTACGTCCCTGCATTCGCATTGGTGTTTTTTCATATTTATAATCTTAAATATTGTCAATGTCAGAATACGGAATGTTATACGAAACAGGAGTATGTTTAAATGAGTTCTAAATCTAAGCAAGAACGCCGACATCGTTTCACCCGCCAATTTCGCTTCTACCTCCATTTGATGAAAACAGACGAAATTATAAAATGACAAAGACAGGCATATTTTTTTAGTTTTTTTGCAAAAAACAAGAAAAAATTTGTCTGTTTTAAAAATAAACAGCATCTTGCACCAACAATGCAACAAACAGTAGTCATAGTATCTGTCGTGAACATTATTATTGTGGTCAATAAAATGTAACGAGGATGGTATGAAAATACATAAAGGATAAATTTTAAAAGCCATTCTCGTTTGAGAATGGCTTTTTTAATGTACAGGCGGTTTCAACCGCCATGTCATCTATTTAATGTGCTTTAAAAACATAACAAATTAAATGAGAATCACATTTATCGTTCTATTTGTTTTAATCTTCTTTTCATGTAAAGAAGAAAATACTAAAGAAGATGCTCATTGCAAAGTTGATTCAAATTTGGTTAGTGAATTTCTCAAAAAGAATAAATCTAATGTCATCGAAACTGAATATTTAGCCAATTTTGAGCAAAATGGATGTGTGAATATTGATAGTTTTATTCGGCTTAAACTAAGGGATAAAGAAAGCAGTGGAAAGGTTTCAGATACTTTACAAGCATTTCTCGGAATAGAAAAATTTGAGACAGAAGTAACAAATGAAGTCAATAAAGAAAACGAGATGATTAGACTTATTAAGTGGGTTCCTTCTTATGAACAGAATATACATGTGGTGAACCTAAATAACAAAAAAGGAGGTGGTACAGCAATTGAGAGTTACCATGTTATATTTAATGATCGTTGTTCACCATTTATCGCTCAAAAAGAACTTACTAAAGATTGCTTTAGAGTGGTTGATAAAAATAAAAAAACTGTAAGTGATAAAGAATGGAAAGAATTGAAAACGATAATTCAAGAAACTGATTTAGCAAGTACAATATACCATGATGACGGTAGTGCAATAAGACTTTGTCATGGAGCAAGTTACACCATATATTATTCACCGGGATACAAGTATGAAAATATCATAAAGGAGCTGAATAGAGGTTGTCCGAGCGAAAAAACAGCGATTTATTTAGTATCAGAAAAACTATTAGAGATAGCAAACGGCAATTAAATACAAGATTAGAAAGTGTATTTTAATGCGTTTTAAATAATTGATAATGAATTAATTAAAGCAAAAATAACGAATATTTGCAAACGGAAAACCAAACTAAAAACAACATTTGATTAAAGTTTTCTTTCGGATATTCACACCAATAATGCGACAATGCGATAATAATACAATGCGTTAATAAAAAACATTATCGCATTGACGCATTGTAGCATTATCGCATTAAATAATTCACTCATTCAAAATTCGCTCATTCACTCATTGAAATGGAGTTAAACAAATACAGCAAAGCCGTCACCCAAGACCCCTCGCAACCAGCCGCACAAGCCATGCTACATGCGATTGGGTTGACCCGCGAGGATTTGGAGAAGCCCTTAATTGGCATCGGCAGCACGGGCTACGAGGGCAATCCCTGCAACATGCACTTGAATGACTTGGCAAAAGTCGTCAAACTTGGTGTCAATAGCACGGAAGCTATCGGTTTGATATTCAATACGATAGGCGTAAGTGACGGCATTTCAATGGGAACGGTAGGAATGCGTTTTTCACTTCCTTCGCGTGATGTCATTGCAGATTCAATGGAGACGGTGGTAGGCGCGATGAGCTACGATGGACTCGTAACCGTAGTCGGTTGCGACAAAAATATGCCCGGCGCACTCATGGCGATGATTCGCCTCAATCGCCCGTCGATTTTGGTCTATGGCGGCACGATTGCTTCGGGGCATCATGGCGATAGAAAGCTGGATATTGTGTCCGCATTTGAGGCGTGGGGCGAGCGAGTAAGTGGCAAAATTGACGAAGAACATTTCAAACAAATCGTCGAAAATGCCTGCCCGGGCGCGGGCGCATGTGGAGGCATGTACACAGCCAATACAATGGCATCTGCGATAGAAGCACTTGGTATGGCAATGCCCTACAATTCATCCAATCCCGCGATAAGTGTCAACAAAAAATCGGAAGCCCAAGCCGCAGGAGAGGCAATGATTGAACTCCTCAAAAAAGACCTCAAACCCTCCGACATCATCACCAAAAAATCCCTCGAAAATGCGATAACTACTGTCACAGTTTTAGGCGGCTCGACCAATGCGGTATTACACTTTTTAGCCATCGCAGACGCAGCAAATATTGATTTTGGATTAGACGATTTCCAACGCATCAGCGACAAAACCCCTTTCCTTGCCGACCTCAAACCAAGCGGCAAATTCCTCATGGAAGATGTCCACAAAGTCGGCGGTACACCCGCAGTGATGAAATACCTCTTGGAAAATGATTATTTACACGGCGATTGTATGACGGTAACAGGCAGAACTATCGCCGAAAACCTCGCTGATGTACCTTCCCTTTCCGAAGGACAAACCGTCATCAAACCCTTCAAAACACCCATAAAAGAAACAGGACATATTCGTATTTTATATGGCAATTTAGCTACCGAAGGCGCAGTCGCTAAAATCACCGGAAAAGAAGGTTTACGATTCACCGGAAAAGCAAAAGTATTCGACAGTGAAGTAGCTGTGAATGAAGGAATTGCCAACGGAAAAGTAGAGAAAGGCGATGTAGTAGTCATTCGCTACGAAGGACCAAAAGGTGGACCAGGAATGCCCGAAATGCTCAAACCCACTGCCGCAATCATGGGTGCAGGATTAGGCGGAGAAGTAGCACTCATCACAGACGGTAGATTCTCCGGCGGAACGCACGGGTTCGTCGTTGGACACATCACGCCCGAAGCACAAGAAGGTGGTTTGATTGCTTTGTTAAAAGACGGCGACGAAATCACCATTGATGCAGAAAAAAACACGATAAATGCCGCGCTTTCCGATGAAGAAATCGAGACGAGACACAAGGTATGGACAGCACCAAAATTAAAAGCCAAAAGAGGTGTTTTATACAAATATGCAAAAACAGTTTCATCCGCATCAGAAGGATGCGTAACAGATAAACCGTAACGCGAGCTTCCAGCTCGCAGTATCTATTTTGAATTAAAATTATTGTCACAAAAATAATG
>JAHDEO010000613.1 GCA_020628725.1 Saprospiraceae bacterium
AAAATGCCCACCGCCCTCGGGCGTTAAAAATTTTCCATTCAAATCTTCCCAAAATCTTCTTCTGATAGCTTTTTGTATTTTTAATCCTTTTTCCTCAAGTGTTATGTCAAAATCATCAGACTCGTATGATTCACTCACTCGTATAAGATATTCAACTGCATCAAAGTCATCTTCTTCAATATCTCCCGATTGTATAAGAGAAATCAATAATTCGAATGCAGCCAATGACGAGATTCCTAATATTGTACCAATCAGAAACCAACTTGCGGCTTTTTTATAATCAAATTTCCAGTTAGGGTTGTGGATGTTTTGTTCATGTTGCGAACTTGCATTAATGACAGTTGCAATAAGACCCCCAATTATTGCAACTAACAGGTATTTTCTATTTGAACTCATGATGTTATAATTTTTTGATATTTTAAAAGATTGATTAAATTTCCATATATCTGAGTTTTACTATTTGCAAAATTTAATCTATTAGATATTTTGGCGTTATTGTAAAACCTTTTGGTTGTATTAAAATAGAATAAAACAGTGTTTTTTGAGCTATTTTCAAAGAATGAGTCAATGAGTTCAAATTGGAAATCTCCATTTTCGTTATTGATAAATATTAAATCATATTTTCCTAAATTCTCATGTTTTTCAACTGACTTGAAATCGACTTTTTGAAATTTGAATTCCTTGAATAATTTTCTCAGAAAAGAACTATCTCCGTTAGGAGTGCTCAAAACAAGAATTTTTTTATTGTCTCTAAATTTATGTTCTTCATTCTGATTGTTAATTATCTCGATTAATCTATCCTTGTCTGCGCTAAATAGTTGCTCGTATTTTTCCTCTATTTTTGTTTGAGCTATACTTTTCATTTTTTTTATCAAACCGAGTATGGCAGCAATCAGGCTGAGTATTGTCAATGGGATTCCCACATTTCTGAGATTTTTCAATATTCTGTATTCACCCTCGAGACTTGTGGTTAAATCTTTAAATTGAAGCTCTAATTCTTTGGATTTATTTTCAAATTTTCCGTTTATCACATCTTGGAATCCTTCGACTTTTTCGATTCTATTGCTTAATTCGTCAGGTGATTGTTCTTCTGTTTGACTGTGAAGGTGCATTGGAATCAAGATGAGGAGAAAGTAGATAAGAATTGTGTTTTTTAACATTTTGATAAGTTTTTGAAAAATTCATCAATTGATGTGCCAATGCTGAGAATCGTGCCAAAATGACATGATTTGATTCAATTTTTATTTTTTGTTTTTAAAAATGGCAAAATTTTGTGTCATAACGATAGTTAATAAAATATTAATTTGGCAAAAAAATGTAATATATATTTGCTTCAACAAAAAAATAACCCTAAATTGTACTTTTATGCTTAATTAATTTCATCAAAAAATGAATAAATTACTCACAGAAGTATTAGTTTTAAGTGCCGGAAGCGCATTAAGACAGGCCATTCAAAACAAACCGTTGGATTTAGGAACAACCATATCTGATGTCCTAATTGGTAAAGCCGCATTAACTACATTGCATGGACTGGATAATCTTATTTTCCCTCCTCGTAAATTAGATAGTAAGACAGAAGTGGTATGGAATAAAAGAAGAAAAAAGGCATTCAGAAATCCAAGCAAAGTAGGAGAAGATGCCTGCGGTAAAACTATCAAGAGGAATCATCACGGAAGAAGGGATGTGAAAACTGGTTGGGAAAAAGACCATATGCAATCAAAAAAAGACGGGGGAAGTGATGAACCGTGTAATATGCAACCACTTCAATACGAAATGAATATTGTGAAAGGAGGTGATAGTTGGCCGAATGATTGTAATTCCTGATTTCGGGATTCAATAAAGCGTGGAATTACAAAGCCTCACACATCATGCGCGTTCACACACGTAAGCCCGTTGATACGTCCAAAATCAGAAATATTCCGGCTAATCATGGTCAATCCGTGTACGAGTGCAGTAGCGGCAATGACGGCGTCGGGCAATTTGATTCTGTAAGTTCTGCGAATGTCTATGGTCTGCCTTACAACGGCTTCGGAGAGTGGCAACACACTTGAAGCGGAGATAAACTCCTCTAAAAATTGCATTTCGGCAACTTCGCCGTTGAAGCCGAGTAGTTCGATTCTATTGATGACAGATAGATGATACTGGTTTTTGCTAACGATGTTTCTAAGCCAATTGATGCCGCTATCCGGCAAGCGTCCGTTCAGAAATTCGATAGCGACATTGGTATCCATTAAATAATGTTGCGTTCTTCCCATTCTTGACGACTTTTTTCTACGTAAGCCAACATCTTATCTGCCGTTTCGTCGGAAAGACCGCCCACCCAATCGCGCTTCTGCGGTTTAGGTGTTTCTTCCGTCTTAACCAATCGCAATACATTCAATGCTTCTAATTCTTTCAACAAAGAAAGTGCATTATCATTGAGTAATTCTATTGATATGATTTGCATAGAGTTGTACGTTTTAAATTTGTGTAAAAATACAAAATAAAGCGCGAAATTGCAAAGCCCGTCAAAAAGCCCTAACTTTGAAGTGTTGACCAAAATTAAAAATACACATCATGCAAACAGCGACAACATTAAATAAAACGCAACTGGAAATTTTACAGATGTTCAAAAGTGATTTGAGTGAAGATGAATTGCTCGAATTAAAACGGATCTTTGTGAGGTTTTTGGCAGAAAAAGCTAAAAAAATGGGCAACGAAATCTGGGAAGAAAAAGGCTGGGCGAATCAAGATATGAAACGCATGGTGCGAGAACATGACCATGCACCTTACACTAAATCACCATGAAAAAAGAATTTAGGAAATTTGAGTTAAAAAACGGAAGATGCTACTACGACTCGCCATCCTTCATATTTATAAGGGATATCAGTGATGACGAAATTCTCACTTTATTGGAAAAAGAAGGAATTTCAGTATCGGGGAAATTAGAGAGTTTTGACCCAAGAAGATACGAATATGAATTCTTTGCAGCTTACTGGAAATATCTTTCTACTAAACGGTAAAAAACCGTAATATGATAAAAAAAGGACTTAGCTGAACGAATTTTGCTCTACTAAGTCCTATGATAAATATAGTACCTAAAACGGAGCAAGAATTACGCCGACATTTCGGACAATTTATTTCTGATAAACAAACTGAAAGAAGTTTGTTGTTGATACAAGGTATTTTAGAAAGTCAAACAGTTAATTTACGGTCTTGCGCTGAACAAATGAGCAGGCTACCGGACATTGGCTATACCCAAGAACAACTTTACTCGATGTATATCGACCACTTTCAAACCGATAAATACGATAAGCTACTCAGGGTATCCCTGTAAATTGTTAATAGGCTGACTACAATGTAGTCAGCCTATTAACAATTTACAGGGATACCCGACA
>JAHDEO010000614.1 GCA_020628725.1 Saprospiraceae bacterium
TCACATTATATAAGTTAGTTATATTTTCAGACATTCAAAACTACTTAAATTCCCATAATTTATACTTGAAAACACACCAAACTGTTACGAGAAAGACACAATTAATAAGTAAAAATTATAAAATAATAATCAGCGATTATTATTTGCGATATTTTATCACTCAGAATTATAAAAATTCATTCCAAAGTATCCATTTGCTAAAACACTTTTATTTTTTCGTAAATTTGTGTTTCGATATTTTACCACAAACCGAATCACGAGTCACGAATAAACGATTCACAAATACATGATTAGCCAAAAAACCATACAGGAAATACGAGATACTGCCAAGATAGAAGACGTCGTCGGCGATTACGTCACGCTAAAAAAGCGTGGGGTCAATCTATTGGGTCTATGTCCGTTTCACAATGAGAAAACGCCTTCGTTTACGGTTTCTCCGGCTAAAAATATTTATAAATGTTTTGGTTGTGGAGAAAGCGGCGGCGCGATTAACTTCATCATGGAACACGAGGGTATGACCTACCCGCAAGCCCTTCGCCACCTTGCCGGCAAATATAATATCGAAATCGACGAAACCAAACCCTCCGCTGAAGCCATACAAGAGCGACAAACGATGGATAGCCTCTATCTTATCAATGAACGCGCTCAACAATTTTTCGCCAAACAACTTTTTGAAACAGAATCAGGTAAAAATATTGGTCTGACCTATTTCAAAGAACGCGGTTTCAATGAAGATACCATCAAAAAATTTGGGCTTGGCTACGCGCCCAACGGCTTCAAGACTTTCACGGATAAAGCAGTAAAAGAAGGATACAAACTCGAATTGCTCCAAAAAGCGGGCGTCACGTCTCAAAAAGGCTTCGATTTCTTTCGGGATAGAATGATGTTTGTCATTCATAATTTGACGGGAAAAGTCATTGGATTTGGCGGGCGAACGCTTTCAAAAGATAAAAAATCTCCCAAATACATCAACACGCCTGAATCCGAAATTTACGTCAAAAACAAGTCGCTCTACGGCATTTATTTTGCCAAAACCGCCATCAGACGCGCAGATGAATGCATACTTGTAGAGGGCTATACGGATGTGATTTCGCTGCATCAATCGGGCATTGAAAATGTCGTCGCTTCGTCGGGTACATCGCTCACCGTCGGGCAAATCGGCATGATAAAACGCTACACGCCCAACATGAAAATCCTCTACGACGGCGACCCTGCGGGTATCAAGGCAGCGATGCGCGGTTTGGATATGGTCTTGGAGCAGGATATGAATGTCAAGGTCGTATTGCTTCCTACAGGCGAAGACCCTGATTCTTATCTACGACAGCTTGGCGCGGATGCTTTCAAGCAATATATAGCCGACAATGCGAATGATTTTATCCTTTTCAAAACCAACCTCTTACTCGAAGAAGCGGGAGATGACCCTGTTAAAAGGTCACAATTAATAAACGATATTATACTTACTATCTCTAAGGTTAAAGATCCTCCAAAGCGTGAAGGGTATATAAAAAAATGTGCTGAACTACTCAAAACTGATCAACAAGGACTAATAAATGCAATTAATACTCTTATATTTAAAGACTTACAAAAAAAACAAAATATATCAAATAATCAAGAGAACATTTCCACACCAACTACTCAAAGCGATAATGCTTCAGAGCCTCACAGAGTTACCCAAAACCAATCAAACATATATCAGGAGTTAAATGATGTACCTCAAGAGAAAAACATCGTGCGGCTTATCGCGGAATTTGGTGATAGGATATTCGAGGGCAACATGACCGTAGCGGTATACGTGTTGACGAGTATTGAGGATGTGATGGAGGAATTTGACAATAAATTATGCCATCAAATCGTGATAGAGACTTACGAACTCATCCACAATCAACAGCCTGTAGAACCGCAGTATTTTCTCAATCACAATGACACACGTATTTCTGACCTCGTTATTACACTCACACATGAACAGCATGAATATAGTCCGAACTGGGAAAACATGTTAGAACACCCGCTGCAAACCCAACCAATGCCCGACCAAAACTATAAAAGGGATGTTAAGGAGGGCGTAACCCTTTTTAAACTTATAAAGGTCTGTCGATTATGTAAAAAAAATAGTGCGAGTTTTAAAAGTGCTCAATCAGAAGGTCGCGTAGACGAACTACTTCACCTAATGAAAATACAACTCAAACTCCAAGAATTACGCGAAGTGCTAAGCAAAGAATTGGGTATTGTAGTTCTACCTTAAGAATCTATAGATGTAGAAATTATTAAATAAAAGCAATCGAATTTTACCTTATTATCGGTGTCACTTTCTCAATTATCCATTCCAATATCTCCAATTCAGGCAACATAGAATTGAAATCCGGCGACTCTGCTGTCAGCATTTCCATGAAATTAGAAACCTCCGCAACTTGAGTTGATGGACAAAAATTGATGTAACAAAAGGAAACCAAGCTCAAAATAAGGAGCAATGAAAGAACGATTTTGACTTTGGTGTGCATAGACAATAGTGTTGTGTGGAAATGAGGTTTTTACTTTAGGAATAAGAAATGAATAAATCTTTTAATTGAACGCAGTTATTTTTTTCTTTTTCGAGGCGTAAAAACCGCGCATAGCCCACGCTACGTAAGGATTTTTACAACGAAGAAAAAGGAAAAAAGAACAAGTTGAATTGGAAGATTTATTTGTTTCTTATTGCTTAGTATTACAAATGTAATTATTTTTTGTTCAAAACAAACGACAAGTCACTCTTTTTATTAAAAAAAACGAATATTTAACTTTTTGTTAAAGAGCAATGAATGAGTGAATGAATTTTGAATGAATGAATTTCCCTAAACTATTCCCCTAACCCCTTTCCGGCTTTATATCTTGCTGTTGCGAGTATTCTTGTTATTTCGTCAGCTTCTTTAATGAGCGCATCAAGTTCTTCTATATCCATATTATAATCTTTCGCTTTCAGCAACTCCAACCAATAAAGTGATTCATCAGCTTCTTCTACTGCAATACTTATTTTTGCAAAAAATTCCTTTTTAGATCTTGCCCTTGACGCTGCCCTGTGATTTGCTCCTGTTGACGTAGATGATTTGGTCAATTGGAAATTTACGTTTCTAGTGGTTGCTGTCATTGGGAGTGATTCACAAAAATCAGTTACACGGACTACCCAATCGAATATTCTCTTTTTTAGCTGTTCAACAAATTCGGTTTTATCATTACTCTCTTTCATATTATTTTTTTAGCATTTTAAAAATTCATTCATTCAAAATTCATTCACTCATTCATTCTTTAATTCACAATTGACACCAATTCATTCTCCACTTTCGCAAAATCATTATTCGATTTCAATAAACAAGACAAGGTCTGCCCGATATTTTCCT
>JAHDEO010000615.1 GCA_020628725.1 Saprospiraceae bacterium
TGCTTGGCAGATTCGCGATTAATGACCAAAATTCGCCCATGATGTGTAGCCGCTTCTACGACAAAGTCTCTTGCAATCCGGTCATCAAAAGTGGCAATCGAACAGCAGAGTGACCCCTTACCCATTTGAGAAAGTTCCACTGCTTCGTCAAGCGATTTGTAGGGCATAATCGTACTTACAGGACCGAAGGCTTCTACCTCATGTACTGCCGTATTTTTATATGGATTTTTCTCCAATAATAAAACAGGACTCAAAAACGCACCTTTCTCAAAATCTGCATCTACCAAATCAATCGCTTCCAAACTACCATATACTATTTCCGCTGTTTTGGTCAATTCGCCTACGCGCTCGCGTACCTCTTGCACTTGGTCTTTGCTGGCGAGTGCGCCCATGCGTACCCCTTCGGCAGTAGGATTGCCGATAGCTACTTTTGAGAGTGATTTGCCGAGAGCGATTTGTACATCTTCCACCAAATTTTCAGGGACGATAATGCGGCGAATCGCAGTACATTTTTGTCCGCATTTGACCGTCATTTCCTTACGAACTTCTTTTATAAATAAATCAAATTCGCGTGTTCCGGGTACCGCATCTTCTCCTAAAACAGAGCAATTCAAACTATCCGCTTCCATATTAAAGGGTACAGCTTCATTGATAATTCGCGGATGTGCTTTGAGCATACGCCCGGTAGATGCCGAGCCGGTAAAAGTCACAACATCCTGTGAATCAACGGTGTCGAGTATCGTTCGCGCTGAACCACTTATTAATTGTAATGCGCCTTCCGGCAAAATACCCGATGCGATAATCTCGCGTACAACGGCTTCAGTCAAATAGGAAGTTGCTGTAGCGGGCTTGACCACTGCAGGCACGCCAGCCATCCAGTTGACCGCACATTTTTCCAACATGCCCCAGACCGGGAAATTATAGGCATTGATATGAATAGCTACACCGCGCTTTGGCACCATGATATGATGTCCCATGAAATTGCCGCCGCGTGAAAGGTCGATGCTTTCACCATCGACGTGGAAAGTTTGATTTGGGAAATTACGGCGTAATGAAGCATTGGCAAATAAATTCCCAAAACCACCTTCAATATCTACCCAACTGTCTGCACGGGTTGCACCTGTTTGGTAGCTGACGGGATAGAATTGCTCCTTGCGTTTGGTGAGATAAAGCGCGAGTTTTTTGAGCATATTTCCGCGTTGTTGGAAGGTCATTTTGCGGAGTGCAGGGTTACCGACTTTTCGTCCATAATCTAAAATTGCTCCGAAATCAAGCCCATCTGTTGTTGCCATAGCAACGACTTCACCGTTGACAGAATTGAACAAAGGTTTGCCGATACCATCGCCTTCTACCCATTTTCCGAGTACATAGTTACCAAGCTTTGCCATAATTTATGTGTGAATTTTTTATTTTTGAATTTGAAATAATTGAACCACAAAGCGCACTAAGGACACGAAAACTAAACTAACGCAAAGTTCACTAAAAACTTTATAAATTATTGATAATGAAACTTTTAAATAAACTTAGTTTTCTTTCACGTTGATTTGGTTTTAGTGTTCTTGGTGTCCTTTGTGGTTCAAACACACGAAATTACGTACAATTTTCAATATTATGCCGCTAAAATCCGACAATTCATCAGAAATGCACCCGCTTTTTCCAAGCGGAGAATGGGAAGGGTTTTTTCTTTATGGAAAAACCAAGGAGAAATACCGAATGTCATTTATCCTTGATTTTAAAAATGGAATAGTAACGGGCAGTGGTGGTGACAATGTGGGGGCATTTACATGGCGCGGTGTGTATGATACGGAGAAAATGCTCTGCCAAATGACCAAGAGATACTCGACACACGAGGTTTTTTATACAGGACATGTAGATGAAAATGGTATTTGGGGAACTTGGTCAATACCCATTGAGATGAAAGGTGGGATTTGGGATACACCTTTTCGAGAGATAGCTATTGCGGCAATGGAGGAATTTAGTAAAGGTGGTTTTCATATTTGGCCCAAAGCTAATTCAATGAGAGAAGCGGTTGAGGAAGTGCAGAAGGCTTCGAAGGGGATTGCGGTGTGAGGGATTACTTATTGTCTTCTTCTTTGACCAAATCACGAAGTATATGAACGTATTTGAGCGAAAGGTCAGTAGCTTTCATGATAAACTCATCATCAGCATCCATACGAATTAGGTTTTTAGCAATGTCCATAGCAGTTGCTTCTTTTTCTACCAAAATGACTTGTTGTTTTCCGACTTCTATCTTGGACTGTTCCCATTCTTCGGGGCTTAGATTCTGGTAACTTGCCATCTCTACGGCGCGTTTTACTCCTTCATTTTCTGTGTTAATGTTTGGATTGTCAGGGTTATGAATGCTCTCATAAATCAAATCTAACCAATCTCGATAGTTTTGCGGTGTATCTTCACCTTTGTAATTCGGATTGAGAAAAATGAGTTTATGATTAAATATTTCGCGTTCTATTCCCTTAAGGTTTTTAGGATTTAGATTGGAGATGAGCACTTCATCGTGATAAAATTTACCTGTTTCTTCGTGAATTTTATAAGGTGCAGTCATCACAACAATTGTATATACTGTCCTCTCTACAGAGTAATCAATTGAACTGCGTTGTTGTTCTGTAATTGCCTGTAAATGATAGTGTAAAAAGCGGTCAAAATTGTGGTCGTATTCTACTTTTTGAATCTCGATGATGACGCGCTTTTCAGAATCTTCAGCAAAAATATCGTACTTGAAATTGATATTGCCGATTTTGGGTTGGAAGGCTTTTTCGGTTTCAATTTTATCTGGATTTACCTCAATACCAATAATATCCTTCACGAAAGCCTTGAAGACAATTTCGTCTGTAAAGGCTTTTTTAAAGAATACTTCATTGTCGAGGCGTCCGAGTCGCATGAATTGATACTGAATGAGTGAAAATTATTTTTACCAAATACAAATTACGAAATTTTGTGTGAATTTGAAAGGGAATGAGTTCAAATTCTGCCAATCTGCCCAATCTTCTCCCGCACATCCACCAATTCCTTATCAATTTCCTCCAATTGTTTTTTCAAAGCAAATTTCTGTGCCGCGTCTGATGAAATTGCAGCTTGCTGTTGAAACATATTGCGTTTTTCAATCAATAATTTTTCTGTTTCTCTTAAGCCTTCTAATTCCAACTGACGATTCGTATCACTGGGTAGGGGAGAAGGTGTAGTATTCGGAATATCCTCTTTTTCAGGAGCTTCTGTGAGGGGCGTATCTCCTTCACTTTCAATGGTTTTCTGAGCGCGCATTGCTTTGGCAGTCTTTTTAATGTGGTTGGTAATGAAGGTAAACGGCTCATCC
>JAHDEO010000616.1 GCA_020628725.1 Saprospiraceae bacterium
CGCCTTGATGGAGGTTGGAACGAAACTCGCCTTTGCGGGTCGCTTTGCGGCGCATCGCTGCTATCACCCTTCTGCCCACTACAAAGGCACGAATATCTGTTCCCGAACTTTCTTTGATGAATTCTTGTACGATAATGCGCGTTTTGGTTTTGTTGAATGCCTCAATCACCGACTTTGCGCCTCGCACACTTTCTGCCAGTATCACACCGTAGCCCTGTGTTCCTTCCAATAACTTAATCACCAATGGCGGTCCACCTACTGCCTCAATAATTTCATCTACCTTACTCGAATAATTGGTAAATACCGTCTTAGGTGTCCCTACGCCTACTTGCGAAAGGTGTTGTAAACTGGTCAACTTATCCCGCGCACGCCACAAGGCTTCGGAAGTGACAGGCGTATATACACCCATCATTTGAAATTGATTGATCACCGCCGAACCGTAAAATGTCACAGACGCCCCGATACGCGGCACAATGGCATCCACTCCCTCAATTTTCTGATTATTATAATACAGATATGGCTTTTTACCCTCCATTACAATGACAAAATTCAAGTGATTGTAACGACGTACATTGAGCCCACGCTCTTGCGCGGCTTCTATGAGGCGGCGTGTGGAATATATCGTAGATTTCTGGGAGAGTATAGCAAGGTTCATCGTGATAAGTTTAAGTTTAAGTATAAATTTAAGTTCAAACGTGTTGATATTCAACATTTTGTTTTTAACTCAAATTAATCCGAATACTTACTTCTACAACCTGTGATTCATATTTTACTACGCAAAATATTTATTCATTATACGGGTCAAATATACACATTTGGACGGGTTAAGGGATGATGACAGCATAAATTTGCATTCTTGACTGTTTCTTTCGCACTTATTTTTCACTTTAAAATCAGTCATTTATCTCGATAAACTCCTGCTTTCAAAGCAAAAACTAAGTACAAAATAATCTACCCAAGCATGTAAATTTATGCTATCATCATCCCTAATGCTATTTTTGACTATATTTGCGTAAGCAATGCTTAAATGTCAATGAGTAAATTCTTGAATGAGCGAATGAGTGAATCTAATGCTACAATGCGTCAATGCGATAATGCTACAATATTTCCCTTCATTATCGCATTGTAGCATTTCAGCATTGTAGCATTACATTCACTCATTCAAAATTCACTCATTCACTCATTCAAAAGCATTGTATCATTGCTTATGTACGATGTTATCCTAAGTTTTCTGACTGCATTTTTTATCACTTGGCTGGCGATTCCTGCGATTATCAATATCGCGCGGGTCAAGGGCTTGATGGATGAACCCGGCGAACGGCGCTCTCACTCGACAAGCATACCAACGCTCGGCGGGATTGGTATTTTTGCAGGGGTTATTTTTTCGATTACTTTTTGGACGCCTTTTGTGGTTTTTAGTGATCTGCAATACATTTTGTGTGCGCTGATTGTAATTTTCCTCATAGGTGCAAAAGATGATATCGTACCACTTTCTCCGGCGAAGAAATTTGCGGGGGAGATACTCGCAGCTATTATTCTTGTTTTTCGGGCAGATGTAAAATTGACGAGTTTGTACGGGGTATTTGGGATTTATGATTTGCCTTTGTGGGCAAGTTTGGGTTTGTCTATTTTTACAATTATTGTGATTATCAATGCAGTGAATTTGATTGATGGCATCAATGGGCTTTCGGGTAGCATAGGTACGGTGATAGCAGCTACTTTCGGTTGGTGGTTTTATAGTATCAATGCAATTGAATTGGCGATTATTGCCTTTGCATTGGCGGGGGCTTTGGTAGCATTTTTAAAATATAATTACAGTCCTGCACGCATATTTATGGGTGATACGGGGGCTTTGTTGATAGGTTTGGTGTGTTCGATTTTAGCGATAAAATTCATCGAACTTAATAAAGGACTCACACATCCAATGGCGATTGATTCCGTTCCTGCCGTAGCAGTTGGTGTGATGATTATTCCTTTGTTCGACACTTTGAGAGTGTTTACACTAAGAGCTTTAAAAGGAAAATCACCATTTCATCCTGACCGCAATCACATTCATCACCTTCTGATAGACAGTGGTTTATCTCATATGCAAGCGACCTACATTCTCGTAGGAGTCAATATTTTATTTATTCTTCTCGTCTATAAATTACAACATATCGGGTCGTTACCTTTATTATTGCTATTATTAGGTTTGGCAATTATAATGTCTACGGGATTGTATTATTATTCAAAATCAAAACAACGAGTTGCGGTTGAATAATTTTTGATTTTCGATTTTTGATTAATTCGCTACGCAAATTTTATGTCAGAATTTTGTGAAACAAAATCAAAAATCACTTAATCAAAAATCAAAAATCTTTTCATGCAGTATCTATTAGTCTTTGCGGGTGGTGGAGTAGGTAGTTTACTACGATATAGTATCGCACGTGGGATGTCGGGATATAATTTCACATTTCCTTATGCGACGTTGGTGGCGAATATTCTGAGTTGTATTGTGTTGGGATTTTTTGTGGCGTGGAGTCTGAAAGACGGTGTGAGTGACGGAATGAAGTTATTCTTTATGGTCGGGTTGTGTGGTGGATTCAGTACGTTTTCTACTTTCTCCAATGAAACGTTTTCTTTGTTTGAAACGGGAAATTATGCCTATGCTTTTGTGAATATTTTGGGGAGTGTAGTGGTGTGTTTGATAGCAATTTACATGGGCATTAAGCTGGGGGAGTTGGTTATTAGTTCATAGGAAGTTTATACAGTTTATTGAGTTTATAAAGTTCATTAAGATGACTAAATTTTGCTTTGCAAAATTCCTACCCAATGAACTCAATGAACCATTCAACTAAATAAAAATTATGCTTGATATTTACAGACAAGGCGGTCCGCTATTTATGAATATGCTTACGTTATTGCTTATTCTGATAGTTATTTTTTTCATTGTTCGCTTAATGACATCTGATGAGAAGTGGTATAGTGTCATTAAGAACCTGGGTATCGTGGCATTAGCTTTGGGTATACTTGGTCAGTTCGTAGGTTTATTTTCTGCTATGCGTCAAATTGAGGCAGCAGGCGGAATTAATCCGGGTATTTTGGCAGGTGGCTTCAAGGTATCCATGATTACGACCATGTACGGCTTGGTCATTTTTATCATTAGCAAATTATTATTGATATTAAAACCGAAGAATTAATGGATAACTGATAATGGATAATGGATAATGTGGTGTTTTCGCGTAGCGAAAATCAGTTATTAATCATTATCCGTTATCAATTATCAATTATCCATTACCTCGGTACTCTCGAAGAAATTCCATTATTCTCCTCCCAAACAGGTTTAT
>JAHDEO010000066.1 GCA_020628725.1 Saprospiraceae bacterium
ATGAAATTTGAATCTGATTTATGTCACGTTTGTAGAGTGAAGGGTATTACGAAGAATTGTTTTTATTTACATCATTGAAGTTTTATTTTATATCATTTGTTTGTTTTGTGTTATTTTGTATAAGCATAATATAGCAAAATATTGTAAGATAAGGCTTTGGAAATGTACTGTTTTTTGCTCTCATCTGTAGCTCCAACAAAATAATATCGCCATTCACAAAAAATACTTACATGTAACTGCTAATCAACTGTTATCCAATATTTTATTATAAGCATTACTCGAATGAAGATATTGTTTAATATGTCACGCATGTTCAAATTTTATCGTTTGTATGAGGTTGCAAATTAGTGACTTTTGTTGCCGACAACTCTTTTAAGTAAACTAATTAAAATTGAGAAACATTATGTCAGCAATTAAGTTAATCTTTTCTACACTTGTTATTACTTTAAGCTTTGCAGTAACTTCAACTTACGCAACCACACTTCCTACAAACACAGAGGTTGTTCCCGTAGAGATTGAGAAAGCAGAGAATTTATCACAATTAAGAGTATTTGTTGTGTCTAATACCGGAAGCGTAGGTACTCCTGTAACCATATACACAAGCGTGGTTAATCCGGTGCAAAGCTTGACTATTTTGGTCAATGGTCAGCCTATTGCAAGTAGTAATTCGGGCAGACTTGTGGCAAGTTTTACCCCACCGGCAGCGGGTGATTATATAATAGTTGCGAAAGCGACATACGCGCCATTTAGTGTAGCACTCTCCAGACCGGTTACTTATGTAGCCAACTAGTGGGAGCATTTTCAAGTAAATAAAATCTAACATGGGCAGAATAAAGCGTAAGGCTTTGTTCTGCTTTTTATGTTTATGAACTCGTTTAAACTTTTCCTTTGGGCTGCAAAACAACGCTTTATGAACCTGATTTTATCTTTTTTTCGTTACGTAGCTCCACTATGCGCCTCAAAAAAGCTTTCATCAGAACCATAAATCCTTGTTTTTCGCCTTCAAATCAAAAGTTCAAACCAGTTCTATCTCTGCAACTTAATCCGGTAAACTGAATCCTAAGTTTTTCCTTTTTTGAGGTAAAAGATGTGCAATTTTCGTATGGCATGTCTTTTTTTTTTGTGATTTTTTTAGGTATTTTTATAGTTTAATTTTTTTATGTATAAAAAAATGTAAATTAAATGATTGCTTTAATTGTTTTTGATTTTTAATTCCGAAAAATATACATCGAAACTATGTACAAGTCCAGTTTCCTCTCGCCATTTTTTTTGTTTAATGAATTTTTTGTTTAAGTTTACGTCGAAAAGAGGCGTCAATATGAATGTTTGAAATACAAACTATTAGAGAATAGCTTAGATATATATAAATATATGAGTCATTTGAAACCTGTTTTCCCATCACAGGACTCACCCAACTTTCAAGATTATTAGGTTAACAATATATCTTCTTGCTTTTCTCGAATATATTTCAATTTTCATTAAATAAATTATTTTATCATCCACAGTAATATTACTTAACTATGAAAGGAATCAAATGTTTATCCATGGTCATCCTGACTCTGGGATTCTTTGCGTTTTCAGCTAATGCTCAAAGCGTTAAGGAAGAACGCAAGCAAGTGTTAGCTGAAAAGATGAAGACTCACAAAACTCTTGAAGCTACACCCGTACAAGCCAAAACAGCCGATACCGAACAGGCAACTGCAAAAGTGCGCTCCTCCGGTAACGCAAGTGTAAAAGGGGAACTCAAAAAGCGTACGAATGCGACAAAAGAGATTAAGACCATTACTCCGAGGGTCAATGCAACAAAAAAGTCGGGCGTGAAAGTGAAAGAGCGTCCAAAGTATGACTTTTCAAAGCAAAGACAGCAACTCAAGGCAAAACGAGCCGCTCGAACTTCTAACGTCAAGTTTGACCGAAATACCGTACAACAAAAAATCAAAGAACGTAAATCAAATCAATAACTAAAGTCAAACTTGAAATCATGAAAATTAAAAAATATATCAACGACGCCCAATCAAGTGGAGTGGCTTCAAAGCTACTTTCTTACTCGGCTATGGCGGCGGCTTTCGTTGCTAGTGGACCGGACGCAATGGCACAATGTGCAGGCGAAACCGCAGTACCCGGCGCACCTGTAGGATTAGATATCGACGGTGATGGTACCGACGATGTGCAGCTTTTTGGTGGTTCATTTACTACCACAATTGGCTCCGGCTCATATACTGTTCCGGTGGGTAGTATTGCAGTAGGTACATTTCCTGCTGCTTATGCTTATGCTCAGGCATCTATTCCTCAAACGGCATTTACTATTGCGCCATATTATGGTTGTTATGTAGCTAGTTTTGGGTACGGACCTTTCGCAGCGGCTGGCTCAATGCTTACCATAGGTCCTGTTGTGACTACTGCAACTGCGGCAGCAAGCGCAATGGTGAGCTATACCAATGCATTCTATAGCGTTGCTTACCTTACATTAGCAGCAGTTAACTATTGTTTTGTTACTGCTTTAGGTTCCAATCAAATTGTTGGTCTATCAGCAACAGGTACAGGCGTATGTGGTGTAATTGATTCGGCACCGGGTGTAGCAGGTGTAGGTACTTCTTCATTTGTAGGCTCCAATTATGTAGCAGCTTCAGCTTACGCTTTTCTACTTGCCGGTGGCATCCGATATGACTTCCCGACTAGTACTGTCACAGCGATGGCTACTGCGTCGACTGTCGTCAGTGGTATCACTTGTACGACTAGCACTGCAAGTGTTTTTGGAGGTTATTTTGCAGCAGGTCCGCAACTCTACCTATCTACGATGGCAACTGCCTCTGTGCCACCTCAACCGGATGCAACTTATGCAGGTCCATATCTACTGGCAGGTACTTATACCGGCTCAAATGTTCTGGCTACTGGTGGTACCAATCCTGTTACGGCAGTGGCGGTTCAGTTTTTAGGACCTGATTTGGATGGTGATGGTGCCCAAGATACCTACAATGGTTGGGTTACTATAACTTGTAATGGTGATGGTACGATTACTTGTACGGGTAGTGGCTACCAGCAGTGTTCTATTGAGAATGCGATTGCAGAAGCTAACTCTACTGCTGCCGATGCTTGTATCAATGTAGGTGAGGCTACAAATTCAAGTCCGAATTGCGCCACTGATCCGGCTGTTTGTGAGATTACGACATCCGTAGATGTTATGTGCGATGATGCAGGTACTCCGGACGACCCGTCTGATGATATGACTACTATCACGATCACTGTGAATAATAGCGATCCGGCTGCCTTCCCAACATTCTCGGATGACCAAGGCAATGCAAATGTTGCTTACGGTACTCCGCTTGTGTACAATGTTGTAGGTGACGGTGGATTGACTGTTAACTTTACAGACGATACCGATGCTGCTTGCACAGATAGCGTCACAGTAGCTACGGGATGTCCTACTGTGGAGAATATTCCAACTGTAGGAGAGTGGGGCTTAATCATTCTCGGTTTGATGATGTCCATCACGGCTATCGTGGGTATTCGTCAGCGTAGAGAAGAGGAAGTTACTGCTTAATAATTGAGAATTAAGAAAGGAAAATTGATAATTTTTCTTCTTTAATGATACAAGGCGTTTCTCTCGGTTTAGCCGAGACGGAACGCCTTTTTTTATATTTATACAATGAAAACCAAAACAATATATGTGGTATCAGGCATGATGCGTGCAGGTACATCCATGCTCATGCAAATGTTGGAACGAGGTGGACTTGAAGTAGCTGTAGAGGAAGTAAAAAAAGCTGATGAATATAACCCCAATGGCTACTACGAACATCAACGTATTATGCGCGTCAACCGTCAGGCACCCGTATCATATTCTCATTCCTTTCTTGAAGAATTAGAAGGAAAGTGCATCAAAGTGTATGCAGGATACTTACGCTTGCTGTCTACGGAGAGTTTTCTATATAAAATTGTATTTGTAGAGCGAGATTTGGAAGAAATATGGCTCTCCAGAAGAAAAATAAACAAGCAAAGATTCGGGAATGACGAAACCACTTTTTTTGCTGTTCAGCGACGCGAAAAAATGAAACGTGTCGTCGAAGCCGTAAAAAAATGGGATGCCGAACATGATAATATCAAAATACTGTATGTCAATTATAAAGACATCATCAATGCTCCGCTCGAACAAGCCCGAAACATCAAAGCATTTTTGCAGCATGATTTAGACGAAGAAAAGATGGCGGCTGCCGTTGACCCTAAGTTATACAGGGAGAAAGCAAATAAGGTGTTTTTGAAAACAGACCGTTCGCCGTTAGCTGTTGCCGAGTTGATAGATAAATATGCAAAAGGGAAAGTTCATTGCGAAATCGGCATTGGAGAAGGACACAACCTTAATGCGGTCAGTCACGCCCAAAAGAAATTCGGTATAGAAATGTCGCGCTATGGCATACAACGTTGCAAGGAATTATACCCGCATCTTCAGGTGATTCAAGGGAATTATTTAAATTTATGTCAGCGATACAAGTTTGATGTGTGTTTTATGTGGATTGTCTATCCGTTTTGTAAACATATTGTAGATGCCATATTCAAGCATAACGAAAATGCCATCGTTTTGATGGGTTTGAATTATTATTATCATTTACCGGATGGCAACGAGAAAAAAAATATGTATATTAATGCCTATCCAAAGCAAGCAGAAGCCGATAAATGGAACCAATACATTGATGAACATTTAGCCGAATTAACAACCAAACAATTTCAACACAAAATCGAACAAATAGAAGATGATAATGGGGAGATATTTAGCGTAGCGGTTATTCAAAAGAAAACTTAAACCACACTACACAACTACAGCAAATGAGACGTTTTACCATTCAATTTTTACTGCCGATACTTTGTGTTTGGGGGCTAAAGTCCTGTAATTCAGATGCAAAAGAGCGTGTTCCCGCTGATACCGTTTTTAAATTAGTGGATAGCAAGCACAGCAATATTCATTTTAATAATGAAATTACCGATTTCCCGGACATGCACATCAATACCTTTGACTACTATTATAATGGTGGCGGGGTTGCGATAGGAGACATTAATAATGATAACCTGCCGGATATTTTTTTCGCAGGCAATCTTGTTCCAAATAAATTATATCTGAACAAAGGAAACTTGGAGTTTGAAGATATTACCGAGCAAGCAGGCGTTGCAGATAAAGATTTTTGGTCGAATGGTGTTAGTATGTTTGACATCAATAATGACGGTTGGCTGGATATATATGTCTGTCATGGAGGTGCTGAACAGCGTTATACCAACAGACAAAATCATCTTTTTATCAATAATAAAGATGGCACATTTACGGAAAGTGCCAAGCAATATGGCTTGGTAGATAATTCTTTTTCCTCACAAGCAGCTCAAATTGATTATGATTTGGATGGCGATTTGGATTTGTTTTTAATGAATCATACCGATTTTCCTAATCGTATAAAAGGTGCTAACATAAAACATATTATCGTAACAAATAATAATGATGAGTTGCAAATATTCAAACCGAATTTGAGGACACTTTAATGGTTGTATTATTGAAAATTTTGTAAAAGAAAACGGCGTTCCAAGGATATGAAAGGGACGTCGTTTTTGTATTCTACTCTCGTTCTAATTGTTAAGAAATTATTAACTTTTATTGGTTTTTCTATAAAAGATAACTAATTTCACATTCTTAAGATGCATGAAAATTCATCACTTTATAGATGTTTATTAAGTGTATTTTATAATAAATTAATTCTGTTTATTTTATAAAGTTTTTCTTATGAAAAAAATCAAATGCTTATCCATGACCGCGCTGGTATTGGGATTGATTTGCATGTTTACAATCAATTCACAAGCACAAGAACTTAAAGTTCTCAACCAAAAACAAAGTGCGATTAAAGTGGAACAAAAGAAAGCTAAAGCAAACGCGATGACACACAAGGCTGTCGAGCGTAAAGACAAGGTAGATTTGAAAGCAAAACCTGCTACTCAAAACGCCACCTTGAACGCTAATCAAAAATTAGTTAGAACGCCTGCTGCAACAAGAACGGCACAGGATGCGAAGAAAGCACAACAGTCTGCAACTCGCAATGCATCAAGCCAAAACTTGAAAGCAAAACCTGCTACTCGTACTGCAACGTTGACTAACCAAAAATTGATGAAAACACCCGCTAACAGAACAGCAGTTAATGCTACAAATCGCACGGTGAAGAAGACAACTACAACTGTGCAAAAACCTGTATTGACTGATAAATCAGCAGTTATCAATGCTAAAAAACCTATATTGAGAACTGTCAACACATCTAATCTTAAACCTATTACTATTCAAAATCAATAGAACCTGACTATGAAAAAGAATATTTTATTAATTGCTTTAATAGCTTTAGTGCTGCCCGGTTATATGTATGGGCAGTGTTCGGTAGTTGGTGAGCCGGGGTCGCTTCCCGCTACTGTCGATGCAGTTACTATCACTGAAGCATGTGCAGGAAGTGCGATAACATTTACACTTCCAAATGTAGCTGCCGAATTAGACCAAGGGCTTTATTTGGGACCTCCTAATGACGGTAGTATTGGAGTTCCTCCGGTCGATCCGGTCACATTTCCTGATATTCTCTTAGCACCCGCTTATGATATATATGCTGTATCTCCATCACTCGGTGATATTTATATGGGAACAGAATATGGACCGGCACTTGATGGTGATGGCATGATTCAGGGAACTCTAGTAAATCCTTCTTGTGCGGCAGAGGCACAAACTTTTTATTCACTACCTATCGTGGATGCTTATGAGTTTGACCAAGTTGCAGGAGCACTTGGGGCTTTCTTGGGTACTTTTGTGGGAGATGATGTAGCCAATCCACAATGTGGGCAAGGTGCAGTTGTAGGTTCGGTTACAGTATATCCTGTACTTACAGCAGTAGATGTTACTGCAGATGCAGCTACTTGTGGTACATTGACTGTTGAGCTACAAGGAGTTGATGCGACTGGGGCTGTTATCGTTTGTGATACACAAACACAGGCTTGTGCTGCTGATGGCGATGTACTCAATGCTGACTTTAGTGCTACATTTGCTGACCCACAAGGTTGTTCTACTTTAACGGCAGCTTCGGCGGCTTGTGCAGGTTGTGCAGGTGCTGTATGTGCGGGTACAGTTGATTATCCGGACATCGAAGTATGTAATGCGGCTATTGATGGAACGGGAACTGTGGCGACATTTACGCCTGTTTCATGTGCAGTCGATCCGGAAGTGGATAATGGTGACGGTACTTTTACTATCGTTTCATTGGATATTTATGCACCGGACGTAGCGACCGGCACCTACTTAGGTTCATTATTTGAGTCTGCTACCGTACTGGGTTCTTCTGCATGTGATCCTTTAGCGATTACGCTTCCTGACAATTTAGGTTGTGCAGGTCTTATCTATCAATTTGAAATAGTAACAGCTATCAATATTTTCAATGCAGATGGTACTTTTGTATCTGATACACCAGATGCACTATGTACATCAGAAATCATGACGGTGACACAATATCCTGTATTGGCAGCTACTGATGTTACTGCAGATGCAGCGACTTGTGGTACACTGCAAGTTGATCTATTGGCACAAGATGGTACTGTATGTGACTCTCAGACACAAGCTTGTGTGGCTGATGGTGATGTACTCAATGCTGACTTTAGTGCGGTAGTTACAGACCCACAGGGTTGTTCTACTTTGACAGCGACTTCTGCTGCTTGTGCGGGATGTGCTCCTGCTGTTTGTACAGGGGTAGTGGACTATCCTGACCTTGAAGTATGTAATGTAGCTATTGACGGAACAGGTACATTAGCCACATTTACACCTATTACATGTACTGTCAGCCCTGAGGTTGATAATGGAGATGGTACATTGACGGTTACTTCACTTGACATTTACTCACCGGATGCTGCTACGGGTACACTTTTAGGTTCACTTTTTGAGTCTGCTACATTTGCTCTTTCAGCATGTGATCCTTTAGCGATTACGCTTCCTGACAACTTGGGTTGTGCAGGTTTGATATATCAATTTGAAATCGTAACGGCTATTAATATTGTAAATGCTGCTGACGGTACAGTTGTTTCGTTTGTAGATGATCCTCTTTGTACTTCCGAAATCATGACGGTGACTCAATACCCTGTATTGGCAGCTACTGATGTTACTACAGATGCCGCTACTTGTGGTACTTTACAGGTTGATTTATTGGCACAAGACGGTACTGTATGTGATTCTCAAACACAAGCTTGTATGGCTGATGGCGATGTACTCAATGCTGACTTTAGTGCGGTAGTTACAGACCCACAAGGTTGTTCTACTTTGACAGCAACTTCAGCTGCTTGTGCGGGTTGTGCACCTGATGTTTGTAATGGTACAGTTGATTATATAGATGGTGAAGCATGTAATCTAGACACTGACCTTGACGGTGATGGTACGCTTGATGGAGCAACTATAGTTACAGCGACGGTAGCTGCATGTAATATCAATCCTGAGGTAGATAATGGCGATGGCACTTTGACTATTTATAGTTTTGATATTTACCAAGATGATGGAGCAGGTAACTTATCCTATATTACCAGTTTATTTGAATCAGCTACATTCGGACTTACTGCTTGTGATGATTTCTCAATTGCGGTTCCGATAAATACAACATGTGCATCACAAACGTATCTCTTACAGGCGATTACAGCAAGCAATGTTGTTAATGCCGCAGATGGTACGATTGTAGGTTTTGCAGATGATCCTTTATGTACTCCTGAAGCATTCTCTGTAACAGTATATCCTGTACTTACAGCTACAGATGTAAGTGCTGATGCAGCGACTTGTGGTACATTACAAGTTGATTTATTGGCAGAAGACGGTACTGTATGTGATTCTCAATCACAGGCTTGTGCTGCTGATGGCGATATACTCAATGCTGATTTCAATACTACTGTCAATGACCCATTGGGTTGTTCTACACTTATGGCTGCTTCTGCTGCTTGTGCAGGTTGTGTAGTGCCTATGGCTACTATAGAAATCTCTGACCCATGTAACTGTGTAGATGGCGCAGACTTGGATGCAGATGGTACAAATGACTTGGCATTGGAGACAATCACCATTACTGACCCGGCAGGCGCCGGAGCAGGTTGGGCTTTGACAGGCGGTTCTGGCTTAGTGGATGCCGGTGGCAATCCATTGATGTTGCCTGCTACTGCTACTGATAACGGTGATGGTACATACACATTTACAGCTTATGTACCTGCTGATGCTGCTTCTACTTACACTGCTGATTTCACAGATGCAGCAGGTAATACAGTCAGTCAAACAGGTGGACCATGTCCTCAATGTTTGGAGATAGGTGATGTACCAACAGTAGGAGAGTGGGGCTTGATTATTCTCGGTCTATTGATGTCTATCACGGCTATCGTGGGTATTCGTCAACGTAGAGAAGAAGAAGCTATTGCTTAATTAATTGATAATGAATAATGGAGAATTGATAATTAATTCTCCTTATGAATAGCGATAAAAGGCGTTTCGTTTCCAACGGAACGCCTTTTTGTATTATGGAAAATAAAAATGTTTTCCGAAATTAAATTAAACTGTATATTTTTTTGGTTTTATAAAAAAACTTTTAAATTTGTCACGCAAATGTAAATGAAACACTAAAGGCATTAGATATAAAGATACACTTGATGTCGCATTAAATGTTTGATTTACAACAAGTGCGTAGCAAGTGTATACTCAAATATCACTCACTCATCTTACTTGCTTCCCTGTAAAGTGCTTTTTAAAAGAGTTAAATTTTATTCTTTCCCTGTAAATTAAAACCATAATTCCGGATTTACTAAAAAAGAATATTCAACACCTTTATCATTCAATTAGAATGAAAATGAGTGTATGATGATGAAGTGTTTTTAGGAAATTCGCAACTGATTACTCAAAATTTTTGATTATGAAAAAAATTAAATTCCTACTTTTTGCTTGTTTGGCATTTAGTATGGTCCTTTTGACTGGTGCAGATGCAGTGGCACAAAAAGACTATTCAAGCAAACGCAAAGCTGCACCGGAGCGTTTTGAGCTTAAATCTACTATTGGTCAGCAAGCTCAACGCACTAACGTCCGCACCGGAAAAGATGTGCAAGCCGAAGCTATACAAAAGCAAAGAGCCGAGTTGCAAGCAAATCAACAAAAGCGAACTGCTCAACGTACAGATAAACAAACAAGACCTAATGCTAAAGTAACTAAGAAATCCACTAAAGCTACCGGTACAAATGCGGTGGGTAGCAATGTAAAACAAAGAGCAGTACAGAATCCTCAAACCAAGCCACAACAACTGACAAAAGCGAAATTGGCAGAGACACGTCAAGCCAGATTAGCCAAAATCAGAGAAAATTTAAGAAATAAACAAAAGTAAACCACTATGAAAGTCAATAAATATATCACAGATAAAAGAACAGACAACTTAGGTACTAAGTTGCTTTCCTACTCAGCAATGGCGGCTGCTTTTATGGTAAGTGGCGGCGAAGCGCAGGCTCAATGTGGAACTGCTGCTGTAGGTGCACCATTAGGCGTTGATATTGATGGTGATGGTACTGATGATCTTAGTATCACAATCAATCAGGTAGCCCTCGGTCCTACTTATGGTACAAGCACTGTACCTGTTGCGGCAACATCTGCCCTATTAACTACTCAAACAGGTACACTCACTGCTTCACTTCCGATAGTGCCGGGATATTACTTCACTTATTATGGTTGTAATGTGGGCTTCGTCAGTGCATTGTATGGTTATGGTTTCTATGGAGGTAGTGCGTTTAACGTACCTCCGGGAGTAGGAGGTTCTACGCTTACGGGTACTGCACCTTTATCTCTTCAGGTTAACGCACTTGGGGTTTATAACTACTACTTCAACTATGTGAATCCGGGTACTACTAATATAGCTTATGCAGCTGCTGCAGGTAGCAACCAAATCGTAGGTTTAAGTGCTGCCGGAACGAATGTTTGTGCAGTGATTGACTCTTCTCCGGGGGTAGCAGGTCCTAATAGCGTTGCTTTAGGAAGTGCCAATTCCAATGGCTTTGTTTATACATATGCCAATACAAGAGCAGCAAGTGTACAATACTTGTATCTATCTGCTTTAGCAACGGTTGATGCTGCTGCTGCCATAGGAGCTACGACTACTTGCCTTACTGTTTCCTACTCTTATTTTGGTGTATATCTCCCACCAATACCTGTAGTAGGTGTGAGCGCACCTTCCTCTGTTTTGACTACACTCCCGGGACCATTTGCAATAGGTAGTGCTGTTACTTCATACGCACCTGCTACGTTCCAGAATACCAATACGACTACACACCTCGCGGTACAGTTCATTGGAGGAGGTGGCGAAACACACAACGGTTGGGTAGAAATCAGCATAGATCCTGTTACCAGTGAGGTTACTTGTGTAGGGTCAGGTTACCAGCAATGTTCTCTCGAAACTGCCGCAGCCGTGTCCGGTGATGCAGCAAACGGTTGTATGATGGTAGGTGGAGCTACTAATCAAAATCCTGCTTGTGTGGATGTTGCCGACATTCCAACAACAGGAGAGTGGGGCTTAATTATTCTCGGTTTGATGATGTCTATTACAGCGATAATAGGTATTCGTCAGCGTAGAGAAGAAGAAGCTGTTGCTTAATTAATTGATAATGAATAATGGAGAATTGATAATTAATTCTCCTTATGAATAGCGATAAAAGGCGTTTCGTTTCAACGGAACGCCTTTTGTTTTTTTTGTATTCTCTCAAACTTAAGGTGTATATTTTTTGGATTTTATTTTTTAAAAAATATATTTGTGAGATATTCAATAAAATTCATTACTCAAAAACTGTTGTTATGAAAAAAAATAAACATTTAATGCCAATAGTTCTTACCTTATGTCTTCTGTTTTGCATGGGAAATATAGTTGAGGCGCAACAATCACCGCGTACCAAAAAAGTTGACGTAGAGGCTAAAAGGGCACAAATTCAGCAAAGAATTAAAGCTAAGAAAGCCCAAATCGCACTCACTAATCAAATCAATCAAGAAGATTTGAAAAGTAAAGCAAAAACCACAAAGTTGACCCCTGCCCAGATAGAAGCGAAGAAACAAAGGTTAGCACAGATTAAGGCTAATCCGGCTATTGCTAAGAAAAATAATACTAAAGCCACCTTGCAACCAAAGTCTAAGAACACCAACAAAAAAAATGCGAAAAAATTAGAACCCCTCAACTTTGATAAAGCTAAGTTTCAAGAAAATACTACTGAAAGGAATGTGAAATTGAGAAGACAGTGACAGGTAGCGTTTTTTTATCATCAAAAATCATTTAAATCCATAATATGAAAAAAATAAAAAAATACTATAATAGCATAGAGGCTGGCGGTCTTAGAAATAAACTAGCCTCTTATTCGGCTATGGCTGCCACATTTGCAGTCTTTGCACCGGACGCTCAAGCCCAATGCCCTGCGGGAAGTGTAGTAGATGCCGATTCAAACACACTCGAAATCGATATCGACGGTGACGGTAATACTGATCTTACTTTGGGCTTTGCCAATAATGTATACGGCACTCAGGTTTTTTATGGGACAGCTACGCCCTCAAATGCAGGCTTACCACTTCCGCCATATACTGCAGGATTCAATACCCTGACATCGGTTGTGCCTTTTACTGCCGGTGGACCTGTTGCCAATCCATTGCAGACCAATTGGGTACAAGGAACTTCATCGAATTTTACGATTGCTAATACAAGTGTCTTTCCTATTTTTACAGGTTATTATCTCTTTTTTGCTTCAGGCATTCAGTTCTCTTCTTATTTTAGGTCTGTCAGATATTTTGGTACATTCACACAATCTATCTCTATCAATTATGCGGTAGCTTATGCTGCTACAGGCAACCAATTGGTAGGACTACCTGCAACGGGTAGCGATGCTTGTGCAGTGGTCGGTTCAGACACAGGATTCTTACTGAATGCAGGCTACGAAGTAAAAACACAAAACTACTCGTATTTTAACCAAAATGCTGCTGTAGGATTTTTCTCCGGCTCGGCATACGGTCTATACAATGCAATTGTCGGTACTTTTACTGTTGGTTTATATTATTTTGGTAATTACTTAGGCTCTAATGTATTTTCCGGTGGTCTTTCGGCTGCTTTCTCCACCCTAAGCACCGGACCGGTGACAAATTCAACCGGACCTAATACAATATCCGGCAATATCTACGCACCATACAATAATATAGCAGTTCAATTCAGCGGACCGGATTTAGACGGTGACGGTAATGCTGATACCTATTACGGTTGGGTTACAGTCTCTATCGATCCCACAACAAGTGCTATGACGGTAGTAGGATGCGATTATAATACCTGCTCCGTAGAAGGTGCAACGGCTAACTCTGCGGGAGGAGCAGCATCTGCCTGTATCAATGTTGGACAAGCTAATCCGGATCCGGGTGATTGTGCACCAGTGGTTGCTGACATTCCAACAACAGGAGAGTGGGGCTTAATTATTCTCGGTTTGATGATGTCTATTACAGCGATAATAGGTATCCGTCAGCGCAGAGAAGAAGAAGCTGTTGCTTAGTGAAATTGAGACATTAAGTAATGGAAAATTAATAAAGATTTTCCTTATCAAAGATAAAAGGCGTTCCGAAACCCGGAACGCCTTTTTTTTATTCCTATTAACATAAAATTGGTTCGAGAATGTTTGATTTTGTCAAAAAAATGTTAGATTTGCTGTACTAATATCAAATAGAAACCATTCCTTTAAAGCTCTCCCGATTGAAACGAGTGATATCCAAAAACTATAATGTTGTAATTCTTTGATAATTAAAGGGTTGTGGCGTTTTAAGCATTTCTGGATTATTTAGTAGAACATTTTTTTATTGTTAAACTCTCTTATTCATTATGAAAAAGACCAAACTTATATTCACTGCTGCATTGGCACTTGGGCTGCTGTTTTGCGTGAATGACGCTACTGCACAACAAGCAGCGAAAAAAGTAAAGGCTCAGAAGTCTGTACAGGTACAGAACAACAACCAACAAAGCAATCTCCAAGCCGCACCGGCGAAAACTTACACTTATAAAGGCAGAAAGGTATTACAAGTATCTACAGTTCCTATGAGTACAAATAATGCTGCTCCAAAGCCTACAACTGTAGCAAGAACAAGACAAGATTAATTTTAAACCAGATACTAAACACAAAAACAATTTCATAAATCATGAAGAAAAATATTTTATACTTTTTTAGTGCGTTGATGCTGACCGCATTATTTAGCGTTAGTGCTTATGCGGGATGTGCTCCGGGAGAAACTTACTTGGTTGTTCAGGTAAATGCAGATGATTACTTTGCAGGTGACATGACTGTTGTTACGGTTACAGTAAATGGTGTGGTTGAATATATGGGTACTCCTCCTGATGGACTTACTACTACCGTAGTAGATGGTTGTTTCCCGGAAGGAGCTATGCTTAGTGTAGATTATACTGATGCTTTCGGCGATGGTATTCTTGTAAACCCGCCTATTTTTGTTGCTTATGATTGTGCTCAAGCAGTTTCTGAAGGAGATGGTATTATGTTAGCGACTGCGGCGTCGGGCACCATTTATACGCTCACATTACCTGCGGATTTTGATGATTTGGCTTCCGGCACTACAGGAAGTGGAAGTGCGATAGGTACTACAGCTCCTGCTACTAACGGTGCAGGGTGTACAAGTGGTCCTACCAATACTACAAACTTCGGTACAATCGCTGTATCTCCGACTATTCCTGACGATACTACACCTCCTGCTTTCCCATCAGGTGTAACAGGTTATCCAATCTGTGATACTGCCGGTGGTGATGATAATGGTAATGGGACGTTGACTGGTGCATCCACTTCCGATCTCACAGAAGATATTGAGGTATGTGCGACATTCGTTCAACCAAATGTAACAGGTAATGAAACTGGTGCATATATCGGTCTCGGTGGTCCCGGTAACCAAGAATTGCTTGATAGTAATGGTGATGGCGGCGGAGACGGTAATGGTGTAAACGATTGTGGTGGTGGTTTCACACAGTTCAGTGTGCTAGACGCCAATTGTAATCTTGTTGCTGCCAATACTTCACCTGTTACGGGGTTGACGCCGGGTGATACATATACAGTTTGTGTTACGGCTTTTGTTGCTGATACTGACGCGGGTGCAGACGGTGTATTTGGCACTGCTGACGATCCGGCTCCTGCTGATGGTATTTGTAATATCACAGCAATCGGTATTGGTGTACAACCTTTCGAGCCACCTTTGGCTGCTTGTGACATAGGAGCAGATGTAGGAAATGATGTAGTTTACTGCTTTGGCGATGCTCCTGCTGATTTGACTACTGATGCAGGAAGTGACTTTACAGGCTTTGATGCAGGTCCTAATGCGGGTGCTAGTCCAGGTGTTGCTTATGTAGAAATCTGTGGAGCATACGATCCTGCTTTGGATGCGACTCCGGGCGATCCTACTTCCAATCCTAATTATACAGGATTCTTGGTAGGTACAGCTTATACTTACGCACCGGGTGCTGCTGATGGTGGAGATGGTGAAGGTACAGGTTGTGATTATATTACATTAGTACCTGTGACTTATATTGATATTGATGCAGCTACAGGTCAGTTTATCTTAGATGCTGATGCAGCCAATATCTGTACAGGTACACCTATTCGTTTGGATTTCCGTCCTGAAATTACTACTACACCGGGTACTTACTCTTGTGCAACAGGTATTACTGTTGTGGTAGATGGTGGTTCACCGGATGATGGTACTATAGCAGTTAATAATGATGGTACTGCAACAGTTCCGGGTGATTACGTTATTACCGGCGATGTTTCAGGTACTACAAGCGGTGACCAAATAGTATTCACTGACTTGGCAGATGGTACATACAATTATACTGTAACTGATCCTGCTGGGTGTACGACTACAGGAAGTTTTACTGTAGCAATAGTACCTCTAGATGCTACTGAAATGGCATCTTTATGTCCAGGCGATTCATATACTGCATCAACAGGTACGGTATATACGGCGTCAGGCTCTGAAATGTTCATAGATGCAAATGGTTGTATGGCTGTACTTACAGTAGATATTACACCACTTGTACCTATAGATGCTACGGAGGCAGCATCTTTATGTCCAGGCGATTCATATACTGCATCAACAGGTACGGTATATACTGCATCAGGTACAGAAACATTCACCGATGCAAATGGCTGTACAGCTACTTTGACGGTTACTATCACTCCATTAGTACCTGCTGATATTAGTGAAATGGCAACCTTATGTGCTCCAAATGGTGATACATATACTGCATCAACAGGTACAGTATATACTGCATCAGGTACAGAAACATTCACCGATGCAAATGGCTGTACAGCTACTTTGACGGTTACGATAATGAATGAAACGCCGGCTTGTGGTGATGCAACTGCGACGAATTACGATCCAAATGCTACTTGTATCGACAACACGCTTTGTACCTTCGGAGCATACTGTGATAATATCTGCTTTGCTGAATTTGCAGCTAATCCAGGTCCAAATGATACACCGGATGCTACTTTGTGTGTAACACCACTTGGTTGTGCAGATTTGGCAACTATTGACCCATCATGTATCAGCACACAAGCTTGTGATGATGGCGACCCATGTACAGCAAATGAAGAGGCAACAGTTATCCTTGCGGACGGTTCTGTTTGTATGGATTGTGGATTAAATTCTACACCTGTAACGCCGGCTTGTGGTGATCCGACTGCAACAAACTACGATCCAAATGCTACATGTATCGACAATACACTTTGTACTTTTGGAGCATATTGTGATAATATCTGCTTTGCTGAATATGTGGCTAATCCGGGTGCAAACGATACACCGGATGCTACTTTGTGTGTAACACCACTTGGTTGTGCAGATTTGGCAACTATTGACCCATCATGTATCAGCACACAAGCTTGTGATGATGGTGACCCATGTACAGCGAACGAAGAGGCAACAGTTATCCTTGCAGACGGTTCTGTTTGTACGGACTGTGGCTTAAATTCTACGCCTGTAACACCGGGTTGTGGTGATCCGACTGCGACGAACTACGATCCAAATGCTACTTGTATTGACAACACAACTTGTGTATTCCCTTGCGAAGATGATATTGCGGGAACCATTACACTTGACGGCTGCGACTTCACAGGTGCTGAGGTTACCATATATGATGCAACAGGAGCTGTTGTAGGCGTTGCTGCTACAGATGCTATGGGTAACTACTCACTTACAGGACCATTCCCATGTGGTAGCTATAGTGCTGAAGTAACTGCTGCACCTGCATGTTATGTAGATGCAGGCGGTGATCCGGGACCAAGAACATTTGTAGTAGATGGTGACGGTACGCCTGATGGCTTTGATTTTGGAGTAATTTCCGTAAGCATCCCGACAGTAGGTGAATGGGGACTTATCATCCTCGGTTTATTGATGTCTATCACGGCTATCGTGGGTATTCGTCAGCGTAGAGAAGAAGAAAACCAAGTTTGGGGATAAGAAAATAAAATCGAAGTTTCAAGACTTTGAAAAGTTTTTATTATTTTTACAGGAGTTTCGACAATGTCGAAACTCCTTTTTTATTTATTATTTGAATGAAATCATAGATTCCTTAAAACTATTTAGCTATGAGTGACAAAAAGAAAAAAGATGAAATTACCAGCTTCCAGATTCTGGGGCTAAACTTTCCTTTCGATAAGACCGAACTTATTAATCTTACACTCAAGGTTTGGTTAGCTATGGCAACTCTATTGATAGTAAGTATCGTCTTTTTTGGCTACGAAATGACCAATGCGGACTTACCAATGGGACCCATCGCAGGAATTCTAATTGCCTATTTAATATACATTTTAAGGGAATAGAGCTTGTTTTATGGACTCATAAAAACAAAGTAGACTTTCATTGGCAAAGAATGAAATAGTTCGTTGTTTGTATTGAAATATAAGAAATAAGTAAGCGTAATGTCTTGTTAACGAGGTGTTACGCTTTTTTTGTTTGTATCTGTCGAATTTTTGTGTAAATTTATTAAACGCAACTTTAATTGTTTCCGTATATATAATATATCAAACATCAAACAGTAATTATAACAAACTACTTTATCCACTAACTTATGCCTGAGAAGAGAAATTACAAAGCTCTATTTATAGAGGATTCCCCTGCTGATGTATATCTTACGAAAGCCATGATAGGCTTAGACGACATTCCTGTCGAAGCACACTTTATCAAACATGCACCTGAAGCTCTAAAATACTTATCAGAACTACCCGAAGATGAATTTCCTGAAATTATTATTACAGATGTAAATATGCCGATGATGAACGGCTATGAATTCGTTCAGATTTATCGTGAGCGTTTTTATAATTTGCACGAAAATACACTCCTTTTTGTGTCTAGTTCATCCATTCAAAAAACGGATAAGGCATTAATAGAAAAACTGAAAATCGTGAAGGGATATTTTGAAAAACCTTTCTCGATGGAGGCTTTCCAAAAATATATCCAAAACGCTTTGGAAACGCTGCATATTAGAGCAGCGGCTTAACAAGTAAATACGAAAAACGACGCGGAGGCACTTTCATGAAGTTGGAAGTGCCTTTTTTGTAAGCACTTGTAGGGAGGGAAAATTAAAAACCATCCCTCTCTTATCGGTTTGATTTGAAAAGGATGGCAATATACTAACGGCACTAATTTTAAAAGGCAATGGGTGGCTCACAGAAATTGCGGACCAATGTTGCTCTTCCCACATTTATGTTTGAGGAGCGGAACTCTGGAGGAAGTTACACTTAAAATTGTAAGAGAAGAGCAGGGAATAGTGTCGAAAGCGATTTATGTGTTTGGATGGTAATCTGGGGGAATTATGGAGAAGTCAGCTAAGTTTATGATATAAATTGTACATTGGCTCCCGAAGGAACCAATGTAACTTTCGCTAAAAAAGAAGAAAAACCAAATCCAAGGATTCTTTATTAATGACTGATTGTCATTAACTAATATATTAAATGTTATAGAAAAAAGCCAAAAAAAACTGGGGCTGCCGCTTTAGCTAAACAACCCCAGGTTATCAAACACCCGGTTTATGGAAAAGTCTTTATTTGTGAGGCATTGAAAATGATTTAGAGGGATGATTAATTCATTTTCAATGATGCACTAATGAATCTTAACTTTTTCCGTCAACAGGTCATGGTTAGGTATCACCATCTTTTCACTTGTCGTCTGCAAAATCACTGATGTACTTGTAATATCAATGATTTCACCTTTGATACCATCTATTTCAATAATTTGTCCTTTTCTGAAAGTATTCCTACCGGCGTATCCGGCAAGTATATTTGAGAGTACATACCTTGACGCAAAGCCATATGAAATCGCTGCTGCTGCAAGTATAGACCCCATGATAATCAACATATTGGAAGTAATCACCGTAGTATCTATTCCTGCTTGGTCGAGTGCTGTGAGCGTGACCATGATGAATAGAAAGTAAAATACCAGATTACTGACTACTTTCCCTGCGCTCATTCCGATAGAAGCCGTTGCTCCTCTAATTAGATCTCTGATGAATGTCGCAATATAAACACCTATCAAAAAGATGACAATGGCAACAAATAGCGTCGGCAAATAATTAATCAACTCGCCTATTTTTTCTGACACTACTGTTAGACCAAGATGGTCGCAAGCACCTACGAAAGCCAACAAGATAATAATTCCTCGAATGAATCTTCCGATAATCTCGCTTGCACTCATGTTGACATTTGCCCTGCTTAAAAATTCTTTAACTTTTACTTTATCGGCAAATGTATCAAAGTTTACAGCTTGCAATAGACGCACAATAGCTGCGGAGATGATACGTGCAAGAAACCAACCGAGTAGTAAAATAAGTATCGCCACAGATGCATTTAACAATACAGGGACAATATTATTCAACATTGTTTTCAGAGATTCTCCGAAAATCAAATCTTCCATATGTCAAATTTTAGTAATGATGAGCAAATGAATGTCTGTGATATTCCGATTTATTCAACATTACTCAGGTGTTCGTGTATCATAGAAACGGAAAACCGAAAATCGGTCACATCATTTCTCATTTTTTTTTGATTTTTTTATTTCAAAGAAGGGTTTGGGGGGGTATTAGTAACACTTTTTGAGGCTTATTTGTTTGATTATCAATAAAATAGTTGAATGGCTGAAAAATAATTTATTTCTCATCTTTTTTTAACCATCATCATTTTCTTTGGTATTATCATCTTCGTGATTTTTGGTATCATTACCATTTTCATTTGGATTTTCGCGTTCATCATGAAAATCTGAATCAAAAAGATTCATCATTTCAGATTCAGAGAGAATAAACTGTGATGTAAACAGGTCTATCACATCCGCAATAAGCTGCAAGGTTTCCAGACTGGTGAAAACCTCCTCCTTCAAACCTTCGGGCGGTCTACTGTCCATCGGTTTCAGATTTTTAAATGCCTGCTCTATCATCATATGTTTCTGTGTTC
>JAHDEO010000617.1 GCA_020628725.1 Saprospiraceae bacterium
GTTTTTCATTATATTTTTGTTGAAAAACGGTCAACGTTATTCAGGGATTATCAAACATTAATCATTAATCGTTAACCGTTAATCATTATCTTTACGCATGTTTCGTTCTGTCGATATTTCCGTTTTGGTTTTATTCCGAATTGTCTTTGGCATATTGGGCTTTGCGGATGTATTGGGGACAATTTTGCACAAGGAAACTCGCGACAATCTCACCAACAAATTTCAATTCAAATATTACGGCTTCGAGTGGATACAGCCCATGCCCGAATGGTTGATTTTGATTTTTATGACGGTGATGTGTTGCTTGGGGATATTGATTGCTTTAGGTTTGCATTATCGTGTGGCAACGGTGTTATTTGCGCTCGGTTTTACCTATTTTAATTTTACAGAAGCAACGCAATATCTAAATCATGGATATTTATTTTGCTGGTTATCTTGGGTAATGTGTTTTATGCCTGCACATCGTTGCGCTTCATTTGATGTGCAACGCAAGCCCGAAATCTATTCTAACACTACTGCTCAGTGGCATATTTGGTTATTCGCCCTTCTGATGGGTATCGTTTATTTTTATGGTGGCTTGGCAAAAATTAACCCTGATTGGCTACGCGCTCAACCTCTACTCACTTGGCTTGAATACAAACGTAAACTTTCAATAATCGGTTCCGTTATTTCACAAGATTGGGTGGCATGGGCAATGAGCTATGGTGGCTTGGCATTGGATTTATTTGCTGTGCCTTTACTGCTTTTTCGGCGTACGCGTCCGGTGATTTTTGTGTTTATTTTGTTATTTCATTTTATCAATACGCTTGTATTTCAAATTGGAATTTTCCCCCTCTTGTCAATTACCTTGACTTTGTTTTTCTTTCCTCCTGATTTGCCTCGACGATTGTTTGCGCGTTTTTGTGAGGTTTTTCCGAAAACTGGTAGTAGAATAAAAGCATTTTTCGCCTCGTCTGACGTTTCAAAAACGTCAGGCGAGTATGTTGCACCTTCTTCTGCAAAACAAAAAATCACTATTGGTATCCTTGCGCTTGTTGTCGCATTTCATTTGCTGATGCCCTTCCGTCACCATCTCATTCCCGGCAATGTAGCATGGACGGAGGAAGGTCATCGCTACTCATGGCGCATGATGTTACGCGGCAAAACATCCAGCGGATATTTGCTTATAAAAGATGTGGAAACGGGCAAAGAAACCAAAGATTACGGCTCCAAGTACCTTACGAGACGCCAACGTCGAAAAATGCGTACCAATCCCGAATTAATTTTACAATATGCTCATTTTCTGCGAGATAAAGCCAGAGAAGAAGGACGAAAAATCGAAATTTACGCACACATAAAAGCCGGATTGAATGGCAGGAAAAAGCAACCTTACATTGATTCGACAGTCGATTTAGCAAAAGAAGAATATCCGTTTTTTGGACATGCGGAATGGATTTTGCCAATGTAATGCGAGCTTCCAGCTCGCCATCTATAATACGAGCTGGAAGCTCGCGTTACGTTTGTCAGCGAATTTGAAAAAAATGAACATTGTTTTTATCCGCTAAAAATAAGTAATTCTTTTGAATGTGAACGTATTGTACGTTTTCAGATTTTGGCAAAGCTCTTGAATCCTTCATCAACATCTGCGGTGAAAATACTTCTAAATTTCCCTCTCTTTGATAGACGATTTTTCTATCTAAAATTTGAAATGCAGTCAAGTCCTTCAACTCTATCAATTCCTCAAATGCTGCATACACATCAAATACAAATACGCCTTGTGCGGGGTCATTCAGGTAAATTTGATTAGCTCTTTCGACAATAAAATTTGGTTGTGGAAGCTCATCAAATAAGAAAGTAAAAATTTCACTTTCCAATAAAATTTCGCCGTTTCGGTCTATTTTTTTTAACGTAAATGTAACCGGATCGTAGAGCCACAAATTGCCATCGTTGGCAAAGCAGAGGGCTTGTACATCGTTCGCCTGTAAATCAAACAACTCGTATCGTGCGGCTTCATTCAGCGTATTATCAAGCGTTACTATCGTTTGAAATTCAGGATAATATAAAAGAATTTGAAAAGGGTTGGTCGCATCCGCAAGTGTAGGATTACCTAGTGAAAAGTTGTTGTATCGGAATTTTTCTTCGCCTTCAGGCGTATATTTTACCAATTCTCCGCGCTCTGTTATTACAAAGACATTCAGCAATTTGTCTGTGGTAATAAAAGTAGCTTTTTCGGGAATGGTCACGACGTGCGTGTAGGTTGTGTCTTGGGCAGAAAGTAGAGAAATTTGCAACAAGAGGAATACCAACAACCTATAAGGTTTTGAAAACCTTATAGGTTTGAACGAAAGAAAAATATGTGATAATTTATTTCTCAAAATATTCTAATTTCAAATTTTCTCCATCAAACACAGCATACGAATTATGCGTCATCCACTCCCCCAAATTAATGTATCGACTCGTCCCATTTTTCAAGACCAAATCCAACGGAATATGCCGATGCCCGAAAATAAAAAAATCGTAATGCTCGGTTTCAAGTTTTCGATTGGCATATTGATAAAGCCATTCGCGTTCGGGCGTAGTGAATTCATCGGGTGATTTTTCATTCCCTTTACGGCTTCTACCTGACCAAAATTGTGCCAGCCCAACACCAAAATTCGGATGCAGTCGCGCAAACAACCACTGACACAATCGATTAGAAAATACCTTTTTGATGAATTTGTATCCTCTATCGCCCGGACCAAGTCCGTCGCCGTGTCCTATAAAAAAACGTTTGCCGTGCAAGGTACATTGTATCGGTTCGCGATAAATTGGAATATCCAATTCCTCCTCAAAGTAGCGAAACATCCACATATCGTGATTGCCGATAAAGAAATTGGAATTCCTGCATCACGCAATTCAGCCAATTTACCCAGCACTCGCACATAACCTTTGGGAATCACTGTTTTATATTCAAACCAAAAATCAAATACATCACCTACCAGATAAATTGCTTCTGCATCCGTGCGTATGTGTTCGAGCCAACGCACGATACGCGTCTCCCGTGCCCTACTCGCCTCATACGTAGGCGCACCCAAGTGAAAATCTGATGCAAAGTATATTTTTTTACCGTCCATTCCTGCCGCTAAGATAAAGGAACAGAATTTGAAGTATGCAACCTGCTCGCAATTTTTGTCGTTTTATATACGTAGCGTGGTGCTTCCAGCCCGCGCATCACACAATGACACGGACTAAAAGTGCCGTGCTACGAAGTTTTTTTTATGAAAAAATATATCTGTCTCATCTTCATAATTGTTTTCATAGCAATTATCAGTTCATTCCAAACAAATCCTGAA
>JAHDEO010000618.1 GCA_020628725.1 Saprospiraceae bacterium
ACTCGATAAATTGTAAAACGGTTGACAGCGTTACACCGTCCGATTAATCACACTTTCAAGATGCTCATCCAAGCCCAAATCCCGTGCCTCTGCCTCCAATGCCGCCACATCTTCGATACCCTTTTTCTCTTTCAAATGTTTGGAAATAAGGCGAAGCACCTGTTTATCTTTATCATCCCATTCAGGTTGTTCATCAAGGTGTTGTTCTTTTAGTATTTGCTCCAAATCTTGATTCAAACCCTTGACATCCATTGTCTTGCGAATATTACCAACCAACTTATCGTACTCAGTCTGACTACCGATTTTATCAATATTATTCGTCAAAATCTTAATCATATCTTTGTACTTTCGTGTCGAAAGATAATAACGAATAAAACCACCCAACAACAACAAACCTCCTACCCCACCGAATAGCACACCCAGCAAATTTCGCGCACTACGCGTCGTGCTGTCAACCACACTCCCGACTTTGATTTCGGTATCGCCTGTTACGGTTTTGATACTGTCGATATAGGCTTTGATGGTAGGGTCAAAAGTTCGTTCAAACTCCGCAGAAGCACTTGTGATGGCACTGATAATCATAGCGTCGGTTTCCTTGCTGAGTTGTGCTCTGAATAAGGTTAAATTCTCTTGATTTTGTGGCGAATTAAGTTGGCTCATCCAATTGGCGAGGAAGCTATTGAGTTCATCGGTCAATGCCTCGCGGACGAGTGTTTGGAGATTTTGTTTGGTCGCTTCACCTATCAATTCCTCACGCAGTCCGGCAGTTGTGGCTACAAGTCTTTGGCTCAACATATCTGCTTGTGTTTGTAGCCAGATTTGACTTGCCTCTCCCATGAGATTTTCTCGCAACATACTCGTCGTGATATTTAGCGAATCCATGAATTGTCCCAAAATCGGGTCAAGTTGTGTCTGTACACGACTGCCAATTTCTGCTCTCAATGCCTCTTCGACTGCTGCCCTAACTGCCGCTTCCGAAACATCCGCAATATGTGCCGTATCCAATCTGAAGTCCTCTATACCTTGCCGCAGTCCGCCGCCGAGATTTTCGCCGATTTTTGCAGTGTTGCAAGCATAATTAATGAGCAGTAAACTACCGAAAAGTATTAAGTAGAAATGTTTCATAATCAGCGTAGCGGAAACTTTCCCGAATCAAGTTACGGGACAAGTAGTTGCCGCGTATTTTTTGTTTTAGAAAATATCTTGTAATATACTGTTTTTCTTTATGTGCGGCAACTAAAGTTTCCGCTACGTATCATGTAATTTTACTACCTATTTTACCATCTTTAAATTGTGTTTCAATTTCATCTCCCGATTTTATACCTTTTATACTATTAATAGGTTGTCCATTTTTGAGGGTAATGGTAAATCCGCGTTGAAGGGCATATTCAGGACTGAGGATGCGAGTGGTATGTTCAAGGTGAGCGAGGTATTTTTCAGCTTCATTCAATCGGCGAACAGCAAGGTCATTTAAGCGTGTCTCTACAAAATCAAGCATTTGATTCTCTTGCTGTAATCTGTGGTGTATGTTGCGAGAAAGTCGTTGTGCGAGTACATCTATGCGATGGGTTTCGTATTGTATTTTTTTTGAGCTGAAATTAAAAATATGATTTTGGAGCATTTGTAAATTACCCTCAAAATCACGAAAACTCATCAGGATTTTTTCGGCTACGGCGGTAGGTGTTTTCAGAGAAGAATGCGCGACCAAATCCGTTACCGTTTCATCTGTCTCGTGCCCGATACCCGTGAGCACAGGTAGCGAAAAGTTCGCAATTCGTTTACCTAATTCGTAGCTATCAAACCAACTCAAATCCAAACGCGAACCACCACCGCGAATGATAACTACCGCGTCGAAATCTGTTTTTCGTTTTTCGATATTGGCGAGTTGCTTCAATACATCAGCCTCCAAAAACTCTCCTTGCATTCGTGCTTGAAACAATTGCATATCAATGCGATAATTGAAAGGATTTTGTTCTAAATGTTCTTCGAAGTCTCGCCAACCTGCCGCCTGTGCAGAGCTGATAATAGCGATACGTTGAAGGACATTTGGAAGGGAAAGCGTGGCATTTTTACGAAGTAAATCCTCATACTTTAAGCGTTGGATGATGTCGCGGCGTTTGCGCTCCATTTGCCCCAGTGTGTATGCCGGGTCGAGGTCTTCCACATGAAATTTGAGTCCGTATTTCTCGTGAAAGTGTACGCTCACACTTGCCAATACCTGAATTCCGCTACGCAGCAAACCGGGCAATTCAAAACCAAGTTTGCCGACCAGTGCTTTATGTTGTTTTTTCCAAAGCACGGCATTGGCTTGAGCGATGATTTCATCATCTTTTTTCTCCACCAACTCCATATAATAATGCCCGCCCGACATTTTGATGGTTGCAATTTCACAACTAATCCATACTGTACCACGCATATTGAGTGCGAGTACGCGTCGGATATATTCATTGAGTTCGTAAAGTGTATATTGCATATTTGACGGTGAACGGAAATAGTATATTTAATTCAAGTTACGGACAACTTGAAAAATTTCAAAAGACAAATCCAAAATTTTCGTGTGAAAAAACATTTTTCGCACAAAAACACGCACAATTTAGTTTTAAAATTATATTTTGCGAAAACGAAAAAAATCCATGAAAAATTTTATTTTTAAAAAATTTTAAAATTTTTTCTATTTTTATTTGGAAATTAAATAAAACATAATTATCATTGTGTCGTAAACATAAGGGTTAATAAATTAAACAGAAAAAAGTTTCTTTAAATTTCCCTTCTTATTGAATTTCTTTCAAAAGGTAAATAGCGTACTTCACAAGTATAGTTCATCACCAATGCTGTTTCCCATACGATTTGAAGAAACTTTAAGCAACACCTTTTACTTAAAAAATTTAAATATGAGTCCACCATACTGTTCAAAGGCAGAAGATGATAGTTTTCTGCCAAATCGACCAAAAACAGGGGATTATTCTCGTTAGAGGCAAATGTGTCGCTTCCTTACATTTAACAGAAAATAGCTGCGTCAATCTCATCATTAATTTGATTTGATGATTACACGTTTTACAATGTCAGTGTATGCTATTTTTAATAGAGTTGAAATGATATAAGGAATACACAACAAGAAATTGAAAGTACAACAATATCGAGGATATTCTCACATACAATTTTGAATGAGTAAATTTTGACCTCAATTAGATATTATTTATTCAAAATCGTAGAGTTAAATTCTCTGTTTAAGATATAAAAATACTTCAAAGTTCAGATAATAAAAAAATTCTGAATTTTGAAGTATTTTTTTATAGCAGACATTTCTTT
>JAHDEO010000619.1 GCA_020628725.1 Saprospiraceae bacterium
AATAGCTGGTGGCAATGCGTTGCTTACACGTATTTCGCAGATTTAATTAAATGTACATTTTTTTCTGCGAAAAACAGATATATTAGCAGACGTAAGGTGTAACTTCAAGGAGTGTAATGTCGTAAATAAAGGAATAAAATGATACGGGCTAAAATGACAAATGGAAAAAATAATCAAACAAATAAAATTTGAAAATAAGACCAATCCCAAATCCTACTTTGATATTGTCCCGATTGAGGAACTATTAAGCAGGGAATTAGACCACGATATTTTCAAGAATCACATTGTAAAATTTTATGTCCTTTTTGTTGTCACGGACGGGGAAGGCTATCATACCATTGATTTTACGGATTATAAATATCAAAAAGGTACGGTGCTATTGGTGAGAAAAGACCAGATTCACAAATTTTTCAGAAGCACCAATGTGAAAGGATATTTATTGGTGTTTACCGAAGAATTTATTTTGGGTCATTTGAATAATCTGGAAGCCTCAAAGTCGCTTCAATTATTTAATGAATTATTGAGCTTCCCAAAGATTGAATTAGGAGTTGAGAATGAGGAATTTGCTGATTTTATCACCTTGGTCAGACATATAGGATTCGAGTATAAAATCAAAGACGAATATTCCGTAGGCATTACCCGAAGTGCCCTACATATAATGATTACCAAACTATTCCGCATCAAATCTAAAAAGGTGCAATTCTCCGGTAATAAAAAGTATTTAGGAGAGTTTTTATCCTTTCAGGAGATGGTAGAAAAGAATTGCTTCGAGAGCAAGAAAGTCATTGATTATGCCCGTGAAATGGGCTTTTCTACCAAAACACTCAATAATATTGTTCAGACAGTAGTCCACAAATCAGCCAAAACATTCATAGATGAAATAGCCATCATGCAAATAAAAAGGCTGCTCATCAGTACCAATCAACCCATAAAGGAAATTGCTTACACCGCAGGATTTGACGATACCGCCAATTTTTTCAGGTATTTTAAAAAATACGTTGGCAGTTCGCCGGAGGTTTTCAGACAAGCTCACCAATGATATTTTTGTTATTAACCCTATAAATGACATTCTTCTAACTTGGCATATTATTAATTAACCTTCTTGATGTATTTAAATTAATCTCAAATGTAAGATGCCGAATTTCAAATGTAAAAGTAGTGAGACGTGGAGTGAATGAACTTGTTCTATTTTTATCATTTTCAATTAATTAAAAAATGATAAAATAAGAATGTTTAATTCGAGTGCTACAAGTGTTTTTACATTTTACATTTATTATTTTACATTTTGCATTTCAAAAAACAAGAAGAAATTTATTTTCTTCCAATAACTTCACTTGCAATACTTTCCGATTTTGACAGTAATTTGGAGGGTTTTAACAATTTCTCTCCTTTTACACGTAACCTATCTTTACATCTACATTTTTCACCCTTCCAAATGTAGAATAAATGAAATACACAATCCAACTCGCATTTATCTTAATGGCTTTATTATTCAGCCATTGTACAGTAACCAAAAATACCACCGAATCATTAAAAGATAAAGTATCTATGGAAACTAAAACAATCATGGAAGTTACCACTTTCAAGACCAATCCTAATGTCATCCACGCAGATTTCAGCAAAAGGGATGCACAGGTAGAAAGTGATTTTACCAGCAAACAACCCGGGTTCATCAAACGCCAAAGCGGAGTCAATGAAAAAGGAGAATACGTAGTCATTGTTTTCTGGCAATCTTTGGCAGATGCCGATGCTTCTATGGGCAAATTTATGAGCGATGCCTCAGTAGCCGATTACGCTCAAATGATTAACGGACCCTCCATGAAAATGGCGAGATACACCATGGACAAGACTTTCGATGCCGATGGCAGTCAGTTTGTCGAAGTCATGTCATTTGATGTAAAACAGGGAACGGATATGGCAAAATTCAACGCGACCAACCAGCGCGTCGAAACAGATTTTACAGGAAAAAGAGACGGTTTTTTACAACGCCTCACCGGAGTAGATGAAAAAGGCAAGCAGGTAGTCGCCGTTTACTGGGCAAGCAAAGCCCTGTCAGATGCTGCTTTGCAACCCTTTATGTCAGCACCCATAGCAGGCGAATTTATGCAAAACATGGTCGAATCTTCCATATCCATGGGACGATACAACTATCTAAAATTTACAGATATGAGCTTAACGAAAAAAGAGAAAGTAGTTGCCCTTTTAAATAGTTTTAATACAGGGGATCAAACACCGATTTCCTACATCAACCCGGAAAAATATATTCAGCACAACTTAACTGCTCCAGACGGCTTGGCAGGATTTGGAGAGTTGATGAAAAACGCTCCTCCTCAAGGTTTTAAAGCCAATGTAGTCAGAGCATTTGAAGATGGAGACTATGTGTTCACGCACACAGTATACGACTTTTTCGGACCCAAAGTTGGTTTCGATATTTTCCGATTTGAAAATGATTTGATTGTCGAACACTGGGACAATTTGATTGAAGTGCAGCCCGCAAATCCAAGTGGCAGAACCCAAACCGACGGTGCAGCCGACATCACAGACAAGGAAAAAACTGAAGCTAATAAAGCAACTATAAAATCCTTCATTAATGATGTCTTGCTCAACCACGAAAACGATAAACTGACGACCTACATCAACCCAACTAAATACCTTCAACACAATCCGGCTGTTGCTGATGGTTTAGAAGGTTTTGGTGCGGCAATGAAATATTTTGCCGAAAATGGATTGGTCATGGAATACGACAAATTACACATGGTATTGGGTGAAGGCAACTTTGTATTGACCGTAAGCGAAGGCAAATTTGGCAAAGGAGACCACACCTCATTTTATGATTTATTCCGTTTGGAAAATGGTCAAATTGTCGAACACTGGGATGTGATAGAAACCATTCTTCCAAAATCAGAATGGAAAAACGACAACGGTAAGTTTTAATTTGCAAGTAAATTATAATAAGGCTAATCCCAACCTAAGAGCGTGTTTGAAAATTTAATTTGAATTTATTACGAAACTTTCAGAGGCTGTTTAGAATTATTTTTTTGATGAATATGAAATGTATTTTTCGTTCAGATGAAGCTCATTTTGAGGATTATAGCCGAGCTACACGACGAAAAATAACTGAAATATGGGCGGAAAAGACGTTCATATTCACAATACAAATAATTTTAAACAGCCTCTCAAAGCCAAACAAATTTCTGACGGTCTTATTGATTTTAGCCAAGCGAACACCAAAAGCCGTTAAGAATTTTATACTGTTTGAGCGCAGCGAGTTTATAAAATTTAGG
>JAHDEO010000067.1:0-6886 GCA_020628725.1 Saprospiraceae bacterium
GTCCAACTCCGCCGCCCTTTGGCGCGCTTCGTCCGCATACACTTCCACGTAAATATTGAGATGCTTCGTCGCTTCAATATTTTTCAGATAACTTTCTACAGTAGCAGCAACCGTCGTTTTTCCCGACAGCAAATCCGCTTGAAGTGCTCTAAGTGTCTGCGTGTTTTCCAAAATTACTAATTTTCAGAAGTCGGATGTCAGATTACCAATTTATCTGACCTCTGACAGCAAAGCGTTCTGATTTCTGACTTCTCGAACATTTTAAACAGGCTGGCAAAGATAGCGTTTTGTCAAATACGATGCTTGATTCGTACATAAAACTTTTCCCCAATTATGCAGAACGATGTGGATAATGAATTTTATTGGGAAAATTAATGCAGATACAACGTATTATTTTGAAGGAAAATGACCGATTTCTCTTTTTTCGACTAAAACACTTGCGTTTTTTAGTAAAAAACAATTAACTTTGTAAACAAAAGTACTTTTAAAAATAAAATTATGTTAAAACAAATTCTAATTTTCAGTTTATCCCTCATTTTCCTGAGTTCTTGCAATTCCACTTATCAATATGGCGTGTATGTAAAGAATGAAACAGGAGAAGATTTAAAAGTTGCTTACAAAAGCTCGACGGATGTTAAAGGCGTGGTTGAAGAAACCGTAACGTTGAGAGATGGAGAAGGAAAAATGGTCATTTGGACTAAAGACCTCAAGGTGTCAGAAGAGGAAGATACCGGACGCACCACCGCCGAACACAGTCACCTCGTGGCGGATTATGTCAATGCATTTATAAAAGATGACGTTCCAAGCAAGATAAAATGGAATGGCGAAGGCGTTAGATTTGAGCGAACGGATATAGGGCAAGCGGAGTTTATGATTACTTATACAGCGGAAGATTTCTAAAATTCCAAGTACCAAAACCCAAATTCCAAAACTTGTAGGACGTGAACACGGGCTGGAAGCACCGTGCTACGCTGCGTTGGAATTTGGAATTTGGTGCTTGGAATTTCTTTAGCAATGTTGGTCAAAAGCCATTTTCAGATTTTCGGCGATGTGCTCTGCCATACGACCTTCTATCTGATGACGCTCAATGAAATGCACCAATTTACCATCTTTAAACAAACCAATGGATGGCGACGATGGCGGATAAGGCAACATATACATACGCGCTGTATTCACAGCTTCTTTATCAACACCCGCAAAAACGGTAACAGACTTATCCGGTGTTTTCGCATTTTGTAGAGCGAGTTTCGCGCCCGGGCGAGCATTTGCAGCCGCACAGCCGCATACGGAATTAACAACAACTAAAACCGTCCCTTCTTTTGCGTCCAAGACTTGTTTTACTGATTCTGATGTGTTTAATGCCTCGAAACCGTGATCGGTCAAATCGCTTTGCATGGGGGCAACTAATTCTGCAGGATACATATTTTTTAAGTTCAAGTTCAAGTTCAAGTTCAAGTTTAAATTCATAATTTGTTTCACAAATTATTCATAATCATTTTTTTTGTGTTTTTATATTTATGTAAATAAACTGAAATTGAATCCGAACAAATGTTTACAATAATTATCGTGAATGATTGAGAACTAATTTTGAATAACAAGCGTTTTTAACGCATTTGTCATTTCATTTTCTCAAAAAACAATACACAAAAATACGCTTTTTTGTTCAATTAAAAATTAAATCGACGTAGCGCGGCACTTCCAGTCCGCGTCTCGCGTATATTTTGCTCAATTAAGGCGGAACGAACTGGAAGCATCGTTCTACGAAAACGCAAGCCGGAGGCATTACGCTACGGTGGACACATTTATTTACGTATTTTTGCGAAATCAATCAAAAATCAAAAATCACCTCAATCAAAAATCGAAAAATTCATTGTAGCATTGCATCATTTAAGCATTGTAGCATTAGTAATTCATTCATTAAAAATTCATTCACTCAAAATTAATGAAAAAAGTAAGAGTTCGTTTTGCGCCGAGTCCTACAGGACCATTACATATTGGCGGTGTTCGTACTGCCTTGTACAATTATTTATTTGCCCGAAAAATGGGTGGCACATTCATCCTCAGAATTGAAGATACTGACCGTACACGTTATGTTGAAGGAGCAGAAGAGTACATCATGAATGCCCTCAAATGGTGTGGTTTGGAGGTAGATGAAGGCGTAGAAAAGGGAGGAGATTACGGACCTTATCGTCAGTCTGACCGCAAGCCGATGTATGCTCAATATGCCGAGCAATTGGTCAAAAACGGACATGCTTATTATGCCTACGATACGCCCGAAGAAATCAACCAAATGCGCGAAAACCTCAAGACACCCGAAGACCCCAATCCGAAGTATAATTATGCTTCGCGGGGCAAAATGAAAAACACCTTGAGCCTTTCGGAAAGTGACATCAAGGCATTGGACGATAAGGGTACGCCGCGTATTATTCGCCTGAAAGTGGAACCCAATGAGGAAATTATTTTTAACGACATCGTGCGTGGTGAAGTGAAATTCAGCAGCAATGAATTGGATGATAAAGTGCTTTTGAAAACGGACGGTATGCCCACCTACCACATGGCAAATATCGTGGATGACCACTTTATGGAAATCTCGCATGTGATACGCGGTGAGGAGTGGTTGCCGAGTACGCCCACGCATGTTTTGTTGTATCGCTACTTGGGTTGGGAGGATACAATGCCGCAATTTTGTCACCTGCCGCTCATCTTGAAGCCCGATGGTAAAGGCAAGCTCTCCAAACGCTACGGCGCGAAAGTGGGTATCCCTGTTTTTCCTTTGGATTGGATGGATAAAAAGGAGGATGCTTTGTTTATGGGCTTCCGTGAGCAGGGTTTTTTGCCACAGGCAACGGTGAACTTTTTGGTATTTTTGGGCTGGAATCCGGGAGATACGGAACAAGAGATTTTTGGTATGCAGGAATTGATCGATGCTTTTGATTTGAAGCGGGTCAATAAGTCAGGCGCAAGGTTTGATATTCAGAAAGCAAAGTGGTTTAATCAGCAATATATCATGCAGACGGATGCAGCGGAATTGGCTGCGCTTGTTCGCCCATACGTGGAAAAGCACGGACACCAACCTACTGATGAATACCTTGCGAAAGTCTGCGACCTGATGCGCGAACGATTTGAAACTTTGAATGAATTTTGGGACAACAGCCGCTACTTTTTCGAGGAAGTAACGGAGTACGACAATGAAAAAATCATCCGCAAAAAATGGAAGCCCGAAAACCGCGAGAAGATGCACGACCTGAAATCGATCATCAACCGCCTTCGCAATTTTACGCCGGAAAATATCGAAGAGCATGTCAAGAAATTTATGGAGGAAAATGAATTGGGCGCGGGGCAGGTGTTTCCTTTCCTCCGCTTGGCGGTGACGGGTACGACTAAAGGTGCGTCAATTTTTGATGTAATGTCTGTGTTGGATGAAGAGGAAGTAGCGAAGCGACTGGAGCGCGGGTTTGAGGATTTTGACAAGATTAAAAATGCGTAAGTACTACGTAGCGGAAACTTTAGTTGCCGTATTATTGATTTTTTTACGCGGCAACTAAAGTTTCCGTTACGTGGACGTTTTAAAATCCAAAATATTTATAGAAGCTTCGCAGAAATCATAATCGTGTTCGATATTGGAAGCGATGATGAGTGTGCGATTTTGAGCGTATTGTTCGATGAGGTCGCGATACCATGTCACGCCTTGCGTGTCGAGATTGGTGGTAGGTTCATCAAGCAAAAGCAGAGGCGTATCAGAGCAAATGGCGAGAACGAGTTTGAGGCGTTGCTTCATACCCGATGAAAAGAAACGGACTTCTTTATGTTTGGATTTGGAGAAATTTAAAATATCAATCAAATCCTTCGGCTGCAAACCATTGATGTAAGGCTTGAATTGACGGTGAAAACGTAGCGATTCCATCAAAGTAAATTCTTCAATCACATCCATATACGGACCTGCCACGCTTACTTGGCGAAATATATCATCACGTTCTGCTTTTTTATCCGAAAAATAAAAATCAATCGTTCCCTCCGACGGTGACAAATGCCCGGACAATATCTGCAACAAGGTAGACTTTCCCGACCCATTTGGACCAAGAATCGCGTATTTCTTTCCTGCTTCAAAATGCTGATTCACCTGACGGAAAATCCATTCAAAGCGATAGCGTTTGCCGATATTGTTGAGTTGTATCATATTCGAGATGTCAGAAGTCAGAACGCTTTGCTGTCAGAGGTCAGACATGCCGGGAAATGTAGAGAAAATTCATGAATTTTCTCTACATTTCTCGCAAAAAATATCTGACAATGGAATGGTCTGACTTCTGACAGCAAAGCGTTCTGACCTCTCCATTCACTTCAACAAACGATAATTTTTATACTCACCAATTCGATAACCTGTCACCCGCTCGAAGGTGCGGGAGAGGCGTTCTTTCCAAGCTAATTTTCGCTGTGTGGGGTCGAAGGTAAATTGCCAATTCATGCGCTCTACACGCGGCTGCATTGTGCGCGGGTGCATACCTGTGAAGCGCACAAGCGTATCAATTTCTGAGTAATCAAATTCATCGACATCGGGCAGATTTTCTTGAATCCAGCCGTCGCTGTGCCAGTAGCGTTCGAAGTGGCGGCGTTTGAGTTGTTGGTATTGCGGATGGCGTACCCAACCGTAGTGATACATCACGGCATCAACAGCTTTGACTTGGAGTTTTTTGCCGTTTTTGCGAAAACCTTGTGCGTCTTTCCATGAGCGAATCTGCGAATCGTGACGCACAATGCGTACCTCTTGCCGATACCACCGCCGCGAATCCGCTACATAATCATATGAGCCGTAAAAATGTTGGTATTTGAGCAGCAAACCCTCTACTTGCACATCGTCTTTGTAGCGTAACATCGCCGCCCGAATTTCCTCCAAATACTGCTCATGCAAGACCTCATCTGCCTGAATGTAAAAACACCAATCGGGATGCCCTGTGATAGCATCCATTGCTTTATCGGTTTCTACCGCGAGTACGCGTCCGCCCTCGCGTAGGCTGTCGTCCCACACGGTGTCAACGATACGTATTTTATCCGTCGGAATGGCTTCAATTAATGCTCGCGTTCCGTCTTCACAAGCCCCGACTGCCACTACAAATTCATCACACAAAGGCAAAATCGAACTAATCGCCTCCACGACAGGATAGTCCAAACGTACCGCATCACGTATAAATGTAAATCCTGTGACTTTCATGGTTTGTGCAGATGTGTTTTATGTATTTTTCTGGAATTTGGAATTTGTTGACAAGTTCATCAAGGTATTTGACAGTTTTTTAAACCACGAAGCCCACTAAGGGCACGAAAGCCTAATTATACTCTTTTAGGATAAGAATTAAACATTTTGACGGCGACTTTTACACTTATTTTTCCCCTTGAAAATAGTTATTTATCCAGATAAACGCCCATTTCCAAGAGAAAAACTAAGCGCAAAATTCACTCGTCAAAAAAGTTAAATTCTTACCCTAAAAGAGTATAACGCAGAAGATCAGCGATTTCTCATATGAAATAATGCCGTTAGGCATGACCAATTTGGTAGCCCCGATTTTTAAATCGGGGTAGAAAAAACACCCTCTATCCGAGTGCTGTAGGCACGATACATTGTAAATGGTGCTGATGTACCGTGCTTACAGCACTCAAAGAGAGGAGCTAATTGTTCCCCCAACTTGAAAGTTGGGGCTACCAGATGGTTTCGTGTCTAACGACACTTTTAAATCTCCATATGAGAAATTGCTGGCAGAAGATAACCAAGTTAGCTAAAAGCTTTATTTTCAGAGATTTATAGAGTTTTTAGTGAACTTTTGCGTTCGTTTAGTCTTCGTGTTTTTAGTGAACTTAGTGGTTCAAAAAACTGCCAACTACTTTTAGCATTTACATAAACGTGTCAATTCGTTTTTTGGAATTTACGCCTGTTATGTATTCGTTTGCACATCATCCCAATCTTGATTCATGTAAGTTGTCAACCAATTTAAGGCATAATGTCTTTCATAAATAACGCTTGGATTTAGATTGCCGGAAATTTCTTCTCCTTTGACTCGCGCATTGACACATGCCCAATTCATGCGATAAGTGACATCCAGTTCATCCAAGAGTTCTTCTTTGCTTCTCAATTGGACGGTGTTTTCAAATATTTCCCTTTCGGGCTTAAAAATACGATCAACCACCTCCGACACATTACAAATATCGCCGGGGTATTTGAGTTCGTCAAATTTTCCTAATGCCCAAAGTAAGGTGTATAGACTTTCGTATCTCCAAGTGGCGTAAGCTTTTTCTTGGTCGCTTAGATTGGCGGTTTCATACACCTCTTTTTCTTTTGGTGAAAACGAATGAATACGTTTGTCTTTCACCGTTCTATCCAAGTGTTCTTGTTCTATGCCTTCGCCTTTTACCGCAATAATCAAAAGCGCAAAAGCCCTGTCTATCACATCATCCAAACTCCTGATTTTTACCTTTTTGGATGAAGCCACGCAAGGTAGGTTTTTATTGATTTTTATTTTGTTACGTTCCAAAAACTCCTCAGATTTTGCTTTTCTGTCTAACTGTTCTTCGGTATAGTTTTCTTTGGGTTCGTCGTAATACTTCGCACTGATATTAACAATAAGGTCGTTCACTTCACAATTTCCTGCGGTATCTAAAATCAGATTGAGGTCTTTATCAACAAAATGTTGTCCGTTTGATTTATTGAACAAGCGCGTAGGTTGAGCAAAAATAAATGCGTCGAGTTCGCTGACCACTTCTCGCAAAACTGCCTCAAATTCGGGCGTCATTTCCGGTTCAGTCATGAACGACATTTCGCAATTCACAGACATGATCTTATGTAAAAACTTATTCCTGACGTCTTCATTTTTTGCAGGTAATGATTGTACCCAATTGACCA
>JAHDEO010000067.1:6896-11769 GCA_020628725.1 Saprospiraceae bacterium
TGACCATGCCTGCCAGATTTTGTGTCAATCCGCATTCGATGGCTTCCAGTTTGTAGGAAGGATACAATCGCTCGCGATATTTCATTTTTAATGATTTCGCTTTGCCAAATAGCCCGCTTTTTATGGTGGCGGTCAATAATTTTTGCATTCCCGCATCCTCCAACTCGACTTTTGCCTTCGGCAATTTGGATTCTATGATTTGAACGACTTTATCAAATTCAAGGTAGTGGCTGTAAATTGTACAATTTTCCATTGGTATGTGTTTTTTGTTTTTAACTGTAAATTCGATTTGCAAAATTACATATTTGTGAGGAGAATATGTCTGTTTGGGTGTATTTCATTTGAGTGCAACACACATTTCATTTTCTGTATAACGAAAATTATAACATGAAAATAGGACACAGATGGAAAGGATTGAACAGATTGGAACAGATAAATCCGTTTTTATCTATTAAATCTGTTTAATCCGTGTCCTACCCTGCGATTTTTTTGTTTGCACACCATTACAATTACTCAATCTCCTCCTTTGTCTTCAATTCAAACACTCGCACCTTCCCTGCTTCTAAAATTTGCTGTTTCAAATAGGCTTGTATTTCAGGCTTTTCATCTACGATGCGAGAAGTGGAATAGAGGAATCGTGCATCACCCATCGTAATCATATCCCGGAGATTGGGGGCTTTGAGTTGGTCGCGGTAGATGACGTAGCCCATTTTATCAATTTGATAAGGGAAGATGTGGAGACTGTCGTCATTGAGCATGACACATTTGGCGTCTTTGCCAAGTAAGTCTTTCAATGCCTCACGATGTGAAAGTACGTCTATTTCCAACATCGTTGACTGGATAAACCACTTCCAGTCCGATGATTTATAGGTGTTATAAGGCGCGTAACAAACCAAAGCAGTGAGTGCAATTCGTCCAATCTTCCATCGCCATTCATACAAGAATTTCACACCAATCGCCACAAGAATAAATAACCAAACCAGAAAGGGCATCATGTAATAATCATGCGATGTAGAAATCATATTGAATTGCAATGCCAAATACACGAAAGTGATAAATACCAACGAGTACATCCAACGCAGTTGCTTCACCCAATGCCAAAGCACTAAGCCGATAATCGCCAGAATCCAAACGGGTTTGTAGAGCAATTCGTGGGGCCACATACGATTCGCGTGGTATTTGAGGATAAACATCGTGCGTTCGTGGTCGATTTGATTAGCGAAAATACCGGCTAAAATGCCATTGCCTTCCCAACCGGGCATCACCCAAGCATACCAAGCGAGTGCGGGTACGATGATTAATAATTGAATCGCGGCATCGCGTACAAGTTGTAAAAAAGGAACTGTTTTGCGAAAAATATTTGCCAGAAAAAAATGAATGCTAATGATGGAAAACATCAAAAAGGGCAATTTGCATAATGTAGCTAAAAGCAAACAAACTGCTGCGAGTATCAAGTCTTTGCGCCGCCTCGTTTTTTCATATTTAAGGATAAAATGCACGTACCAAATCGCGCCGCCCAATGCCATCAAATCGGGCATTGGGTTGATTTGATAATAATAAATAACAGGAGAAAAGTAAAAAAATAAGGAACCGAGAAAGGCAGGAATCTTCTCAAATTCGAGTGTCCGCAGCAAGTAATAAAAGCCAAAAGCCAACCAAATTCCAATCAAGAACATCGACAGGCGTATCACGATGACGTGTTCGCCAACTACGCGTTGCAACATACCAATCGTCCATTGCATCACGGGAAATTCATAACGCAAAATGTTATTGTCAATATCCCGAAAATGCGCGACTCGCGGATTGAAGATGTTCGCATCGTGCCGACAAAAATTGCGGATATTCCAAGCCGTTTGGCATTGTCTCCATGCGTGTATGCCCTGTATTTCGACAGTCAACCAACGCATATGCATCAGAAAACTCATCGCAAACATCAGCCCGAACAAGACGCCGAGTAGTTGGGTTTTATTTAGCTTGAAGGGTGTGTTCATTGATTAGAGAGAAGTCAGAAGTCAGACCGCTTTGCTGTCAGAGGTCAGATAATTTAGGCTACTATATACTGTTTATTTTTGCCACGAAGACACAAAGACACAAAGGATTTAAAATTGTATTCAATTGATTATTAGTAAACTACACTTGTTTTCGTCTGACCTCTGACTTCTGACAATGAGATGGTCTGACTTCTGAATGTTTACTTAATCCGGTTTTTTAGTCCATAAATTACTGATAGGATACCTCGCACCAATGGTGATGCTATAATAGTTGCCATTGGAGAATACCGTTCCCCTTTGTTCGGGTTGGTCATTTATCCAATATCTAACATGCGTTTCTACGATTCTATTCAATCCGGTCAGATAATTGGCTGCAAGATAAACAGTCGCTAAGTTTTTGAAGGTATAATCCAGCGATAATCCCGTTTCGATGAGTCCATAAGTTTTTCGCAAACTGTACGATGATAGGTCTTGTGTCCGGGTGCTGTCGTTATATTCGGGATGGGAGGAGATACTAAAGCTACTTCCTGAGCCGTATGAACCGTATTCGCTATTGATGCCCAATGTGTAACCTACAGTGGCTACGAGATGTAGTCTTTGTTTGATTAAATTGAGTCGGGATTTCAATCTCAAGGGTATCTGGTAGGCGATTAGTGCATTTGAAGAGCCATAGCCATTATCGCCTTTTATACGGTAGCTTTCTCCATAATCATTCACATAAAACCCCGCTTCGAACATGAAGTTTTTGTTGAGTCCTTGTCCGATAGTAAAGCCGTAAATGGGACTGTAAAAGAAGGGTTTGGTATACAATCCATCGCCGCTATCCATGTAGCGGTATACCTCGAATTTAGGCCCGATTTCAGCTCCTATGTAGGTTCTGTTTTGTCCGAAGGTGATTATCGGTAGGAGGAGTAATAGGTATTTGATGGTTGATTTAATCATTTTTTGTGTGATTTTTGTGTTGACTTTCTTCTTCTAATTTCATTGTTAATTGAAGCGGAAATTGATATTTTCTTTCTGTGGTCGTTAGTTGTGACTCTCCATTTTCTATTTTAGATTTCATAGTATTTGTTGGAATACTATTCGTCAATTCAATATTCGATATTAATGCTTCATTGACCGAATTTCTGTTCTTTTCTTTACCTCCTACATGGTAGAAGTGTTCTTTTGTAGATATGAATGAATCTTCCCAAATTGAAAAGACATATTCATTTGTTCTATACTTATTGCTTAACCAAGTTGATAAAAGATATTTTGCTTTGGAATGCACTAAACCGGTATTCAACAACACCTCTTCTTCTTCTGACCATGAATCAAAATAATCAACGTGTCGTCCGATGTAAGGAGGGTCTGAATATACTAAATCTGATGCTTTTAATTCTTTTAATGTTTCCTGAAAATCTTGATGCTTAAATATAAAATCACCAAGTTCAATTATTTTAGAAACGTTCTTTACCTGATTGGTTATTTTCGTAACTAATGCTTGAGCGAATCTATTGGGTTTCTTGCAAAACGGAACATTAAAGCCTCCTTTACGATTAAATCGCATCATTCCATTGAAACAAGAACGACTGAGAAACAGAAAATCTAATGAATTTCCTTTTTCATTGAATCTTTGGCGGACTTCATAATAGTATTCACCATTTGAATTCAGTAGTTTTTGTCCTTCTTCGGTTAAAAAATTATTCACTTTTGCACTCGTAATTTCTCCTTCCTTAATTCCGTTATAAAAATTAATTATGTGAGGATTGCTATCGCACATTAAAGCCTGTTTGGGTCTTACATTAAAACCCACGACACCCGTACCCATGAATGGTTCGACCCATCTTTCATACGCTTCATTTTCTATACTTGATTGAATCCAATCAACTAATTTCGTCTTAATTCCCTGTGATTTTATAGGTGGTACTATTGCCATTATTTCTTATTTTTTCTTTTAGGTCTTGGCGTATTGATTTTTGATACATCCAATCCCTTGAACTCAAGAAATTCAGTCAGCTTTGTGAGTTTTTTGAAACTCCCTTTTTTCTTCGGATCCGGGACTTTTAAAACCCCTTGATTAATCCAATATTCGTCAAATATTTCTTCTCCCAAATTAACAAAAACACCATTTCCCTGCAAAACATCTTCGATATAGTGAATACTGCCAATATTTGCTGTATTACCACTGCCTCCTTTGTCACTCGAAATTTTCCATTTTTCTTCGGCAAAGAAGACTAAATCCTTAATGACTGATGTTATTTTGTCTAACTCGGTGAGTTTTAGAATCTCGGTTTCATCAATATCTGTGGAGAGTGCCCTTGAGTATAATATTCCTAAACAAATATGAGCAGTATAATCTGCGTACGGGAATTGGATGTTTTTTGTACTTGTTCGCGTTCTGAAATATTCACCATGCGAACCCAATGTAAATCCATTACAAAATCCGGCATAATCTTCTAAACGATAGGTGGTTTTTATGTCAACAGCAAACTTTATTTTAGGGTTTTTCTTGTTTACAAAGGAAAGGTCAGGATACCAATTTTGTTTTTCAGCCAAAACGATGTCATATCCATTTTCTTTGGCGAACTCTTTAAACTTTGGAAACAACTGGATTTCAAGAATTTTTGATATAATTTTGGAATCTGATGAGATAGTATAAATGTGTTCATCAACATCAATGAACCCTTTTATTGACCATTCACCACTATTTGTAGATACATAGTTTGTTAGAGTTTTAGCAAACTCTTTCAATTTCTTCAAAAATGCTGTTTTTGATTTACTCATCTTTGGTAAGATACAAATGTTCTATTTGATAATCGTTGTTGATTATCTTTTTTAATTCATCAACAAAATCTTAGTTGCCATACGCGCGAGTCCGTCTTTGCTCGTCGCATACACGA
>JAHDEO010000067.1:11869-16237 GCA_020628725.1 Saprospiraceae bacterium
CCTTTTCCTGTACCAATGAATACTTCGCCCGTATTGCCGTCGATAGCGACATCAATAATTTCATTGCTGAAAATGGGGCTATTTTGGATATTAAATTCGAGCAATTCTTCTTCTACATCTTCATCCAAAAGGAACAAACCAACATCCGTACCGACCCATTTTTGATTAGCTCCGTCAATAGCGATGGTGTTGATGGCGATGTCTTTAAATAGATACTCATCATCCTCGCCTTCTTCAAAAACGGGCTTGCGTCCTGCACAACCGTCGTCGAATATTTGCCCGGTACATTCAAAGACCACCAAGCCTTTTCCTGTTCCAACCCACATATTACCATCAAGGTCAAGCGCGAGTGATTTGACGGCATCACTTTCCATAACGGAGTTGTTTTTGGTGATGACTTTGTATCGGTCGTCGCTCGTATCACTGAGCGTACCACCATCATCAAAAACCAAAAAACCATCGGAAGATTCGCCACTTGCAAACCATTTGTACCCATTAAAATCTACGACAACTTGCGTAGGAAAACGATACGACAATGAAGGCGTAAATGTATGCCATGTCCCATCGGGTTCGAATACGGCGATGGGCGCGGGTGCGGCGTAATTGGTCATCCAAAGGTTGTTATTATTATCAAAAGTAAGTCCTGCAATACGCAAGCTGAAATCATCTCCAACAGGTCTCTGTAATGGCGAAGTATCGTCATTATAATAGGTCATTTCGCTACCATCAAACTCCACCAAGCCGCCTGTATATGACCCCGCAAAGACATGCCCATCCGTCGGACGCACTGCGATAGTCACAAAATCCAAAAAGTTTCGCTCACCGAGGGCAGGAAATGATTCCGGTTTATAATTCGACCATTCATTTTCGGCGTATTGGTAAAAACCATTGTTTTTATCACGGCGTTGCCAGAGGGGTTTGACGGAAGTGGAAGCTACCCAAACCTCGCCTTCATGAACCACAATCTCCCCAATCGAACTGGATTGAGGACCATCCACGTCATATTCTTGTGCGCTACCCATAGCAGTATCGAAACTACCTGCCCCGCGAAATTGGTCGGCAATCCACACCACGCCATTTTCGTCTTGTATCGCTTCGGCGGTGAGTCCGACTAAATTGCCGTTGGTGATGCTCTGCGCCGTACCGTCCAAGGCAATCAAGTTCACGCGGTCAAAATTGCCTGTTCGTGCAGCGATTAACTTGCTCACACCGCCATGTAAGGAAGCAAACGCACGGTCTTCGTGATAAAAATATGCCCATTCATTGCCATCATACACAAATAATGTGTCGTTGACATCAGCGTATAATTTACCGGAAAATGCTTCGTTGACATTGGAATAATAAGCGGAAGGTAAACCGTAGGTATCGTCGATTTTTTCCCAATTGGCAAAATTGGCTTGATAGAGTTCGCTGGTATTTATATTGATGCGGTACAAACCATCTTCGGTAGAGGCGTATAAGAAATCCTCGTAAATCTCTGTTGAATTGACCTGTAAATTGGTGAAGGTCGTAAAGCGAATTTCGGCATTATCAATATCCAATTTAACGACTCCAAAACCTGTCGATAGCCAAGCAAATTGTTCTTGAAAACGAATGTGATAAATCCTACTATCTCCCGTGATGCCTTCGTCTTTGATGGCAGAAATGTTGATGACACTATTATCAGCGAGCAAGAGGTCTATATTGCTATTGGTATAAGCAATGAAGAGTGTATTATTGTAAGGATTAAAATTAATTCGCTGAATACCTGCATCGCTCAAGCCCGTTACTTTATTGAACAGTTCAACTGAATTATCATTTTTATTAATCGAAAAAACGGATTCCGTTACCGCAAAATAAATCGCTTCGTCGCTCTGTGTAACGGATACCGCAAAGGTATATGGCAGGTGTGAACGCCAGTCTCCAATGGCAAGGTCTTGGGCTTGAATTTGGAGGCAGCAAATTGTGAGTATAGTCGTGAGTAGGTAATTCATGTCAATTATTGAGAAATTCCAAAATCCAAGTACCAAATAAATATAAAATCAATCTATTGGAATTTGGTATGTGGTCTCGGCTCAGCCGAGAGGAATTTATGACCGTGTTGTTTTAACAGTTAATTAACTCGTTTGGTCGTTGAAATATTACACAAAGTACGTGAAAAGTAGCGCGGTCTGTAGACCGCATACATTTTTTGCTTTGCAAAAAATAAATCACAGTCTACAGACTGTGTTACATGTCATCCTCTTCCGTCAAAGGCTTTTTAGTGGCATGAATAAATTCATACGCAGTATCAAGTGCATTCTGGTGAATATCAACGCCGGGTTTGGATTTAGCGAATTTTACCAAGTCGGAAGCCTGTAAGGTATTGCGTAATTTGGTGGTCAGACTATCGGAAAATTTCTCGCGTTGTAGCCAACCGAGTATTTCGTCGGTGGTGGATTCGAGGGCATTGACGCCGTAGCGATTTTCGAGATATTCTCTGAAAATGTAAGTCAGGCGAGTGTAATATGCCTTTGTTTTATCTTGTTGCCAGAGTTTTTCTTTTTCGAGTATATTTAGTTTTTCTAATGCGGTGACGTGTGCGGGCGGTACGTACACGGGTTCCGGTTCGGGGTCTTTTCGGTTGCGGCGTCGGAGCCACCAAATTAAGAGGGTTGCCAGAGCAGCTATCGCTAATAATGTTCCCAACATACCGGCAATTTCGCGCATTGTAATGGGAACATTTCGGATAGGCTTGATGGGCGCAATGAATGTACTGTCAATCTGCAAGGTCAGTACTTGTAATTCGAGTGGCTTGGAATTAAGGGTTTGATTGCCGTATCTGAATGCTAATTCGGGAATGCGATAAAAGCCGGAATCAAATGCCGTTACTGTGATATTTTGTTGGATAGTGAGCTGGTCAGCAGAGGCTTGAAGGGTATCAATGGGATTGATTTTGACTATCTCTAAATCGCCTAATTCTTGCGCGGAGACGATGGGGAATTGTACGGCAACATTCGGCGGATAAGTGACACGCAGGTGTAAATCGGTCTGATCGCCGATGAGCATAGTGGTGCTATCCAACACAGCAGCTACGCTGACTTGTGCTTTTACATTTGCACCAAAAAATGAAGTGAGTATTATAAGTAATAGCGTGAATCGTAGATTCTTGATTCTTGATTCGTTTCGCAATTTATTAAAAATCAACATGCTGATTAATTCTTAATTATTTGGCTAAATTTATTGAAATTAAACAAACTGCATTATACGACTTTTATTTAAATCAGAAGTCAGAAGTCAGATGAAAAACGGTTGAAAATTGAGCATCTGATAGGTTTTGACTAAAAAAGCACCAACTGTTTTTGAATATTCCCGAAAATACCAAATCATAGCGCATATTTAGTCTGACCTCGGACAATGAAATGATCTGACAGCAAAGCGTTCTGACCTCTGATTTTTCATTCTAACGGCGGCTCAATTTCCCAGAAAACTAAATTAAATCCTAATCGTAAATTGACGTTTTTGCTGCCTAAAGGATTCACTGCGCCGATAATATTATCTGTAGCTAAGTAGATCTGCAAGGGACCGAAATGTCCGGTGGCATTGACTCCGAGATTATTGAAACGTCCGTTTCGCACGGCATAAGTTGCGCCTGCTGTGACCCATTTTCCGAAAGGCTTACGCGCACTAATCGCAAATCCGGGTTGTGTACCGATACGCGTATTGTCAAAATAAAATAATGCGCCTACGGTGAGGTCGTCCATGAGTTGGTAAGTGCCGCTAAGGTAGCCGCGTGTATGCAATGGCGTGGTATAGCTGTAACCCGGCTCGGTGGTATTGCGGATGTCGAGTTTGTCGGTGAGTTCGTCTGCAATGCGCTCTAAATCTTCTGTGAGGAGTTGGGTGTTGAGTGTGTCGGCGTTGGAATAGCTGAATAGGTCGAGTCCGCCGTAATTGTATTTGCCGCGTGTGGTGTATTCGTAAGTATCGGTTTTCCAAGTGATACTGCCTATGTCGATGATGGATGCACTCAAGGTTAATTTATCTGTCAAATTGGCAGTAATACCCAAGTCAAAACCGAAGCCTGTATTGCCACCTTCCGAAGAGAAATCAATTACTTGAAGTCCATTGAGAATGTCGTATGCGCCATCCACTTCAGGGAAACCAGCACGGCGGAAGACATAATCCGTTGTGAAAGCACTTTGGTAGACGTCCTCGTCAGTTTCGAGCAGCAATGTTTGGTCTTCGCGATCTGTAGAGACGTCAGAAAAGCCGTTGAGGAGTTTGAATTTTGCACCTATCGAAATTTTATCCTGCCAACTATATGCAGCCGATAAGCCAATTTCATTGAATGTTGTAAATTGAAAAATGGCGGCTTGGTGAAGGTTGGCGTGAATTAGAAGAAGAATG
>JAHDEO010000067.1:16247-20271 GCA_020628725.1 Saprospiraceae bacterium
AATCGCAGCTACATTGACCGTCTCACCTATATATCCTGCATTGCCATTCCACATCACATCCACCATTTCACGCGTATAATCCGCGAATGCATTGCCTCTAATCGACCAAGACGCGCCCACTTGTACATCACCAAAACGATAGGCTGCTCCTATAATATCTCCTTGAAATCCACCAAGTAAGTAATTATTACTGTCCAATTTCGGGACAATATCATTCAGATTGATATAAGTCGTTCCTCTTCTTGTGGGTAAAGCCTGATTGACAGAAAATGCCGGATGGTGCAAACCCGCCGCCGCACCGGGCAAAGCGACTACCAAACGATGGTCGTTCATCATCGCAGGATTGGTTTGGCTGGATTGCCAAATATCATCCACAAAATGAAGTCCTAATTCTTGCTGAGCCTGTATATTAAAGATTGAACATAAAAATAAGAGGGGGAGTATGATAAGTAGTCGATAATTCATCGTGAAAATGAGTAGATGAGTAAGTGAATAGATGTTTCCAATGCTTTTGTTTACCCATTGATTTCGGCTTGTGCCGCGATAATTGTGCCAATTAGTCCATAGACGATGGTCGATAGTCCATAGTTATATTTTTTTCGCTACGCGAAAAAATGAATGGTACTATGAGACTCGCGGCTTCCTATGGACTATGGACTGCTGACTATCGACTGTACACAAAAAAAAATCACCCACCATCGAGCGATGGCAGGTGACTAAAACCAAATGAAACCCAAAAACATCTTTATTAAGAACCGCTGATGTTGCGGTGTTAATTTCTACTTCTGTAAACGAACTCTGAGGTTCTTTATTTTACCTCGGCGAATAATTTCGAGGTCTACTTCATCTCCGGGGCGCAATCTTCCCACGAGTTCTTGTAACTCAGGTGCAGTTTTTACTGTTTGACCGTTCACTGCTGTGATAATATCGTCCGGTAAAACGCCTGCTTTAATTGCTGCTCCATCTTCTACTACACTTTCAACAAGTACTCCTTCGGAAATGTTCAAATTTAGTTCCTCTAAGTCTTCACTATTTATATTAGCAATATTTATGCCAATAAATCCTCTTTGCGCCTCTCCGAACTCAATAATATCGTCTACTATTTTTTGAACCATATTAGAAGGTATGGCAAAAGAATATCCTGCGAAACTTCCTGTGCGTGTTTTGATTGCGGTATTAATACCTATCAAATCGCCCTCTAAGTTAATCAAAGCACCACCACTGTTGCCGGGATTAACGGCTGCATCCGTTTGGATGAATGATTCGATGGCTGTATTGCCTTGAAGTATATTAATGTCGCGCCCTTTGGCACTGACAATTCCTGCTGTGACGGTCGAAGTCAGATTGAATGGATTGCCTACTGCAAGTACCCATTCGCCGACTCTCACTTTGTCCGAATTGCTGAATTTCAGCGTTGGCAGGTCGTTATCTTCTATTTTGATAACGGCTACATCTGTCGTCGGGTCTTTTCCGATGACTTTTGCCGTAAATTTACGTTGGTCGTGCAATGTTACGCTTACCTCATCTGCAAAATCTATGACATGGTTGTTCGTAACAATATAACCATCTTTACTGATAATCACGCCCGAACCTGTTCCTTCTTGTGGCATCGGCTGTATGTCAAAAAAGCCATTGCCGAAGAAGTCGCGGAAGAAATCATCATAACCTCCGCCTCTTTGTTGTTGTCTTGCGTTGGTTTGTGTTTTCTTGGCAGTGATGTGTACTACTGCCGGCATTCCTTTTTCCGCAGCTTTCGTAAAATTGTCAGGTGCGTTGGTGTTTGCCGTATTACTACTTTTACTAACGTTTGTCAGTACAGAATAGTTCACTTGTTCATTAAGAGATGATTCATCATTGGTGGCAAGAAGCTGATATCCGCCCAAGGCGATAAATCCGCCGAAAATACTTGCCAAAATCAAAAGCATCAATTGTCTCATAAGATTCGCTATAGTTATTAATGTTGAATTTTGAATGAGTGTCCCGATAACTATCGGGATGAATGTTTTACATTTGATTATCACCCAATTTCAAAATCAATCTTTTATGTCAAAAGTCTTTTGTATGCTTGTCAAAAAGAACACCAATATAATGACAATTTGCGTTCCTTTGTTATTCCCTGCATTTGCTTTAACATAAGATTAACGAACCTCATATGTACGAAAACATTAGCCTGAGACACTATCATGTTAGCAACACATTAAAAATGAAATGCTTAAGTAATTGTGCAAGTTAGCTAATTTTTTCTGTTTTCTTATTTTTCTTAACAATCCTTTGATTGTCGTGAAATGCACTAATATTTAATTTCTTATTAGGTGCATTTTTACTAATATACTGTTTTTTAACAAAATATGTTTCATTTTTTAATAATTTTTTTGGATAAATGACGTGTGGGTTACTGTTTTAAAGCATTTTTCACTTGTTCGTTATCGTGATATTGTATGCCTTTGATGCCGTGTTTTGCGGCACTTTCTATTTTGTGTGGGCTATCGTCAATGAATATCATATCTTCGATGGTGTATTCCGGCAGGTTATTTAGGAGTTTTTGGAAAAACATGGAATCAGCTTTGACCATTTTGTAATCAAAGGAGTATATCTGTTTGATAGCCCAACTGTCGAAATTATACCTTTGGGAAATGTATTCGATATTTTCTCTGTAATTATCGCTGACGATGATAATATCGCTTTGTGCGCCGACGATTTCAACAAGTTCAGTATTCATTTCTAAGGTGTCAAATACTTCTTTTAGAAATTCTTTTCCGGTCAATGATTGCTTAGTCAATGCATTGTATTCGGTCATAAAATCCGGAAATTTATCTTCGCCGATACATAATTCATAACCATATTTATGATTCAAGTGAGTGATTATTTTCCAATCAATTTTTTTATTGGACACTCCCGTGGATTGAAATACGACTCCGCCTAAATCGAGTAAGGTTATTTTTTGTTTGTTCATATGCCAAAATACCAAAAATATGTCAAACAGGAACTGCTATCTGAAATGGTGCTGAAAGGCGGGCAGAGGACGCAGCGCAGGGCGGTATGACGGGGTGTTTCAAGTTGATGTCTCTTTTAAAATTTACCAATTTTGTGAATCTTCTATTAATTTTTGAGGGTCTTGACTACTGTGAAAAAACTTCGCAATGATAACCGTTTCTTCCTCTTCGTCAACGTAAAAGATAATTTTGTATTTCCATTTTTTGAGGAATCTGAATACCTTAGTTCCGTCGCCGACACCATGAGCAATTGGTCGTCCTGTTGGTAAAGCGCGTAGTTTTTCTGTCTCATTGAATAGTGCAGACACCACCTTTTGTGCCGCAGCTTCCGAAGCGTTATCCCTGAAATATCGCCGGATATTTCGGGCATCCTCTATTGCACGAGCTGATATATTGACAGTATATTTTGTCATTCTTTCAGCATTTTACGTGCTTCTTCAATCGTAAAATAATTTCCGTTTTGCACATCCTCGACAGCTTCCATGCATTGTTGACTAAGTTCTTCAAGTGTGAGGGGCGGACCTACATATTCACGCGCTTGTTGCTGTTGAAGATGTTTGTCGAACATAACATGAACAAGCTCCAAAAAATCATCATCTGCTTCCTCCACATAGCGGTGTAAGTCTGCCTTGATTTGTACTACACTCATATCTGTAAATTTTAATTTAAACGTACAATTTTCTCAAAAATAATGATTTTATAGCATTAATGCTTGTTTTGTGGCGGGAAATGTAAGGAGGTCAAACAGCAACTACTATCTGAAATGGTGCTGAAAGGCGGGCAGAGGACGCAGCGCGGGGCGCACGCAACGTTAGGCAAACTTATTACTTGGAAAAACCCTACAATTACTGTACTTTCGCTGCGAACCAACAAATAAATCCAGATGAATATACGCTTTCTCGGACAGGGATTTACAGACATTTCTGATGAATCAGTGGGACAACTCATTATTGATTCATTGGCAAATGACGCATTCAGAACGTGTTTAAAAATTTAATTTGCCAATCTTGATAAAATGATATCAATGAAGG
>JAHDEO010000068.1 GCA_020628725.1 Saprospiraceae bacterium
AATCCTTCGTAAAAACGAACTTCGGGCTTTAGCGGCTGCAAATGTAAGGGTTTTTGCGGTAAAAACAAAAAATATTGTAGTAGAGACGCGATTAATCGCGTCTCTACATCCGTTAAAATTTATATTTGATTTGCGCTTTAATCTCGGTACGAGTACGCCCTTCGATTTCCTGCAAGCCCGAACCAAAGAAGTCGCGGTCGCGCAGATAGGTCTGTGCAAATCGTGCCTCTACCGTCATATTGCGAATGCCTTTGTAGCGCAGATTGAGGTAAAATCGCGTTCCCTTGTTAAAATAAGGCGGTACGGAAAAGAATCCAATTAAATCATTTTCATAAGCATAAGCTGCTGATTGAAAATTGTCTGTATCGAATATGGCAAAGCGCGTGGTAAATGACAAAGGAAAACCAATGGGCTTGTAAATTACATCTTGATACAATAAAAATCCATTGGATACAGGGCGAACTTGGTCGTCAAACCTAACCAATTCGAGGCGATTTCTCAACTCCAATACCTTACTGACTTTATTGGCAATTTGCAGACGAAGATTGGTACGCCGCCGTTCGGTGAGGAAATTAAAGGCAGTTTCATTGTCGGGCGCATTGACGGATTTAATCTCGTCGCGGAAACGGATATATGCTTCCATTTTGCGTTTGACGCGGTATCTTGCCTGTACCAAATATTCGTAACCGGTCGTCGGGGCATCTATTCCAAATCGAAGCCACGGATGCCGCCAAGTGTCAAAGTATGCACTGAATTGCCAATTATAATTGGGTTTCACATCCAAGCCTAAGTACAAGCCCGTTTCATTGTTAGCACCTGTTGTTTCTGCAAAAGGATTTCCGTAAATTGTATTATAATCTTTTTGAAAATGACGCTGCAAAATCGCCAAATTTACTGTTCTGTCCAAGCCGATAAGTACACCGTTTATCGTAGCAAGTCCGGTTTCGTTGGCACTGCTATATGCCGTTTCGCCAAAAAAGTTAAAGTTCCGAAAAACAAAACCATAATCAAGACTTGCTTGTGCTAATGTATTTCCCGTAAATCTAAACTGATTATATACATCCTGTCGGCGTTGCCATTCATTGTCAAATTGGGTGTACATGCCGTTGGCGGCAATGTGAAAATTACGGGTTTTATACTTTAGGCTGCCACCTACATTGGCTTCGCGTGTGGTGGCTTCGTTTCGGAGTTCGCTTTCAGTACGATGCAGCCCCGATAGTTGTAAGGAAGAAAAGGTGATTCCGTCAATATCAATATTAATATCAGGGTCTATCAAATTATCAGGAATGCTCGCATCTCGCGCCCGGTACGAACCAAATGCCGTAAATGTAATATTGTCGCTCAATGCCAATGTGCCGCCTAATCCCCTGAAAAACAGTGCTTCATTGACCGAAGTATAGGCTTTGATAGCTCGTCCGCCATTGCGAATATCGGTCACATACGACGTCTTTCCTGTGCCATATCCTTGCGTGACAATTAAGCCTTGACCAAGATTGACTTCAAAGTCTCCAAAGGCTAAAGTCTTCACGGCTCTACTGATATTTCGATAGTATAAATGTGCTGAATAGAAGTCAAAGCCTTGTCGATTAGAGCCTTTGAAAAACTCTTCTCCGGGGTCTTTTTCCATCGTAATTCCCCAACTATGACGGTTCTCATATGAATGTCGAAACCGTGCATACACCCTGCCCGGAGTACCTGCATAACGACTCGAATCACCTTCCATAACAGGCGTCAAACCGCGTACAGGTTCGAGAAAACGAGAGTAGCGGAGTGTCAAGTCATTGCGTCCCTTATACAGCATTTTTCCAACAGGAACATTGAAGGTTTCCTTGCTTTTTCTAACGGTTACAAAGGGTAAAATTCGATTGATAGTTGCCAAGTCAAATTCGGGTACTGCCTGCAACTCACGAATGTCGATGAGGCTACCCATTTTACCACGATATTCAATGAGAGAATTAATTTGAAGACTGGTCAACAAACGCAAGTCACCAAGTTCTTCGGTCGTGGCACGGTTGAGGTCAAGTGGCTTACGTTGGTAGGTGCGAAGTAGGTAAAATATCCCATCAAAATCAAAGTCAGATTCGCTGTCGGCTACTATATTTTCTATGTATTCTTGAGCAGCGTCGGGGAGTTCATCTACATCGTCTCTTTGGGCGTGGAGGGGGAGGGAGAAGAGGAGAAATGCTGCGAGCATCCCCATCACAAAAGCACAGGGTTTAAACCCTGTGCTTTTGTGATGGAAGCATTTTTGCAATGCAATTTTCTTATTTTTATTTACAAAAATCATGTAAAAAAATATTTTATCGTTACTTATTCAGACTGCGAGTTAGAAGTACGTGAGAGATTATAACTCACCGAAGCCCCCGGCGTAAAGCCCAACATTTGATGATAAGCTGCCGCAATATCAATGTCCAAATTCCCCAAGTGAATGCCGATACCAAAACCGTTCTGAGTTGGATTTGTACCTACACCTACACGTAGAGAAAGTTCGTCAACTAATTGATATTCAATGCCTCCCTTGAAAGATGCAGTGTAATCAAAGTCTTTTTCCAATTCGGCGATAAGCGTTACTTTTTCAGTAGGAAGATAAGCAATACCAACATTGAGCTGAGTCGGAATCACATCTATTTCGTCATCGGTCAACTGAGTACGAATGGGGCTGAAAATATGCGCTCCTACAATGAAATTTTCCAATAAATCTGCTTGCACTCCTAACTCAAATGTTACCTTTCCTGTAGAGCCATATTCAGGGATACGTGTACCCAAGTAATCGACTTGTGCACCAATAGCTACGCCTTCAAACAACTTACGTGCGTAGGCAAGCCCGATTTTTTGTTCATTAAAATTTTCATAACCAAAGTAATTGAGTGCCAAGCCGAAAGTACCTGAATTGGTAGGGTAGGCAAGGGCAGCAGAATACGAACCAAGTTCTGCTAATAAGAAGCGTTGTTCACCAAAGGCAGTAAAACTCATCCCGTCTAAAAATGCCAATCCTGCCTGATTGCTGAAAGCACTGTTGATGTCGCGAAAGGTGACAGAAGCATCTCCCATCGCTAAGCCGCGTGCACCTGCTACGTTTGGTGTACCGTTTTGTGCGAATAGCGGTAGTGTCGCAAAGAAGATGCAAATCAGGGTAAAAATGTGTTTAGTGTGTATCATTTGAGTACAATTTTTCTTGTAGTACGCGGGCGCAAGCCAGAGGCGTTACGCTACGGGCGAAAAATAGCTAATATTTAGAGTGTTACCTGATTTTCTTGCGTAATTTTTTTATAAAATTTTCCTGCACCGGTCATCGTGCGGTCCATAGTCTCAAAATCAACGCGGACTAAACCAAAGCGATAGGTTGGTCCTAAGTTCCATTCAAAATTATCAATAGTCGTCCAGTGGATATAGCCGCGTAAATCAACGCCTTCTTGCATGGCTTCATAGCAGGTGTGTAGATAATCTTTGAGGCTTTGCTGGCGAAATTCATCATCGTCGGTACAAACACCGTTTTCTGTGATAATGATAGGTTTGTTGTATTTTTTGTGATAACGTAGTAGTATATCTTTCAGTCCCTTAGGGTAATACCCCCACATTTTATCATTGGGAATACCCATTTTTTTGAGTTTACCCGGACTATCCGCTTCTGAGATAGGATAAGGAGTAAATGGCATGTAAACGTAATAACTAATTCCCCAAAAATCATTCTTCTCAAAGTAACTCGCTGACTTTTCGATAAACCACCAATCAAATTTCTTAGCCACCCATTTTCCCAACCAATTTGTTCCATAAAATATACCTGTATTTTTGGAAATACCCACTTGCTTTTCGGGATATTTTGCTTTGAGGAGGTCGTAGAGTTGGTCGTGTGCCTCGCCCATGTGTGCGAGTACGCGATTGCCTTTGAAATATCCTTTTTTCTGAGGTGGAAAATTACCAATCATAAAAGCATTTAGCGCGTACACACCCGGTTCGTTGAAGGTATTAAAAATATAAGCGTAATCCCCGAAATGCTCTATACATTTTTTAGCAAAATCCATAAAGGCGGGGATGTTGTCGCGATTGAGCCAAGTGCCGTTATTTTCAAACCACATTGGATTACAAAAATGATGAAATACGAACATGATTTTCATATCCGCATCTAATAATTTTTGGAAAAAATCTTGATATTCTTTGACTACATCTTGCTCAAAATCAGCCATTGGTGCAGGTTGCAATCGCGCCCAATCGACACTGCAACGATAAATAGAACCAAATTGACGAATGTATTCAATGTCTTCATCGCGGCGTTTTTCGTGGTCGCTGGTACGTAGGAAAGTATAGCCATCACGGGATTTGAAGTTTTTCCAATTGTGGTCGGAAGCGGTTTCGATTTGGGCAGCAGCAGTGGAGGTACCCCAAAGAAAATTGTCGGGAAATTTTATGGTCATCGTTTAAGTTCAAGAGACAGGTCGCGACCTATCCGTACAAACACAAGTTCAATGTTTTATTAAGTTCCAATTAGTTATAAATATAAAACCTTTTGAACCGTTTAATCTGGGTAAATATATGAGGTGTGGATGAGTTTTTCATAAAAAAACAAAAAAAATCCCGACTGCATTGCAGTCGGGATGTAAGCAATTTTATGATTATATAAAATTAGGTAATGTCTTATTAAAGTATGTGGAGTAGTCGGCAGACGAAGGATTTTATGTAAATTGATGTTTGGGCCAGCTGTCTTGCGTCGTAAAGTTAGGTACACAGTAAAGTTGGGACTATCCCATTGAGGTTTTCCGAGTTGATTTGGCTAAAATTCATAAGACCGCTCAAGTCGGTTACAACTTTACATCTATTTCAAAGACCTAACTTTAAGGCGCAAGACACCAGCCCAAATATACTCTATTTAAAACCGAATTCGTCTGACGGTAATTTACTCTTCCTCTCCGGGCGGTACACGGGATGAGATACCGTTGTTGCTGTACCAAATTCCTTTATCACTACCACTGATATCGCCGTCGAGATTGTAATCACCTAAACTGTAAATCAGGAATTTTCCGTTGTCCGGCACCCAAATGGATTTGTCCGGTCCGGTGATTTCGTAGTTTTGAGTAGCATCGCCACTGTACATGACCCAGACATTATCATCTGTGAGATATTGACCAAATCCTGCGACACCCGTGTAGGAATCTTGAGCTGAGAAATTGTAAATTAAACCCGTATTTGTCAATAAAAATGGGTTGGTGGACATAATCGGCATATGATTACGATGACGAATGACCATGTGATATAAACCATGTCGCAAACCCTCAAATTGAGGAGGAGATACACCGTCCATATCTACAATATCACCATCACGCTGGAGGAGGACAGGACGGAGATGTTGAATGAATTTAGGCGTAGCATCGTCGCGAAGTTCGATGAGCAACCAATCTACAATAGCGTCATTTCCCGTGACATCAAAGACGCCGGGAGCGGCTTGATAAGTGTTGAGATAAGGGTCGATAGTCGGTAAAAGGAATTTTTCACGCATACCATCATTCATCAACCCTGTAGTAGTATTGTACGCGCCTTGTAAGAAGACTTGGAGTGTGGCAGGAATAGCTTCCTGACCCACGAAAAACTCGACTTCTTGCGAACAACCTTTACTATCAGATACTTCAACGGTATGCACTCCAACTCCTAAACCGGTTGCGGTAGCTGCTGTCTGTCCATCATCCCATTGAATTGTATAATCTCCATTACCTCCTGATATAGAAAGACTTATGCTGCCATTGTCATTATTGTTGACGGTGTGTGTGATAGTTGGGAATATGTTGATAGGTCCGTCGCCTTCGATGGTAATATCGCCTTGTGCGGTCGTGCCATCGGCATCGGTGATAATTAAGGTGTAAACATCAGCATCCAAACCTGTGGCGGTGGGCGTGGTGTCCCCATTTGACCAATTGTATTCGTAAGGTGCTGTGCCTTCTTGAATGATGGTGGCTTCTGCCGTTGCCATTCGGTCACATGCAGTATTGGATGCGTCTATGGTGAATGTGAGTCCATTGCCTTGTTCTACATTCTGCAAGCCATATATGGTCATTTTTTTATTGTCAATAATAAATTCCTCTCCGGCTGCATTTAATACATTGATTTGCTCGATGGCTATCGTCAATTCATCAGCGAGCGGCACAGCAGCGTCTCTTTCATAAGTCATGTAAAGCGTGCAGAAACTTCCCATGCCGATAGCATTTTGACCGTCGTTTCGAGTGACTGCAATTTCGGTAGTAGTCGTTTCATCTTTTGTGATGCTTTGCAGATTGCTGTTTGCAGTACCCATCCATGAACCTACTAAATCGGGTGTGGTGGTTAAGTGATTAATTCCATCAACATCGTCATTATCAGGTATTAAGCTGAAAGCTATGCCGTGAAGTGTAACAGGAGTGGCGTCATTGCCTTCTAATTTGACATTTAATTGTATTAAAACATTAGTATTATTTACAGTCAAATCAGCGACTTCAAACGCGAGTTTCCCATTAAATGACTGATATTCTCTTTCCTGATAAGGATAAGTTTTTCCGTAATTGCTGATAATAGTACCAATATCATTATTGGTGACTTCACCATCACCATCACCATCTTGGTGTTTACCATTGATACCGGCAATGTCATTTGTCCAATCGGGAGCTGATTGTGCTTCCCAGACGGTGCTGGCTTCCGGGCGTTGCGGTCCTGTGCTGCCGTAAGCAAGTCCCCAATGTAGTGCATCAGCATTGTCGGCAATACCATCGCGGTTGAGGTCGCCGGGGAAGACCAAACCTTCGTATACATCGTAGAAAATTGTTTCGGTCGTCAATACCAAATCACGCCCGTTTTCAGTTGGGTCGGTAACAGGTACGTTTCTGACTTCGCAATGATAATTACCGCTTTCACCCGGCTGATAAAGGCTATCGCCGGTAATGGTAGTTTGCAATTCTCCATCTTTGTACCAATCAAATGTATTGCTCGGACTCTCACCTGCGGCAACCACGAGCGGTTGTCCTTCACGTGAAATGGGGATAATATCTTGTGGCGAATAATAAAAATTGTTGAGGGTTAAATTTTCCTCTAAACCTGCAAATGTGAGTTGGTTATTACCAACTGCAAGGGTATGAAGCATAGGCATTTGAGAGCAATCGGGAACTCTGCCGCTGAGGTCGTTGTCATTGAGGTATAGGGCTTGCAATTTGGGCATATTAGTGATTGTAACCGGAATTTCACCCACAAGGTGATTGCTCGAAAGAATTGCCTGTTCGAGATTGGGGAGGTCGCCAAGTTCATCCGGAATCCTTCCTGTGAGTTGGTTGTCTTCAAGGTATAGGAACTTGAGATTGGGCAATTGACCGATTTCTGAGGGAATACCACCTGTAAGTTCGGTATTCGTGATAATTAATCGCTCCAAATTGATGAGGTTGGCGATTTCCGGTGGAATTGTACCGGAAAGTGTGCTTCTATCGCCGAGAGAAAGGTATTTGAGTTGTGTCAATTGCCAAAGGGAAACAGGGATGCTTTCTTCGAGAAAATTGTCAGATACGTCAAGGTATTCGAGGTTGGCGAGGTTGCCAATGTTTGAGGGGATAGGTCCTTCAAGGTTGTTTTCATTGAGGTTGAGGTATGTCAAATTAGTCAAATTAGTTATCGTCTCAGGGATGCGTCCCGCAAGGTCGGCATCGCTCAAATCTATGTAAGTCAATTCTGTCAAATCACCGATAGCATCGGGTACGATACCGCCTATTGGCGAAGCTGTTAGATGTGTTACGCGTCCCTCGGTATTGAGTTGAACGCCCGACCACATGGTCATCGGTTGTGATAAGTCCCAATAAAAAGTCAGGGCTTCGTGCAGTTCGACGAGTGCCAGCGAATCATTTTCGCGTGAGGCATTTGCCGTAGTGTAGCTGCATAAAAGTAGCAGCAGGACAAGCAGATGCTTGCCTGAAATTAGGTCAAGAGATAATTTCATGTTTAGCCTTTTTTGTCTTCTGTTAAATAATACTCCTACGTAAGTTTAAGTATAAGTACAAGTTCAATGATTAATTCGCTGAAAGCGAATTATGGAACATGAAAGTGTAATTTACTTTACTTAAGTATTTAAAAGCATTAAAAACTTGTGTAAAGTGTTGATTGGCAGGTATTTGATGTTTCCTTTTATTTAAAAAATATAATAATTCAGTGTAAGCCTATTTTACGGGAGGTTGGTAGGAAAGTTTCGTATATTATGCAAGATTAATTTGTAAGAAATTGAATGTGTTGTGAGTATTTATTAATGAGATTAATACGAAGTGTTTTTTTATTTATAGAAATTTGAGTTAACGATTAATGGATAACGGATAATAATTCTCGCGTAGCGAAAATAAAAACATTAATAGTTATCCATTATCCATTATCCGTTAATAATATTACTTCTTCAAAATCTTTTCTGTAAAGGTTTCTTCACCAATGGTTACGCGCAATACGTACGTGCCACGCGCCAAGTCACCAACGTTGATAGTCGTAAAAATATCAGGTACGGTGACAGGAGCTTCTCTAACTTTTCTACCGAGCGCATCGTATATTTCAATTTGCACATCACCGTCAATGATGTCATTGAATGCGATATTGATTTGGTCGGTAAATGGATTAGGATATACACGATAGACGCCGACTTCTTCAAGATTGCGGCGAAGTACAATGATGTCTGAATAGAACACGCCACCGTCCAAGTCAGTTGCTTTGACACGGAGATAATACAGCGGGCGTTTTTGGTCGCCGTATTCATTAGAATATGCTACTTGGTCAATAGAAAAACCTGCTGCCTCAAAACGCTCGCTTTCATTGAATTTCAACCAATCACGTCCGTTGATAGAGTACTCAACTTCAAAGAAATCACTGCGGTATTCGGGTTCAGTTTTCCAATTGACGGCAAGTTCTGTCGTGCTTGGGAAGCTACCGGAAAACTCGGTGATAATGGTACGTAATTCACCTTCTTGCTTGAGGGCATTGATTTCTACATCGTCAAGCGCAAGACCTGCGGCTGTACCCGCTTCATTACTACGGAATACAAATCTGAACGCAACTTCATTACCTGCTAAGTCCGTGATATTGGTTTTGAATCGCTTGAAATTATTACCCGAAGTACGTCCTGTAAAATATTGGCTACCAGATGGAAAAACAGTCGCCCCACCGCTATTCGTATTATCGAAATTGTACCAATTATCGCCGCGTTCGCCTAGTACATTCCAACTGCTTCCGCCATCAATCGAATATTCTACACGAAAGCCGTCAAAACCTTGCTGAATATCATATCGTGCCCAAAAACTGAATTCGTAGATACCCGCTTCGGTCATATTGTACTTAGGCGTGTAGAGCATGGCTTCGGTATTATTTTCGTAGAATGGCTCATCCAAACCAATAACCCAAGCATTTTGTCCGCTGTGTGTACCACTCTTATTTGGCATGACGGAATTACCGCGTTCAAATGCAGTTCCTGAAACATTAAATGCACCAAAATCTGTATTGGCGGCATCCTCAAAATCTCCTGTAAAATTGCTCGCACCTGTAACGGATGCGGTTTCTTTTTCAGGCAAAATTTTAATGGTTCCACTTTCGGATTGATTGCCTTCGATGGTGAGATTGACATCGTAAGTACCAAAGCTGTTGTAGGTGTGTTCGGGGTCGCGGACGTTAGCAGTTGCGCCATCGCCAAACTCCCACAACCAACTACTTGGATTTACAGAATAGTCTACAAATTTAACCGCTTCATCTTCATAGCCAATTTGCGGAATATTCATACGTACTACAGGTTCAGCTAAACCGTCTGTTGTCCAGAGTCCGCGTCCGTGCGTACCTACGGCGATGAATTTGTCGCTTTGTCTGACTTGCAACATATCGCAACGTACATTTGGCAAACCATTCGTTTGTGGCATCCAAACGGTGTTGTCGCCGTCCAGTTTTTCAGTTGCCCAAACACCTGCTTCGGTAGCGATAAAGGCTTGCTCAGAGTTGTCAGGATTGAAAACTACCCAACGCACAGGCATGTCAGGAAGGTCACCTTCTACACTTTCCCATGTTTGTCCGCCGTCTTTTGTTTCCAAAATGCTCTCTACACCATAATTCGATTGAGTGACGAGTACGTGGTCTTCATTACCGCGTTCAATTTCGATACAAGAAATAGAGCCTCCGGCTTGAAGCGTAACAAATTCGCCCGAAACAGAATTTCCTTGATGAGCATCGTCAATGATGACGTAAGCCGAACCACCCGTACCCCAGTAGATGCGATTATCAACATTTGGAGAGACGGCAATGTGTTGTGCATTACTGGAGGTGCTTGTAATATTCACCACTTGACCACTAGTCTGACTAATATCCCAACGATAAAATTGTCCGCCACCTGTGGTTGATACATACAATATTTTTGCATCACTATCATATTGAGAAATAGCAACAAAGGCGCCATTGGCAGATACACCACCTGCGCTGAAGCTTTGTCCGCCGTCATTGGAGAGGGCATAATTTCCAAACTGAGAAGATGCTAATTGAAATTGCGGGTCATTTTGGTCAATGTGGCAATACATACCATCACCACCAAGTACAGCGCGCGTTCGGTCAATTTCGTAGCTGTCAAATTGAATGCTGTTATTATCCTGCGAACCGGCGAGGAAGTAATCCGAATATTGACCGGGATGCATAGCGCAAGCGTAGAATTGCGTTACATTATAGCCACTATTTCTATGTCTGATTTGGATGCTTTCGGGTGGAGCTGCGCCGTTTGTCGTGCGATAAATACCACCATCATTTCCAAAATAAATGACATTACTATTCCCCTCTTCATACAAAATGAAATGCTGGTCAACGTGCATATTTGGACTCAACGCGGAAGACCATGTGCTACCGCCATTGGTGGACATGTGTTGATTAATTCCACCTACGATAACACGCTCAGGGTCGTTGGGGTCAACTGCTATACAGAGGTCGTACCAACCTTGTCCTCGTGTGAATGGTATATCACTGCCCGGACTTAGTGTGGGAATGGGCTTCTCAAACCAGAAATCTCCATCAGTTGTGGTTTTATAAACAGCTTCTGCATCACCACCAATCGCGACGAGTGCGTAAAGTGTACCCGGATCGGATTGCGAAAGCCCTATCTCAACTCTTGAAAAACCATTCGGAAAACCTACAGTTGGGCTGGTAATTTGCTCCCATGTACCTACGTCGCCGACGTTCGATCCCATAGGTGTTTTGTAGACGCGAGCATTACCTGAAGTGAAGCCTGTAGCACAATAAATATCGTTGTTTGGTCCAAGTTGAAGGTCAGAAACATCAGGGCGGGCAGTCATCACACCTTGCCATGTTTCGCCACCATCTTGACTACGGCGTACACCTCCTGTGCGAGTGGCTACATAGACATCACCATTGGGATGCACCAGCGTTCTTTGCGAATAATAGAAGGTCGCATTTGCAGTGGCAGGAAGATGCTGCCATGTATCACCGCCATCTACTGACTTCCAAACACCAAGTCCTCTACCGCCGGAACCGCCGCCTGCAGTATAGCCTTCTCCTGTAGAAAAGTAAAGTATATCAGGATTGCTTGGGTCTTGCGCGATGCTGCTGATATTCATATTTTCAAGGAAATCACCGAGATTTTCCCAGTAAGGCTCAGTAGCCGTGATGTCGCGTGTGCGCCACAAACCACCTGTGATACCTGCCGTGAATATCGTTTTGTTAGTCGGGTCATTTTTATCTATCAAAATCGTGCGGGTACGTCCGCCTACATCGTAGGGTCCGCGCTCGCGCCAGCGTGCGTCGTGTATGCCTGCTGCGTTTGATTTTAATTTGAGTTCGGCTTCTTTTTCCTCAATCACGCGCTTCACTTCCAATAAGCGTTCAACAGGCGGATAACCAAGCGCAGGATCTTTGGTCATCTCAAAATCACGCTTGAATGCCTCGTCGATACGCGTTTGCTTATCGCCTTCTTCTTCCTCAAATAATTCGTCTTCGATGTGTTGTGTTGTTGTCTGTTCGGATTGACACGCAAAGAATACAAGCGTAGTCATTGACAACATTAATAAGTAGAGCAAATTTTTCATAGTCATAATTGTGTTGTGGTGCTGTAGTGGTTTAGTGTTGCAGTATTTTGGATATTGTGACAAATACAACACTTAAAATTTATATCCGTTTAGAAAGCGAGACACTTTAATGTGTTTTTGACCTCTAATTGCGATGTATGAATAGATGGATTTTGTATTTGGAGGGCTAAATTAAGGTTTTTTGGGGAATAATTTGGATTGGAATATTGTGTATATTTGTCGGGAGGTGTCAATTTAACGAACAACACCTAAAAATGTAGTTTCAAATGAAAAAAAGCTATTGTTTAGTATTTACATTATCATCTTGTATGGTACTGGGATGTAACACAATTAGTGTAAAGTATATTAATGATAAGCAACATTTTAAAGTCAATTTTATTTGAGAATTACCAAACATTTAACAAAAAGGAAATTATTAATAAAAAACATTTGAGAGCTATTAATGCGAAAAATAAAAATGTTAAATATGTCTTTGCTAATGAAGGTGATGTGTATAATCAATCTTGTATCAAAGACAAAAGACGACCTAATCAAAAAATTATAGAAGTTGGAAGAGCAAATAACAAAACCATTATTTTATATGATGTGGCAACTGCCGGTGGCATTATGCGTAGATTCTTGATTATTGAACAGAAGTCACGTAAGAGTATATTTGTATATGATGATTGCGTTTTTCCAAGTGTAAAATATATTCAAGGTTTAAAAGAGAAAGAAAGACGTTGTAAACAATAATACGCGCCTTCTCAAAACTTAAAAATAAAGATTTAATAGCTCACATATCATTAGGAATAAGACATTAATGAGATTAAGATTTGATCAAAGTGATGGAGAAAAAATACTTAATTTAACTTCGGCGTCGTCAATAGATGATGCTTTAGAACAACTAAATTCCACAACAAATTCTTATGTCATATTAGAGTCTGAATATGATTACATGCAATGTGCCGGAGATATTCATAATTTAACTATAGAAGTCAGGGTATATAATCATGACAAATCTTTTAGACACTATACACTTGGAAGAAAAGAAATGAGTAAAGTCTGGCATATAATTAAGTGTAAAGTAGGTCCGATATGGGTTTTAGCACATGAAAATCTTAGCTTAGACGATGCGAAGATAGTATTCAATCATTTTTATAATAATAATGAAATTCCTCCAGACTATAACAAAAGAAATGTCACGAAATATCATGTCAAAAATAATTAGTTAAAATAATCATATAAAAAAACGACTATCTAAAAATAGTCGGGATTCTTCTTTGCCCTTGAAGCCGTCCTCAAAACTTATACCCATTCAAAAAATCCGCTACTTTCATCCGCTTTCTACCTGCCAATTGTAATTCATGCAAATGAATAAAGCCATCACGAGTTGCAATTTTAAGTGTTTTTTTATCATGAATGAATTCACCCGGTTCGATTTCATGTCCTTGGTATTCGGGACGACATTGGTAGATTTTTAATTTTTTATCGTCTAAAGTTGTCCATGCAACAGGGTAGGGGCTGAGTCCGCGAATGAAGTTATAGACCTTTTCTGTCGGATAATCAAAATCAATTTCGCAAGTGTGGTCGTGCAATTTGGGTGCGTGTGAAACGAGACTTTCATCTTGAATTTGGGGCTCGTAATCACCGGATTCTATGGCTTTTACTGTTTTTAAAACCGTCTCCGCGCCTATGTGCATGAGGCGGTCGTGTACATCGCCTGTGGTTTCGTGTTCGCCGATAGGCGTTTTATCACTAAATAAAATATTGCCTGTATCAATTTCGTGTTTGAGGAAAAATGTGGTGACTCCCGTCTCCTTTTCTCCACTCATCACCGCCCAGTGAATTGGTGCTGCCCCACGATATTTTGGCAATAGTGAACCATGTAAATTAAACGTCCCAATCGGCGGCATATCCCACACTACAACGGGTAACATCCGAAAAGCAACAACGATCTGTAAATCAGCTTTGTAGCTGCGTAATTCTTCTATAAAATCAGGGTTTTTTAAATTTTTAGGTTGGAGAACGGGAATATCATTTGCCACCGCATATTTCTTGACGGCAGATTGCAAGAGCTTCTTGCCGCCACGTCCACCCATCTTATCTGTAGCCGTGATGACTGCTACGACATCATATCCATTCTTCACCAATATATCTAAGGAAGGTACGGCAAAATCGGGCGTACCCATAAAAACTATTCGCATGCGTGCTGATGTGCTCGTGTGCTGATGTGCTGACGTATTGGCGTACTGATGTATTATTCTTTTTGAACTAAATGTAAACTACACAAACGTCAGCACGTCAGTACATTCACACATCAGCACGTTATTCCCGTGAAAATACTAAACTTTGATAGTTTTTTGTAATTTGCGATTGAAAATTGAAGGATTTTTGATTTTTGATTTTTGATTGATTTTTGTGTTGTGAGAATATTATAAGATAGTTTGTTTTTGTTTAATTTAAATTATTTTATTGTGTGTATTTAGTTAATAATTATTTTTTTGAAAATTTGTTTATTTTAAATAATTAAAAAGCCACTATTTTTGACTAAAATTTAGTATAATTTTGCTTTGCAAAATTCCAATCAAAAATCAAAAATCAAAAAATCAAAAATGACAAATCATGTTGGAATTTTTAAAAAAGCTGTTTCAATTGCTATTTGGATGGTTGAGCGGACCAACTGATCCGGAACCAGAACCGGATCCGGAACCACCAATTACGGAAGATCCCGATTTGCCGACAGGAATGACGAAATTTCCTTATCGGGCAGAAGATACGGATGCAGTGGGTTTGGCATTCGGTGTTGTATATACGATTGAGGAAGCGGATGCGATGGATGGTACAAATGCGATTAGTTTTGAAAAGGTGGCAGACCATCATGGAATGCATAGTACGAGTTTGCGAGAGTTTAATACAGGAGAGATTTATCGGGTTGGCGATACGGTGTATATTCCTTCGGTGGATGAATTGTGTTTCGCGGAATATTGTCGGCATACGAATGACTTGGATGCAGCAGTGGCAGCGTATATGGAATTGCCTTCACGCCCCAATCGGGCGATGTTGGATGCAGCGCGGTATCGTGGGGCGGGCATTATTGGGGAGAAATATGCGACTACTTCGATAGTGTTTTACAGTCCAAATGATGATATAGTCGGCACCAGTGAAAGCCGTAGTGAGATGATTAACGGGCAGCGCGAATACCAAGTGAATTGGGGACCGAATATCTGGAAATGTAATGTTTTTATGCACGATTGCACCTATCATGCGGGATATACGCCCGATATACGCGAGAGCAATAAGCATTATATCAGAGCGGGGGAGTTGCATTTTTCGGAAAAATTTGAACAAATTGATGTGGATGATTTGACTCCCGGTTGTGTAATTCAGCTTTTTGGTGGTATAGGTTCGGATGATTCACATAATATGGTTTTGATGTCTTTTATTGAACGGGAGGCGATTGATGTACCCGATTTGAATGTAGAGGAATGGACATTCAAGGGCATGGGCGCAGAGAAAGACCGCGTGGCGGTATCTATTCGTCGGCATATTGTGATTGCAGACCGTGATGAGGTGGAAGATGGTTATAAAGTTTATAAAGAACTTGACCTGACGAAACGAACTTATATACGCTTGTTCAGACCACTGTTTGATAGAAACGAAGTGGCATAGGAAATTCCAAAATCCAAAATCCAAAATTTTGTTGTACGTAAGATGAGATTTATCCACGATAGCTATCGAGGCAGGAAGTTGAAGCTACTCGTCGGACATTTTGAAAATGTTAGACGAAGTGTGTCCATTGGGAATTTGTTATTTGTTATTTGGTGCTTGGGATTCGCGTCCGCCTGTCGTACTCCAACAGAACGAATGGAAGGCTACGAGATACACGGTATTGATGTATCACATTATCAAAAGGAAATTGATTGGGAAATGGTCATGTCGCAAGATATTGATTTTGTGTACATTAAGGCGAGTGAAGGGCAGGAAATGAAAGACAAGCGTTTCACGGAAAATTGGAAAGCACTGGGGCAGCAAGAGGTACGACGCGGGGCATATCATTTTTTTCGTCCAACAATTAATGCACGTAAGCAAGCAGAGAATTACACCAATTTTGTCAAGTTAAAGAAGGGGGATTTGCCACCTGCATTAGATGTGGAAGTAGTAGATGGAGCTTCGCCCGAAAAGCTGCGAGAAGGTGTGCAAATCTGGCTCACCACAGTAGAGAAAGCCTATGGCATTCGTCCTATAATTTATACCAATCAGGATTTTTACCACGATCATTTACACGGATATTTTGATGAATATCCACTATGGATAGCCCGCTATAATAAACGCAAATCACCTGCTTTGAAGGGAAAACGAAAATGGACATTCTGGCAATACGGGAATCGTGGACGCTTGGACGGTATTGAAGGAAATGTAGACTTCAATGTTTTTCACGGAGATTCATTGGCTTTGGTGAGGTTTTGCAATGATGAAATACCAATGAGTGAATGAGTGAATTTTGAATGAGTGAATATTTTATGTGTGTTAGCGTTTTTTTCATAAAAAATAAATCGAATCACACGCTAAGAGCATGTTTAAAAATATTCACTCATTCAGTCATTCAAAATTCGCTCATTGTCAGATTAAATATGCGCTTCAATCAATCCTTTCATTTGTACTGCTGAATGTACACCCGGCTTTGAATAAAGCATTTCTCCATTCTTAAATAGCATGATAGTGGGTACACCCATTATTTTGAATTGCTCGGCGAGTGCGAGATTTTTATCTATATCAATCTTGATAATCGTAGCCTTGTCGCCGACTTCTTCCTTAACTTGAGTGAGAAAGGGTGCCATCATTTTACACGGACCACACCATTCTGCAAAGAAATCGACCAGAACGGGTTTGTCTGAGCTGATGAGTTCTTTAAAACTTGTACGTGATGTTGACATAATTCTGTGCTTGACTTTGTTAGATGAAAATATTTATTTGTGATAAAAACGTTGCAATCTCTTAATAAGTTTCGTCTTATTCTAAGAACAAATCCATAACGTCTCTCATACGACAAAAGTCCCCAACAACAAACGTAATAACGTCTCATATACGACAAAAGCCTCCGACATTTTGCCGAAGGCTTTTGCTTAAAAATATACTCTTACGAAGTAAAAGAAATAACTAATTAACTGATAAACAGGAAACTAATTACTTTTCTCCGTCTTCGTCTTTCATCTGCTCTTTCAACGCTGAGAATACATCCAAGTCGCCAAGTGTTTCGCGCTCTACCTGAGAATTTTGCTTTTTGATAGTATCGCGTACTTCTGCTCTTTCTTTTCTTTTCTCTTCTTTGACTTGCTCTTCACCTTCTCTGCGTTGGTCGTCAAGGTAACGTGTGTGCGATACAAGGATACGCTTGTCGTCGCGGTTGAATTCCAATACTTTCACATAGAGTACTTCCTCTGCCTGTGCATTTGTATTGTCTTCTTTTCTCATATGTTTCTTAGGTGCGAAAGCTTCCAAACCGTATGGCAACTGAACAATCGCGCCTCTATCATCAACACGCAAGACCGTAACTTCGTGGAACGAACCGACCGGGAAAACCGTCTCGAAAGTATCCCATGGATTCTCTTCGAGTTGTTTGTGTCCGAGTGACAACTTGCGGCTGTCTATGTCAATTTCTTCGATAGTCACGTCCAATTCCTGACCTTTCTTCACGTACTCGCTTGGGTGTGAGTAACGTTTCGTCCATGATAGGTCCGAAATGTGAATCATACCACCGATACCTTCCGACAATTCGATGAATACACCATATGGCGTCAAGTTTTTGACCAAACCTGTGTGGCGACTTCCGATAGGGAATTTCGCTTCGATTTCCGTCCACGGATCGTTAGTCAATTGCTTGAGACTGAGTGACATCTTTCTGTCGTCGCGGTCGATAGTAACCACTTTCGCAGAATGTGTCTCGCCCACTTTGAAGAAATCTTTTGCATTGACCATTTGGCTGCTCCAAGATACTTCTGATACGTGAATCAAGCCCTCAACACCCGGCTGGATTTCAAGGAATGCACCGTAGTCTTCAATATTGACGATTTTACCTGTAACGGTAGAACCTTCGCCGATTTCTTCAGCCAATACATCCCATGGATGTGGTTGCAATTGCTTGAGACCGAGAGAAATACGTTTTTTATTGTCATCAAAATCAAGTACAACAACGTTGATTTTGTCGTTGATTTTGAGTACTTCTTTCGGATGCGTGATGCGTCCCCAAGAAATATCCGTGATGTACAATAGACCATCAACACCACCCAAGTCGAGGAATGCACCGAAGTCGGTAATGTTTTTGACTGTACCTTCGAGTACCTGACCTTTTTCGAGGTCTGCGATGATTTTCTGACGTTGCTCTTCCAAATCACTTTCGATGAGTGCTTTGTGCGAAACAACGGCGTTCTTAATCGTCTCGTTAACTTTGACGACTTTGAATTCCATCTTTTTACCTACGTATGCATCGTAGTCGGTAACAGGCTTGATGTCGATTTGCGAACCGGGTAAGAAAGTTTCCAAACCTCCCACGTCTACAATCAAACCACCTTTCGTCTTGCTTACGATGACACCTTCTATCGTCGTACCTTCTTCCAAAGAACGAACAATAGACTCCCATGTACGTAATAGCTTCGCTTTACGACGAGAGATGACCAATTGACCTTTTGCATCTTCGCGCGACTCGATGTACACTTCTATAGGTGCGCCGATTTCAGCCTCCGCACCACGAAGGTCTGACAAAGGCACCATACCGTCAGATTTGTAATTCAAGTCAAGCAGTGCAACGCCCGCTTGCTCATTGATGTAAGAAACCTTACCTGTAACGATTTCATTTTCGTTGATGAAATTGAGTTCTTCCTCATACTCTTTCAACTGCTCTTGGTACTCTTCTGATGTGTAATTGAGTTCATCTTTAGCACCTTTGTCCCAATCAAAATCATCGTGTGCAGTAGCAGCATGTTGGTCGTCACCCAAGTCAATTTCTACAAGTTCAGGCTTATAATCAGCCGTTTCTTCTTCAATTTTCTTAGAAACAACAACTGCTTCTCCTTGCTTTTCTACTGTCGCAGCAGCTTTTTCTACTGTCTCAGCGGCTGCTTCTGCGGGTTTTTCAACCGTCTCTGCGACAGTTTCTGCCGCATTTTCAACTGTTTCTTTAGCGGCTTCTGTAACTTCATTCACGGTCTCTTTCGACTGTTCCAAAGTTTCTTCCAAATTATTATCTTCCATCGAGATAGAATTGGTTTAAAATGTTAAAAAAATAAAGTTTATTAGTGTTGTGGTGTCGTTGTGTTTTGGTGTTGTAGTTCTTCATTTACATAAAATAAAAACTACGACACCACGACACTTCAATACTACAACACTGAAAAAGGAGTGCAAAGATATGGTTTTTTATTGAATTTTACTGGAAAAGATAATCTTTTTTAAGGGCAAACGCATGAACTTTATAAGGTTAAAATTTTCTCTAAGTAATCCGTATTCATAGATGCCCTAAACCGCCGCTTCTTGATACTAATTTTGGAGTTGTCCTTACTACTAATTCTTTGTAAGGCAATTTTCCTAAAAATATTCAAATTTTCGGGTGCATGATTTGTTCTGACGCTACAAGCCGTGGTGTTTTTTTATGCTACTGATAAAATTGTTATTAATGATAATATAATTAAAATAGCACCTGATATATACTTTATCGTATTTTGCATGTTTTTACTACCTGCTATTTTATCAGCCAGATACCTACCGGAAACAGTTGCTATCACATCAAAAGGAATTGCTGTTAAAGGAACGATTATTCCTAATATGAACATGTGTAACTTTAAGTACTCTGTATCTGAATTAATAAACTGAGGGAGGAATGCCAAAAAGAATAGTATCGTTTTAGGGTTTAATAATTCGACGATTACGCCTTGTTTAAATATCAAATTCAAGGATTTCTTATCTATCTTTTCGACTACCAAATCTTCAGATGTAATTGATTTCTCTAAGATTGTCTTAACTCCCAAATAAAACAAGTAAAATGCACCTAAAATTTGTATTCCCTGAAATACAACAGGCATTTTTATGATTAAAGCACCTAGTCCGATTGATGCAATAATCGCATGTATCATACCCCCTAATGCCAAGCCAACAGCTGAAGCAAATCCAGCCA
>JAHDEO010000620.1 GCA_020628725.1 Saprospiraceae bacterium
GACTGGGTGCAGCTTCGATTTTTGGGTCATCTCTTTGTCGCTTGACTTCGCGGTAATATTGTGACTGCAGGCAGCGGATTCTTAATTCTTCGGGGGCTTTTTCGTCGGTAATTACCTTTTGTATCACACCTAAAAACTCCTCATCCATCGTCGCATTGAGGTGAGCGAGTGCAGCAATTCTTAGCTCCGTTCCGGCTGCTCTATCTTGTAAAACTTTTGCGATAGCTCCTTGTGCGGGTACGTAATTCCCCAATGCACGCATTGCTGCCAACTGCGCTTCATAGCTCGGTGGGTTTTTTAATACATTGAAAATCAAGTCGTAATAATAATCCGAATCATTTATCACGCCTGACAATAAGGTAATTGCCTTATCCGGTGCAATGACGGCTTCCGACGGGTCGCGCAAGCCGTAGCCAAGTATGCGTCGTGCCTCAGCGTCCCCGTAATTGATGAGGGTGTACATCGCACGCTCTCGAAATTCGGGCTTGACATCCTTGAAGGCTACTTTCCGAAAAACATCCAGCACTATTTGTCGCTGCTCTTCCGGTGTGGAGGTTTTGAAGAGGTACATTTGCATCACATCAATTGCTGCTTCACGGAAATGTGGCGGCGTGTATGGCTGCTCTATTTGTCGTAATATTTTCGTGCGCGGCTCTTCCATGTGATGAATCATATGGCGCACTTTGAATATTGCTGCTGCTCGTAATCTATCCGGTTCGGTGGGGTCCATGACGATAGCGAGAGCGCGTTTTGCCTGTTCTTTATCCTTAAATTGGTCAATGCGCTCAACGGCTAAAATACGTTCGCCCGTAGGTTTTGAACGGTCAAAAAAGGTAGCTAAACCCGCTTCTGCCGACTTTTTATAGGCTTCCAATTGAGCGATATAGGTTTCCGGTGCGCCTCGCTGGGCAAATGTCAAATTCCCTATTAAACAGAAAGCCAACAAAACATATATTTTTATTATTTTTTTCACGGATAAATATTTTAACGTAACACGGACATTCCTGTCCGTGCATCATGTGATACGGACAGGAATGTCCGTGTTACGAATCATTAAAACGGTGTATCATCATACGCAAAGCCCATGCCCGGATTGACGGTATTTTTGCTGCGAATGCTCAGATAATCAATCAAATCACGAATTTGAGGGGAAAGCGGTGGCGAATCTTCGAAGCCGTAAACGGGTTCGAGCATACCGCCGGGGGCAGCGGCAGGGCGTTGGCTGGGGTCGGCACTGCCATCTCCGATGACTTCGTTCCAGGGCCAGGCGGTGTCGTTGAGGTAATGTCCGATGTGGAACTCGGCGAATGTACCTGTCGGAAATTCGCCTTGCGGGGAGAAAGCGGAGACGGAATTGGGATCGAAGCGGTTGTTTGCCCATTGCCACCTTGCCCAGAGTCTATCGACATTGGTGTGGAGTAGGAAAAATAGCGGGTCGCGCACTGCTGTCGGAATCGTGCCTATCCAGCCTGTAGGTCCGGCGGCGAGTCCGTGAGCGCGATTATGCGGACCGGATTCGAGTCCCGAATTGAAGGCATCGTATTGATTACTGATAGTGATGGTCGCCAATTCGCTGATGATGTCAGGAACTTCATTGGGCGTAAAAATGGGGTCACGGATGATGCCCGACATATTTTCTATTCGCCACATTGCCAGTGGATTACCTGCGGAAAAAGAGGGTACGCCCGTATTGGAAAATCCGCCCATAAAGTCGGGGCTGAATACATTCGGCGCAGCCTCATCGAACTTCCAGTAAGGAATGGTGACGGCAGGATCGATGTTTTGCAATTGACGCTCCAAGTCCAACACAAACGCCCGATGCCAGGGACCAAACGCCGGTCCGAAGTGCGCCTCGCGGATGCCCAAGCTATGTATTTCGTTGAATACTTCGTACATGTCGAAGGTCTGATTGAGGGTAATCAGGGCGTCGAGGAAGCGGTCGCGCTCGTCGGGTTCGAGGTTGTTGGCGTCTTTGCGGATGCGTACCATGAGGGCTTCGCGTCCGAGTAACTGACCATTTGTATTCGTAATTTCTATGATGGCATCTTTGTCATCTATGCTTGGTCTGCCGAATTGTCCTGCCATGTAGAATTCGACCCAATCGCCATTTGCAGGAAGGGTGATATTGGTGAGCGTAGGGTCGGTCGCGGTGTTGACGTGAGGTGTGAGCGTGCCGCCTCGCGCAAACAATACACGTCCCTCTGCACTTGCGAAATTGCGGAGATTGACGGTGATTGGTGCGTTGCCATCTACCTGTCGGATGCGACAGGGCGTGGGTGCCCATGTGAGGTAATCGTCAGCAGAACTTGCGTTGTTGTTGATTTGTAATTCGATATTCGCAGGGGCAAAATTGGGCGGTGAATCGGTTATCATCATCGCCTTTCTTCCGAGAATGGTACCGGCACGCGGTCCGCCTGCGGGGTTGGTGCGGCGCAGGGTCATTTGTACGATAACATCTTTATCGCGTTGGCTTTGTATGATATTACTACTCGGACGAATGTAAATGTCTGCCCAATCGCCATTCGCAGGTATGAGCAGGGTGATAAAACCCGATTGAGAGGAGGTCGTGGTGTAGGAAAAAAGCAAGGGTACACCGCCGAGTCCGTTATCAATATTTTCGATACTCACCTGTACATCCGTGACGAAATCCAATTGATTGACGACCCGCAAACGGCACGGGATAACACCATCAATATAGTCATCGCCCGTGAATGCGGTGTTGTTGATTTGGAATTCGATTTCGGGCATGACGCCTCTATCCACCGACGGGTCAACGGGTGGTGGGGGAGGCGGAGGAGGTGGGGTATCGTCCGGTGCGGGTGGACAGCCGCACAGGATAAACATTAATGCAAATAGTAGGGATGAAAAGACGATAAATTTTGCTTTTTGACTTGTTCTTTTTCCTTTATACTTCACCAAATTCTCCTTAAATAACTCGTTATTCGCGTCAAATTTGGTTCGTCTAAAGAAAAAATAACGGCGTAAAAAAGCAAAATTTATCGTCTTTTCATCCCTAAAGGAGTGGATGATGATTTTTTGATATTTGGACATAATTTTAAATTCAAGCGCAAGTTCAATTTTAGACGAGAGAGGTGAGACAAGAGACGAGAGAATTTTAATTCTAACCTCTCTCGTCTCGATTCTCTTATCTCATATCTATTTACTTTTTTTCGGAAGAAAAACCTCCGCTAACATACAACGCGCACTGCCGCCGCCGTATTTTTCAATAGTATATAACGGACTGTGGAGTATAT
>JAHDEO010000621.1 GCA_020628725.1 Saprospiraceae bacterium
ACGTATTTTTGTATTGCAACAGATAAATTAGAAGAGAAAAAGATTTACACATGAGAAAAACACCATTCACACCAAAAGATTTCAAAATCCCCCAACAACTCGAAACACCTCGTCTCCGCCTACGAATGTTGAAAATTTCTGATGTGGTGAAAGACTACGACGCGGTAATGTCCAGCGCAGAACATCTACTTAAAACTAAACCTTTCGGTCCCGCTCAACGATGGCCCCAAGGTCTCACTTTTGAACAAAACCTAATCGACTTGGGTTGGCATCAAAAGGAGTTTCAAATGCGCTCGTCTTTTGCCTATACCGTTATGAATTTGGATGAAAGCTGTTGTCTGGGATGCATGTATATTTATCCCTCTGTGCATCCTGATTATGAAGCCAAGATAATCTTATGGGTCAGACAAAGTGAAGTTGAAAACGGCTTAGATGAACATTTATTTGAATCGGTCAAACAGTGGATTGCTAAGGAATGGTGCTTTGGAAAAGTAGCTTATCCGGGACGCGAGATTAGTTGGGAAGAGTGGGGGAAATAGTCCATAGTCGGTGGTCGATAGTCGATAGGTGGACGCGAGCCTATTACGCGTATGACTGCGAGTACCTTACTGTGTAACGTTAATAAATAAAACGAGCTAAAAATGAGAATCTTAATAACATGTATTGTTCTGTCAACTGTATTTTGGAGTTGCCGACAACAATCCAAAAAAGAAGCAGACTCAACACAAACCCCTGTGATTAATACCAATTCGCCGGATCCTCACCGATTTGATGGAGAAATCAAAAAAATCGCAAAACTGCCTATTCCCGAAGGTGAGGGCTTGACGGTGTTTACTGGAAGTTCCAGTATTCGCATGTGGGACGGGATAGAAAAAGATTGTAGTGGCGTTCCGGTGGTCAATACAGGTTTCGGGGGCTCGCATATGTCTGATTTACTGTTTTTTATAGAGCAGACTGTTTTGAGGTTTCAACCGGATAAAGTGTTTATTTACGAAGGCGATAATGACATTGCAGCCGAAAAATCGCCCAAAGCTATCATGAAAACCACCGAACAAGTTGTCTATACATTACTCAAATCGAATCCCGATATGACCATTCATTTTATTGGTGCGAAACCCAGTGCATCTCGTTGGAAATATAAGGAGCAGTACATTCAATTCAATACTTTATTGGCGAATTATTGTGATAAAAACCCCCGGCTTTTCTATATTGATGTTTGGGAGGAAATGCTTGGTGCCGATGGTCGTCCCAATCCAAATATTTTTATTTCAGATAGCCTTCATATGAATCGAAAAGGGTATTTATTGTGGAAGGATATTGTGTGTAAAGATTTTAAAATAAATACTATGGAATATCATAATAAACAATTAATTACCAATACTGTTGAAAACTACTTCTATGGTTATATTGAGCGCGATGCTGCCAAATTAAGCGCAGCGTTTGATGTGGAAAATGGAACAATGAAAGTTCCTTTTACAAGTGAAGACCGAAAGGAAAGGTATCAAAACCAATACTTTAGAGATATTATTCCTAAATGGGCGGCACGAGATAAATTATCGCCGGAAACGATTCAAAATTGCTCATTAGAGATATTAAACGTCGATGTTGTAGAAAGTAAAATGGGCATAGTTACCATCAATATGAAGGTAGGTGATACGACCTTTATCGACGTACTTTCTTTGCAAAAATTAAATGGAGATTGGAAAATTACAAATAAAATGTATATTATTATTTGAAACTTTACAATCGAATCACATGAAAGATAGCATCATACAGTTAGGGAACTCGTAACAAATAACCAGTAGTGTTACATCTGATACACCACCGTCACGGTGCTGCGAACGCGAAAAAATAACTTTACCATCTTGACAGGATATTTTGCCCTCATTTTGCACTTTGAAACTCTGAAAATATCAACATTTATGCGAGTTGCAAAGCCCAAACTGAGAACAAACGCTCTCAGTCAAGATGGCAAATTTATTTATTTTGTGTTCCTCAGCTATTTACAAAAGGAACGCGATAGAAACACCGTTATGCGAATTTAAAATCATGCAAGACAAATCATGCAAAACACCACGTTGGAGGTTGCTCAAAGCGCAATTGAATAATCTCGCACCTGTGGATTTTTCAACACAAATAAAAACAGCTACACATCCCGTCATCATTGATGTGCGGACGGAGCAGGAATTTGCTGCCGGTCATATTCCCGACGCGATAAACATCAGCTATTTCGATGAGTTTTTTTGGGATAAAATAGAAGCACTCACCTTGCCTGCCGAACACTTGATTTTTGTCTATTGTCGCTCCGGGCGGCGCAGCATACGTGCATGTACACTCATGCGGAATGGCGGTTTTGACAATGCGCGGATTTTTAACTTGGAAGGAGGGTATAATCAGTGGTTAGAAGAGCGCGGATGAGAAATTATTCTTAAATTTACACAAAACCTCGTACCGGCTGTTTTCCCGAATCCAGTTGTGGGACAAGCAACTGCCGACGAGCGCAAGCCCGAAACACACGTACAGGCGATTTCAATCGCCATGTCCATTATTATCTCACATGGCGATTGAAAGTCGCCTGTACAATTTACCCAAAATGGATAGATTCCTCAAATTTATTGGATTACTCACCTGCATCATACTTATCGTGTTGGGTGCGCGTTGGTTGATACAACACTTTCCGAAATACGTCGGGCTGACCTTGCAGGTCTTGGGTGGCGTTGCTTTGGTCGTGCTGCTGGTGCGGCTGTATCTCGGTAGGGATTGGCTGCGGAGACTTGGACAAGAGTTTGTCATTGGCAGTGATTTGATTCAAGCCGCCGAAAATTTTCTGAATGATTTGCCGAAACCCAAAAACGAAACTACCGCTAATTTTATCGGGCATTTGGTGTATCGCTTTACGCGCTTGGGTGTGATTGGGTTGGTTTTGGCGTTGATTCCGATTACTTTATTGTATCAGCAAAATAGACTTTTATCGAAACAAAATGAACGTCTTGACCAACAGACTTATCTCCAAGAAGCAGAGCGAAGAAGTTCTTTGGTATTTCTCTTTAGTAATGTGATGGATGCTATTGATAGGGAATTGAAAGATGATTACAATGATGACGGCCTTCGTAATTTAAGCCCTCAACTAGTCGGTCGTATAATTGCATTGAGTACTCGACTAAAGCCTTATCGTTATCTTGATAAGTAAAATAGAAAAAATAAATTGAGCCAAAAGCTGATATTATTTGTTAGCATA
>JAHDEO010000069.1 GCA_020628725.1 Saprospiraceae bacterium
CGTGCTTCCTCCACTGCTTCCTCCCAGGGATGGCTCAATTCTTCACAAGTAGAAATAACAGACAATCCCAAGTCAAGAATCGCCTCAATTTGTGGCGTGATTCTTTGCATGTCCGAGACGGTGGTCAGCATCGCAATATCGGGTTGCGTACGCGCCACTTCTTTTGCCAGATCATCGCTGATGGTTACGTCGGACGGTTCTTTTCCATGTAAAAGCCCTAAGTCTTTTCCGCTTAGGTCGGGATTGATATCCACTGCGGCGACGGTCTTCACTCCTTTGCGCTCGTGAATCATTTTCGCGATTTTGATACCGAGGGGACCCATTCCGATTTGTAATATTTTGATTGCTTGCATTGGATTCTTCATTTAGAATGATATACTATCACAATTTACAAGGAAAAATAGAAAATGCTATATATATTTGATATGAGTTAAATCTAAATTTTCAATGAAGTATGTACACACAAACATAATCACCAAGGATTGGAAGAAATTATCCAAGTTTTATATCGAAGTCTTTGATTGTAAAATCAAACCACCGCAAAGGAAGCAGTCAGGAAAATGGCTGGAACAAGGAACGGGCGTGAAAAACGCTTCATTAGAAGGCGTTCATTTGCAATTGCCGGGATATGGCGAGGAGGGTCCTACCTTAGAAATTTATCAATATGCTGAAATGGATTTGATGGGGGAGCATACTCCAAACCGCGAAGGGTTTGGTCATATCGCATTTGAAGTGGACAGTGTGGAGGAAATTGTACAGAAAATTGAAGCGCAAGGAGGCAAACAATATGGTCGCATCACAAAAAGGAAAATCGAAGGAGTAGGAGAGATTACGTTTGTATATGCACAAGACCCAGATGGAAATTTTATTGAAATTCAAAATTGGAAAAGGGAATCATAAATGATTTTAATTCGAAATTCCTTTTTATAACGTTTTGCGTTGGTAACGTGTTTTCCTCCTCCCTGCCCCCTCCAAAGGGGGAGATTTTCGCTGCGCGAAAAGCCACTGTGTATGTATGTCCCCCGCTGGCAGCCTGTCCCGTACTCGATTCGGGAGGGGTGTAGGGGGTGGAAAACGCTCAATCTGAAATACAAATTTAATGACCAACGCAATCTGTTACAATTAGCAAAATTCAAAATTAGGCAAATGAAAATATTTCAAATAGATGCTTTTGCGGACAAACTATTTACAGGAAATCCTGCGGCAGTTTGCCCATTGGATGCATGGATTTCCGATGAATTGATGCAACAAATCGCTGCCGAAAATAACCTTTCTGAAACATCTTTTTTAGTGCCGAAAAATGACGGCTACGAGATACGCTGGTTTACGCCAACGGTAGAAGTGGACCTATGCGGACACGCTACCCTCGCATCAGCCCACGCACTTGTAGAGTATTTACAATTTGAAGGAAACGAAATAAATTTGTATTCACCACGCAGCGGAAAATTACCGGTCAGACGCGAGGGCGAGCGATATATCATGAATTTCCCCTCGGATGAAATCGCTCCCGTGCCGTCGCCCAACGACTTGCTGGAAAGCCTCAACCGTATCCCATTGGAATGCTACAAAGGTAAGACAGATTATATGTTGGTTTTTGAAAACGAACAACAAATCATTGACCTTACTCCTGATTTCAGAATGATGGCGAAGGTAAAAGCGAGGGGCGTCATCTGCACTGCGCCGGGAGATACTTGCGACTTTGTCTCGCGTTTTTTCGGTCCGCAAGCAGGAGTTGATGAAGATCCGGTAACAGGCTCGGCACACACGACACTTACCCCATACTGGTCGGCGCGATTAGAGAAAAAAACGCTCATCGGCAGACAAATCTCCAAACGCGGCGGTACGATTTACTGCGAATATCTAGGCGATAGAGTCGAAATTGGCGGTACGGCGAAGACTTATTTGGTAGGAGAGATTTTGTGAAATTCAAATTACAAGCGCAAGTTCAAATTAGAAGATTTGGCAAAGCCAAATCATGAAACTTGAACTTGAATTTGAACTTACGCTTGTACTTTCCTATTGCCTCTGCCCGTTTTTATACGTCACGATAGTGGCATCAGGAAAACCATTTGTACGCCAATAATTTTGACCTTTTTCAGCGGACTCATAATCCCAATAACCCGCAGCGAGATAGCTGAATTTACCGCCATAAGGTTCAATGTCTAAGTGATAAACTTCATTCCATGGCGATGTATTTTTGTCCAGTTGGTCAGATAAAATGAGCAATTGCACCTTATACTCCTTTCTGAATTGTGGCGTGTAATCTGCTTCGGCGTTGTACTTGGCATCTTCAAGCAAATCCTCCAGCATGGCGTCCGTAATTTCAGCTTTTGGCAAATCAACACGGCTCGTTCCTCGCTTGAAGGTAGAAGAAGAATAGGTCGCAGTGCTGCGAGTCGTTACCGGAGTAGAAGTTGCAGTTGCGACAGATGTCGGTTTTTCGGTAGATGCATTTCTCGAATCGAGCGCAGAAATTGAAGCCACTTTTGGTGGCGTTTCTGTTGAGGGCGTCAACACACGAGAGGGAGCTTCGACCACAGGCGGTGGGGTGACTTCTTTTGGTTTTGTCTCAACTTTTGGCGGTGCAATAACCTTAGCAGGAGCTTCTTTAACCACAGGCGGTGTGATTACTCTTACTGGGGTTTCTTTCACTTTTGGTGGAGCAATTGTTACGGGAGTTTCTTTAATGACGGGCTGAGTTATTACCTTTGGTGGCGTGGTCACAACAGCAGGCGGTGCAGGCGGCGGCGTCACCACTCTCGCAGGACGATTAGGCACAAATGACATCGTAACTGCATCATTTTCTGCTTTATAATCCACAAATGCGCGATAAATCGCCTCTGCAATTCGCTCTTGCCCACTATCCGACAACAAATAATTTTCTTCTTCACTATTGGTCAAAAAACCCGTTTCAATCAAAACCCCCGGCATATTGCTCGCACGTAATACGATAAATGGTTCACGCTTAATACCGAGACTTTTACGTCCGGCGTAATTGCGAAGTTCGCGGTCTATCTTCGCAGCAAATTCGAGGCTGTAACCTTGAAAAGCATCACCATAATTTTGTAACCTGTTCAAATCATCGGGCGAATCAAGTTTATTTTCTCGCTTAAAAGCACTGGAAGCCTGACCATCTTCAAAATTACCGACCACATAAATTTCCGTACCGTAGACTTTTCCCTCGCTCAAGGCATTACAATGTATCGAAATCAACAAATCACCTCGCTGCACATTCGCAATTTGTGCCCGTTCGGGTAAACTCACTGTAATATCAGACCTGCGGGTGTGTACTACGGTGATGTCCGAAAATCCCATCTTTATTTTTTCGCCCAATTTCTGTGCAATCGCAAGGTTAATCGCTTTCTCCTGCGAATGACTTCCCTGCGCCCCCTCATCTCTTCCGCCGTGTCCGGGATCGATGATTACTTTTTTTACAGGACGCGGCAGCAAGACCGAGCCATTATACTCGCCCGTATCAATAGATTTGAATTGGATATTGCCATCATCTTCCTGAGCATTGACATTCAGATGTAGCAGAAGACCCAACAAGGTCAATAAATAAGTAATTCTCTTCAACATGTCGTTTATATTTATGCGGGTGTTTTCCGTTTCAAGTTCAATCATTCAAGTTGCAAACAACTTGAAAAATCCCAAAAAACAAATTCCAAATTCCAATTTTGAGGTATTTCATTGGAATTTGGGATTTGTTTTTTGGAATTTACTACGTAGTAGTTGAGGTTAAAAATCCTCAAAGCCCTACCTCGCCGAATGTTAAAGTTCTCGGAAAACCGTACATTGCAGCTTAATTATACGTTAAATATCAAAGTGTGATTTTCTTTTTTAATTTTGAATGTTGAATTTTGAATGAATGAATTAAGTATCAGGAACAAAATAAATATACTTTCTCGACTTGCTCTTTTTCCTTTATACTTCACCAAATTCTCCTTAAATACAGTGAGTATTCGCGTCAAATTTGGCTCGTCTAAAGAAAAAATAGCGACGCGAAGAAAGAACATTTATTTAATTTCTGATACTAAGCAATTGTAGATGCTGTAATTTTTCGTACCCCTAATCAAAAATCAAAAATGATTCACTCATTCAAAATTCACTCATTCAAAATTGAACATTAACCATGCACAAATACCGTACAAGTTTCATCTTATTGGTCGTTTTAATGTGTTTTTTCGTTGCAGGAAAAGCGCAGGATAGCGGTATTTCTTTGGGCAAAAAAGAAAAAACAGTAGTGTCGCAGGATAGTGTGTCACTTGTGGTATCGGATACCCTTGCACCTGTGATAGATAGCCTTCCCCCCGAATCCAAATCTACAACGAGTACTGCAAAGATAAGATATTCAAGTGATTCTCTGGATGTTCCGGTCAATTATAGTGCCGCAGATTCGATGATTTATGATTTGGCAGGGCAACAAATTCATCTCTATGGCGGTGCATCGGTGGAGTATGAGTCGATGAGCCTCAAAGCAGATTATATCATTTTTGATATGGCAAATGATATTGTTACTGCGTCAAGTTTGGGTGGAAAGAAGGCGGAATTTGCAGATGGCGACCAAACATTTAGCTCCGATAGTATCAAATATAACTTTCGTACACAGCGCGGAAAAGTCTATCAAGTTCGTATCGAAGAAGGAGACGGTTATTTGCTTTCGGATAATGTCAAATTTGACATGCGTAGCCAAAAACACGCCGACGAAGACGACGTTGTATACGCTCAAGGAACAATTTATACTACTTGCGATCATCCCGAACCACACTTTGGAGTACGCAGTCGCAAAGCGAAAATTATTCCTGACAAAGTGATCGTTGTAGGAGCGTCTAATCTTGAAATTGAAAATATCCCGACGCCTTTGGTCTTGCCTTTTGGTTTTTTTCCTCTGAAAAAAGGGCGGCGCAGTGGCTTGATTTTCCCACGCAATTACGAATTTGACCCAAAACTTGGTTTTGGTCTGCGAAATATCGGTTATTACAAAGCCATAAACGACTATTGGGATGTGCAATTAACAGGTGATATTTATACACGCGGCACCTGGCGACTCAATACGCGCACCAATTATAAAAAACGTTATAAATACACCGGAAGTTTTGCCATCGGTTACTCACATCTGCGACAAGATATTCCCGAAATAGAACCCAAACCACAGCGCGATTTTAATGTCCAATGGACGCATAATCAAGATGCTTCCGCACATCCTACACGCACGTTTCAGGCAAGCGTCAATGTCGCTACGGGAACGTATTTTTCCAGAAATTTCAATGATGCACAGAGTGTACTCAATACTACGCTACGCTCCGGTGTTTCGGTACGTAAGAAATTTCCCGGAAAGCCATACACGCTCTCTGCCGGATTTTCGCACAGCCAAAATACAACGACTCGCGAGATGACCGTCAATTTCCCCGAAGTGACATTTAACATGACTCAAATTAACCCCTTTGAAAGAAAAAATAAGGTCGGAAAAGAACGTTGGTACGAGAAAATTACCTTTTCATACAATACTAACTTAAAAGGAATTGCACAGACAAATGATACTTTGATATTTCAAAAAGACCCGCTTGATGAAGCCAATCTCGGCATGAAACACGACCCGCGTGTGGGGATGAATTTCCGCATTTTTAAATACATCAATGTCAACCCGACCATCAATTATTCTGAAGAATGGTATTTGAAAACCAAAGAATTTAATTTTGATTCGACCACCATTCGCAATCAAATTATCGAGTATGACTTGGATGACGATGGTAATATTCAAATCGACCCTTTGAGCGGCGATACCCTTATAATTAGCGATAGAGAAGAAGTAATCTACGGACAAGTTGACACGACTTTTCGATATGGATTTGCTTCGTTGCGAGAAATCTCAGGCGGTGTAAGTGTCAATACACGACTGTACGGGATGTTGCCGCTTGGTAAGCAAGGACAGGCAATTCGACATACCGTCACGCCAAATATTTCGATGAATTTTTCACCCGATTATCTCCGACCATTCTGGGGGTATTATGACAGTATTCAGGTAGATAATCGGGATATTTATGACAAAGAGATTTATTCGCGTTTTGAGGATGGCGTATTTGGCGGTGCGCCCTCGCGTACTCGTCAGGCGTCGCTTTCCTATGGTATTACCAATCAATTAGAAGGGAAATTTTTCAGCAGGAAAGACACGACTCAACGCTTCAAAAAAGTCATGCTCATCAATCAATTGTCCATCAATAGTTCTTATAATATTGCGGCGGATTCATTCAATATGAGCAATATTCGTATGAGTGGCAATACGAAGTTTTTTAAGGTAATAAATGCGAATTTCGGCGCGAGTTTCGACCCTTACGCACTTGATGAGAGGGGTAGGCGCATGAACACTTATTACTGGAAAACGAACCAACGTTTGATGCGATTTACCAATGCAAATTTGACGCTAACTACCCGTTTGAATCCGCAAGATATTAGTAATGCATTTGGCAAAAATAAAGATGAAAAAGGAGAACGACGCCCCTCTTCCAAGCAGGTGATTAGCTCATTGAGTTTTACTTACTCGTTTAATATTGCCAAGCAATTTGTGAATGGACAGGATTCTCTTGTTGTCACCCGAAACAACATCGGACTTAGCCGCACTACCCTCAACCTGACCGATAAATGGCGGGCAGATGTCGGCAGTATCGGCTACGATTTTGTCCGCAAACAAATGACCTATCCCGACCTTTCTATTTATCGCGATTTGCATTGTTGGGAAAGTGGGCTTAGTTGGCAACCCGAACGTCGTACTTTTGCGTTTTTCTTACGTGTAAAACCGGGTACGCTCGACTTCCTGAAAATTCCGTATACACGGAATCGGGTCAGTCCCTTTGAGTTTTGACCTTTTGTTACACAGATTTAAAACCATTTTTATGAAAACAGTAATTTCAATTGCATTCTCCATTCTTTTATTTTCCTGTGGTTCATCCACAAAAAATCCACAAAATGACAATTCAAGAGATGAAGAAACCCATACATCTCAAGAATTCATTGACATGGATTCTTCGGAATTTAATAAGAAATTAGCTCAACAAAATGAAAAATTAACCGCCATGGAAGTGATGCAATTATTTTATCCACGCGAAGCGAGTACCGGAGAAGGAAATGAAAAGATCACTATTTCAGAGCAAACACTTGATAGCGGGATTGTCAAGGTTACTTTGATTCACGCCAATTTACTGGATGATTCAGTCAGAGACATAAAATATGTGATGGAGCTTCAAGAAAACAAAACAACATGGACAGTACGCTCTTTAAAACAAAGTTTCAGATGTTGGGAAGGGAGAGGACATACGGATTGGGGAGCCGATTTATGTAGGTAAGTAACGATGAAATAAAATTGTCCGTTCATGAAACTCATTTATGCTATTGCCCTCATTTTAATTTTTTATTCCTGTACCAATCAAGAAACTGAATTGGTACTTGACGCAACGCAACTCCGCGAAATTCCCGTCCCATGTACACACGCAGGCGAACCCAATTTATTCGTTTCCGAAACGGGAAAAACCTATCTTTCATGGATTGAGCATCTCAACGACAACACTGTTGCCCTCCAATTTTCGACATTAAAAAATAACGAATGGACAACTCCCAAAACGATCGCTTCCGGCACCAATTGGTTTGTCAATTGGGCAGATTTTCCTTCTTTGGCAGCTTATGAAAATAATGGGAAATCATTGGCAGCGCATTGGCTACAAAAAAGTGCTGAGGGAACTTATGACTACGATGTCCGCATTGCACAATCGCAAGATGGCGGCGCGACTTGGCAGGCGTCTTTCATTCCTCACCGCGATAGTATTGTTGCCGAACATGGCTTCGTGACGATGTTGCCGCTTTCCGCAGATAGAATGTTTGCGACTTGGCTCGACGGCAGATATACCAAAGGCGATGACCATGATACACATGAGCACGGGCATGGCGGTGGTGACATGACACTACGCACTGCGACTTTTGACCCGCAAGGCAATTTGTATGACGAAACGGAACTTGACCATCGCGTTTGTGATTGCTGTCAAACCGATGCTGCACTGACAGACAACGGAGTTGTAGTCGTTTATCGTGACCGTTCGCCCGAAGAAGTGCGCGATATTTCCATCGTCCGAAAAACCGATGACGGTTGGCTGCAGCCACAAACTGTATATGCTGATAACTGGAAAATTGCAGGTTGTCCGGTCAATGGTCCGGCGATAAATGCGTTTGGTAATCAAGTCGCAGTCGCGTGGTTTACGATGGCAAATAATGAGCCGCGTGTGTTTGTTGTTTTTTCGGAAAATGGTGGGCGAACATTCGGTGAAGCCATTCGCGTGGACGAGGGTAGTCCGCTTGGACGTGTGGATGTTTTGTGGCTCAATTCACAAGAAATACTCGTCACTTGGATAGAAGAAACGCCCAACCAAACGACCATAAATGCCCGTCAAATCACAGCGAAAGGCGAAACAAAATCATCATTCATCATCACCCAAACAGATACCGCGCGAAAAAGTGGTTTTCCGATTATTGAGAAAAATGATGAGCAGATTATCTTTGCTTGGACACATGTGGATAGCTTGACTACGGTGCGGACGATGGTGGTGGATTTGTAGAAATAAAGGCTATCAATTATATTTGTGTTGTTGATGGATAACTTTGAAGGGACGGACTTTTCTAATAAACAAATCAATAAAGATGAAACAAGTACTATTAATTCTGCTGCTAATGAGTGTACATTTATTGTACGGACAAACAGTAGATACAATTTACTACTCAAATGAAAGCTCTGTCAAAGCAATAGAAATAAAAGAGGATGGAGAATATCACGGAGAATACAGAATGTGGTATCCAAATGGACAATTGAAGATGCAAGGGATGATTGAAAATGGTATGTGGATAGGGAAGTGGTTATATTACAATCCTGATGGAGCATTGCATAAGACGGGAGAATATGTCAATAGTTTGCGACATGGCTTATGGTTGATGTATAATTTAAAGGGGGAAATCATCGGAAAAAAGACTTATGATAATGGGAAATTATTGAAGCTGGATTTTATAGAGAATAAAGAAAACGTGTATTTTGAGTATGATTGTGAAGTTGCGGAAGATGAAACGATACGGTTTAAAAGTTCGATTGAAGCCATTAATCCCGACGAATTTATAATGTTTGAGCCTATCATGTTATCTAATGTGAATTTTGTAGAACAAAATCCTTTTGCTCAGGAGTTGGGACCTGTAAGTCAATTTGTCAGTATATGGACATCAAATAACCCACACTTAGGCGGAAAGGTTGAAATAGATGTTACAAACTATATGTTAGAGTGGACAATGCTAGACGCCGCATATAAATATCAAGCTTTGATGAACGCTTACTATTATCTTGGAAAATGCGCTTATTTGATAGAAAATAAAGGTAAAAAATTTAATGCAGTCCAATCAGATTACAGAGCCACAGAGAGTATGATAAGAGGTTATCAAGCCATTCTACTTCAAGAAGATGCATCAAACAAAAAAATAAATATTTTAACAGAAAAATATAACGACAAGACGCTATTAAAATTCATCAAGAAATACCACAAGAAAAAATAAAAACGTCGTGGATTGTAAAAAAGCCATGAAATGACACAAGACAAACTATTCGCCCTCATCAAGTCCATGACGCCTGCTGAGAAAGCCTATTTCGGTAAATATTCCCGCCTCAATTCGGTGAGGGAAAAGCCGGATTATTTGTTGTTATTTGAATTTATGGATGATTGCGAGGAGTACGATGAGGCAGCAATTATAGAGCATTTTGCAGGCGAAAAATTTATCAATCAATTAGCGCGAAAAAAAACGCAATTGAAGGATAAAATCATGGAAAGCCTCAGCGTGTATCATGCCCAACGCACGACGGAATCCGCATTGCGTTTGCAGATGAATTTATTGCCTATTTTGTATCAAAAAGCGACGAAAGACAAAACACTCATACGCGAATATGAAAGTCTGCTGAAAACAATCCGCCAAAAAGCCGAAAAAGATGAGCGCCTTTCGGTGCTGGTCGATTTATTTCCGTGGGAACGCAAAACACAGATTTTGCAAGACACCAAAAAGCATGATGATAAGGTGATTGAAGTTTTGAAATCGCGCGAATCTGCACAGGCAATGCACGATGATGAATTGAAAATGGAAAGTGCAGCGATTCGTACTCAACTCATCATTCTGAAAGACCCTAAAATCGAAAAACCGGAAAACCGGGAAAAATTTGAACAAACCGTCGTCAACTTACTGCAAGATGTTCAGCCCGAACAACTTTCTACCAAAGCCAAACGCGACTTTTATTATACACAAAGTGCTTACTACAGTTATCTCGGTGAATGGGACGCAGCACATACCGCAGCCAAGCGTCTGATTAAAACTTACCCCGACGATAAAATTGAAATTAGTAAGGAACATAAAGTCCACTTGTGTAGATATTTGGTCGTCGCAGATTATGCGGATAATTACGAATATTATTTAGCCGTTATCGAAACCCTGAAAAGAGCTGCTTCGGAAAAAGACATGGGTATCTTCAATACGATTCACTTCAAAATGTTGATTTATTATCTGAATAAAAAACAATTTGAAGATGCCATAGAAGTCGCCGAATCAGTGGAAAATAATTGGGATGAATTATGCGCGATGATACCCAAAAGAAGACAATTGGCGTATTGTTCCAATATCATGGTGGCTTATTGGTTAGGAGGGGAATTGAAACCCGCATTTTATTGGTTGAGTAAAATTTTGAATTTTGAAAATGTGCCGAGAGGACAGCGATTTGTGCATAATGCACGAATTATTCAACTGCCGATATATTATGATTACGAGGATGTTAACTTGGACAATCGAATAGAATCCACCCGAAAAGTACTGACAAAGAAAGGCGAACTGAACGAATATCGACAAATCATTCTTGCAGGTTTTAGGAAGTTGATTCGCTGTGCCGACAAACAAGAAAAGGAGGCTTGCATCGCCAATCTCCAACACAAATTAACCGAAATCAAACAAGCCAAAAATCTGAATAAGGCTGATCTGGAATGTGTTTTATTTTGGTGTGGGAGAAATGTGTAAAAATGTAGAGACGCGATTATTGATTTTTATAAAATAAACGTTCCATTGATTTGCGATGGGTTAAAACCCACCGCTTTTGCGAAACTAACGTGTACATCACAGAAGCGTAGGGTTTTAACCCTGCGCAGATGGAACGAATAATTATTCAAAATCAATAATCGCGTCTCTACATTTTTACACATTTTTATTCAAAAAACACCATCTTCTTCGTATCCGTCACCTGCCCGTCCACCATCAACGAATAGACATAAGTGCCCGAACCGAGACCATATGATTGAGGTCGAAAAGTGATTTTCCCTACCGATTCATTCAAATCAAATTGTGCCACTTGCCGTCCGTTCAAATCCTGAATGATGAGTGCTGCCGAAGTATATTTTTCCGGCAAAGCGTATTCAATATTCGTCGATTCGTGTAGTGGATTGGGCGCGTTTTGCGAGAGCGATGCGCCTGTGGCGAATGATTTTCTTGCTGTTTGTGTCGGTGAATTTTGTTGATTTAATAACTGCGTTAGTAAATCCTCCAAATGATTTACACGCTCTTGAAGTAGGTCTTGTTCGAGGGCTTTTTCTTCTAATTCATCGACTTTTTCTTGCAATTCGTTGACTTGATTTTTGAGCGTTTGATTTTCTTGGTCGAGTTCTTTGATGGCATTCAAACCGGAATAAATCAGGTCATTTGGGTTAAACATCAAAAACTCCGAAGCCTCTTTGTCGCTTGCACGAAACTTCTTGGCACTTGTCATCACCGTACTTGGCAATACTTGCTGCATTTCTTGTGCAACGACGCCGTAATACGTTTTGTCCGTACGCATTCCCGATAAACTATTGTATTGAAATTGAACAAAATTACTCTGACGAATGATGTCCAAACTATTTGTCAAAGGCTCGATATTTTGTTTTAATCGTTCATCGGAGGCAATGATATTTGTCGCATTACCCGAAGTGACGGCAATATCTCCATCGACATAAAGTTTGACATTATACTCTCCAAAGTCGGGTATAGTCAAGGCTTCGCAATCATCATTCTGACCAATTGCCAACAAACCATTATCCATCAAGACCATATTATTCGGATTGAGAGAGTCTGATTCGGCAGTAGCTCTTGCATAAATAAAATCAGAACTTCCTCCGTGAAAATCCATCACCCCGATACTGGGTGTTTGTCCGGGTGTGTGTACGCGTTGCATGACCAAGCCTTTTTCGCGTACCAATCGGCTATAATTTTGACTGTAAACCATCGTGCTGCTGATGAGCAATATCAATATGGCGAGTGCAGATTTTGAGTTTTTCATAATTAATGTGTGTGTTAAAAAGATGTTAGAGGTCAGACCGCTTTGCTGTCAGAAGTCAGATAAATCGAATTCAACATCTGACTTCTGACAATAAAATGGTCTGACTTCTGGTATCTTAAAAATCATTTTTTCAATGTGCTAATTTCTGTTTTTAAGGTCTTGTTTTCTGTTTTTAGGTTTTCAATTTCTTCTTGTTGAGTGCTTAGTTGTTTATTCATTTCAATGAGGTAGAGCGTAAGTTCCTCTACCTTTTCCAATAGAATCGCGTCCATCTGACCGAGTGCATGACCATTTTCTTCCACTTCTTCGGCAGAAGGGACACCGGGTAAATGACCGAGTGTTTCAATTTCCTCTTCGAGTTCAGGCAATGACATCAATTCATATTCTTCCTCGAATACATAGTCGGGCCAATGTATGCGCTCCATGACCTGTATTTCTTCCGCGATGATATTCCCCTCTACGGCAAGTTGATAGCCGTTAGGAATATAGCTGGTTTTGATACCTACTAAGCCAAGTGTAAAATCGCCATAAATCAGTGGATTTTCCGTATCGGTTGAATTTTCTATATACAATTTGCCGTTAGAATTACCTGTAAGTTGGCTACCTGCTTGATGACCGATGAAGATATTGCCCGAACCACCTGTGAGTTGATTACCTGCCGATCTACCAATAAAAATATTACCTGTTCCGCCTGAATTTGCACCTGCTCCGGCACCTAAATATACATTGTCATAGCCTTGCCCGTTTTTGCTCCCTGCATAAGCTCCTACAAATACATTGTCACCTCCTTCACCATTAGCTCTTGCGGCTTTATGTCCGATGACTACGTTGTTTTGTCCTGACCAATTGGTCATCAATGCTTCAAAGCCTATGACAGTATTGAACCCGGCAGTACCGGCATCTTTCCCTGCCAAAGCTCCTACGAAAGTATTGCTCACACCGGAAGCATTTTGTCCGGCTTGGTATCCAAAAGCAGAAGTATTCCCTCCGGCTACTTGTCCAGCCTCTTCTCCTTGTACTGTGATTGTTTCTTGTGCGTAAATAAAGTTAGTGATAAAAACGAAAAGCGCGATGATTTTTAAATTTTTCATGATTTAGTATTTTTTTAAATTAATTTTGAATTTTGAATGAATTAATTTTGAATTGTTTAATCTGCTGGTTATGTGTTATTATTGATTAGAATGAATGAAAGTTTTCAATTTAAATTCGATTTTTGAGCGTTGATATCATTCAAAATTCAAAATTCATTCATTCAAAATTATTATCTAAAAATGGTAATCTTTCGAGGTTCAAATTTTTGTTGAGATTGAAGATGCACATAATAAATTCCCGACTGCAAATGCGCCGTAGGCACACGAATAGCAGCAGGATGCCCCGCACGAATTTCTTGCGAATGACGGTACGCAATTTTCCCTGCGGCATCCACCAAATTAATGTGGATATGCTCATCCAGTAATGATTCAAAACCTATTGTTACGTGCTGGTTTGCCGGATTGGGGTATGTGTCAAATGACTGTGCAGTATTGTCGTTGTGGTTGGTTAATTCTTCTACTTCCATACATTCGGGGTCGCATGGAAGCAGCAAATCAATTTCCGGCTCCAAAGAAACGTAGACTTGTCTATCAATATTGTCTCCGTTCTCTGCTGTTACAAATATCTGTTTAATTCCTGAAATATTCAACTCCCCGCAAATAATAGGCATATCATTGTGAAACATTTGATATTCCTTCGCATCGTCATCATAATAAAAGTCAATCACGTCAGTCTCTGCATTCAATTCTACAAAACCCGAAAATGTGTAGTACATTCGATTATTATTGACATTGTAAAATTTCGCAATCTCATAATTACCATCTGCATCTACACCACCTACACCAAAACGAAACTCAGCATCTTGCGAGTCTGCCGCATTCACTATCATGCGCATGTGCAGAAAGTCTTCACCTTCTCGCAGACGCAGCATAGCCTGTTCATTGCTCACTCTGCCAAAAGTGGCATAACTGTAAGGTCTTTCGGGGTCGTAATTATAAGGCTTGATTTTTTCGATTCTGTCCTCGTTGAGTGTCAATACCCAATTTTGTACATCGCCATATTGAGGATTTTCAATTTGACTACGCGCCACAAAACTCAAGAAAAAACACAGCAAGAAAACTAAACTATCTTTCATTCTCATCGTTTACATCATTTAAAAGTTATAAAAAAGTAGCTACGTATATATTTCAAATTCCAAATCACAAGCACCAAATTCCAATTCAATCAGGGACAACGTGTATGTTTTCTTTTGGAATTTGGAATTTGTGATTCGGAATTTGATTACAAGGTCAAGGATTCCGAAAAATAATCACAGGAACAGTTTTATGATTTTTTACAAATTAGGATTAAAATATTTTTTACTTACTTGTAAATGAATTTTTTATCGAAAAATAAAAAACAATCATTTTTCCATAATTTTGCAAAAAAAAACAATCCCACCACAACACATTAATACAACAACACGTCAGCACGTCAATACGTCAGCACATCAGCACACAAAAAATGAGCAATCCAATCGTAGAAATATTTGCCGCACGAATCGGAAAAGTAACCGAAGATGGACCATCAGCCGTAGGCAATTGGCTAGCGGGAACAGTACAGGAAGCCAAAGAAGGTGAAGTCACTGTAAGATTCACTGTTAGAAAAGAAATGACTAATCCGGTCGGCACCATACACGGCGGCATGGTATCACTCATGTGCGACGAAGTCATTGGGATGACTTGCTTCAGCCTACACAATGAATTTCATTTCACGTCTATCAATCTCACTGTAGATTTTCTTTCGGCAGCGCGGGAAGGTGATGTATTGGATGTCTGCGCAAAAGTCATTCGCAAAGGACGCACCATCATCAATCTTGAATGTACCGTCACCAATGAATCAGGCAAACTCATCGCCAGAGCCCAGCAGAATATGGTGCGAACGCATATTCAATTGCGATAAACGTAAAACGATTCTTGTGCCGACGAATGACGGCATTGTAAATCGTCTCTTGCTCGAAGCGATTTTCTAAATCGCTCCACGTTTGAATAAAAATCGGTAACTTTGCGAGCTAAAAATTCAGGTTGACGAGTTGATGAATTGACGAGTTGACGAGTTGATGGGCTGACGAGTTGATGAATTGATGAACTGACGAGTTGTTGAACCGAAAATTTGCTTTGCAATTTTTTATTCTACAATTCTACAGTTCATCAGTCCATCAACTCAACAACTCAACAACCCGTCAACTCATCAACTCGTTAACCCGTCAACTCGTCAATAAAAAAAACATGAGAGCCGTAATTCCGGTAGCGGGCGCGGGGACGCACCTACGACCACACACATATACACAGCCGAAGCCGTTGATTCCGGTAGCAGGCAAGCCGATTATCTCCTACATCATTGATGATTTAAGGATGGCGGGGGTAGAGGATTTTGTGTTTGTGATAGGGCATTTGGGCGAAAAGATTCGGGATTACGTAGATAGCAAACACCCTGATATTCGCCGACAATATGTGTATCAAAATGCTCGACAAGGCTTAGGACATGCCGTGTGGACGGCAAAAGAGCAATTGCAGGATGCCTCGGAGATATTTATTGTTTTGGGCGATACGATATTTGATGCGGATTTCCAGTCTATCGTTGATGAAGATGCTTCATGTTTGGGGGTTAAAAAAGTGGAAGACCCACGCAATTTCGGCGTAGCCGAACTCAACGAACACGGTATGGTACGCCATGTAGTCGAGAAGCCACGCATTCCAAAATCCAATCTTGCATTGGTGGGTTTGTATAAATGCAAGGAAGTGCCCGAACTACTCGCAGCATTGGACTACATTGTTGAAAACAACATCAAAACCCTTGACGAATATCAACTCACCGACGCCATCATGCGCATGATAGAGCAAGGCGTAGCATTCAAACCATGTACGGTCAAAAACTGGTTTGATTGCGGACAAAAAGACATTCTCCTCGAAACCAACGCCATGCTCCTCAAACGCGGCGGTTTTGCGCCTCAAGAAATTCCTCGTTACGAAAACACAATCATCATTCATCCCGTTAATATTGGTAAAGGCTGCCGAATCAGCAATTCAATTATTGGTCCCAATGTGACGATTGGAGAAAATGCACGGATTGATTATTCGATAGTACGCGAGTCAATTATCGGGAGTTATGCGCGGATTGAGGAAGTAGTGTTGCATCATTCTGTCGTAGGAAGTGATGCGGCGATACGAGGTCTAAGTCAAAGTTTGAATATCGGAGATAATACAGAGATTGATTTTGGCAAAGTGTGATTGGTCGGTGGTCGATAGTCCGTAGTCCATAGGTGGACGCGAGGCAGATAGAGCTTAATTTACAGTGATAAGAAACGAATAAGATAATCCAAGGTTGTCTATGGACCACGCACTATCAACTAAAAAAATATACCAATGAAATTTGAAGACCTTAAAGTATGGCAACGTTCAATTGATTTCACCTATACAATCCATGAATTAACAAGGGATTTCCCAAGTGAAGAAAAATTTATTTTGACCTCTCAAATAAAACGGGCTGCGGATTCCATTGCACTAAACATTGCCGAAGGCTCAACAGGTCAGAGCAATCCTGAATTTGCAAAATTTCTGGGTTATGCTGTGCGTTCAGCCATAGAAGTTGTTACGTGTTTGCATATTGGAAAAAGAAGAGGACTTGTCAATGAAACACAATTTAAAGAATTGTATAACGAATTGACAATCATCATAAAAATGACACAAGCCCTAAGAAAATCAATTAACAAGCAAAGATAGCCTCGCGTTCACCTATGGACTACGGACTATCGACTAAAACACCGTCAGCCTCGCGTCCACCTACGGACTACGGACTACGGACTATCGACTAAACATGGTTTTTGAATTAAATGAAGAGCAACTCGCAGTAAAAGAAGCTGCCAGAGACTTAGCTCAAAATGTACTAAAAGAAGGTGTCATCGAGCGCGACACCCATATGACCTATCCAAAAGATGAAATTCGCCAAATGTCCGAACTCGGCTTTATGGGCATGATGGTCGATCCGCAATACGGCGGTGGCGGTATGGATACGCTGTCGTATGTATTGGCGATGGAGGAAATATCTAAAATTGATAATTCCTGCTCGGTGGCGATGTCTGTCAACAACTCATTAGTCTGTTGGGGATTGGAGGAATACGGCAACGAAACACAAAAAGCCAAGTACCTGCCCAAGCTCGCTACGGGCGAATGGATTGGCGCGTTCTGTCTCTCCGAACCGGAAGCAGGAAGTGATGCCACTAGCCAACGCACCACAGCAGTTGACATGGGCGACCACTATCTATTAAATGGTACAAAAAACTGGATTACCAACGGCGGTACATCCAGCCTACACCTCGTCATCGCACAGACGGATGCGGAGAAAGGTCACAAAGGTATCAACGTCTTGATAGTAGAAGCAGATTGGGATGGCGTGGATGTTGGTGCGAAGGAAGATAAACTCGGTATTCGCTCGTCCGATACGCACTCTATCATGTATAATGACGTGAAAGTGCCAAAGGAAAACCGCATCGGCGACGATGGTTTCGGGTTCAATTTTGCGATGAAAACACTCAATGGCGGACGTATCGGTATCGCGGCACAGGCACTCGGCATCGCCGCAGGCGCATACGAACTCGCACTCGCCTACTCGCAAGAGCGCAAGGCATTCGGCAAGCCGATTTCCAAGCATCAAGCCATTGCATTTAAGTTGGCAGATATGGCTACCGACATCGAAGCGGCGCGTATGCTCGTCTATCGTGCGGCATGGCTCAAAGACCAAGGCATGGACTACACTTCAGCCGCAGCGATGGCAAAGGTCTTTGCGTCGGAAGTAGCGATGAAACACACCGTAGAAGCCGTACAAGTACACGGCGGTTATGGTTTTGTGAAAGAATATCATGTCGAAAGATTGATGCGCGATGCGAAGATTACGCAGATTTACGAAGGGACTTCCGAGATTCAGCGTATGGTCATTTCACGTCAGATTTTGAAGGGAGAGACACATATTCCGATTGTGGTGCCGGGCTATGCGGAGACTGTTAATGTATAATGCTTAATGCGATTTAGTGGTACAAAATAGAAAAACCGTCATTCTGTAATTCAATATGGAATGACGGTTTTTGTATTTATGAAGAAGATTTTCTGACAAAACAAAATCCAACAAAAATGAAATCAACCGTCATTCCAGAATAAATTTAAAAAGACATTCGGGTTTTGGGTCCATGTCTGATGGTATCTCGTGTTCCCTTATACCATTTTAAATAATCAATGTCGTAAATAAAAGTGGGCGGGTTTTGTGGATAGTCGAGGCGAAAAACGCAGGCATAGCCTATGCTACGGCGAGTATTTTCAACGAAGAAAATCGACAAAAGATGTTCGCTTTTATACGACATTGGTTGTTTAAAATGGTATTAATATTCATTCAATCAAAAATCTATGAGAAAATACTTTGGTCCGAGTACGTTGGTCGCTGCGGCATTTATTGGTCCCGGAACACTAACTACCTGTACTATGGCAGGTGTGCAAACAGGTTACACGCTCCTGTGGGCAATGCTATTTTCGATATTTGCGACCTTGATTTTGCAGGAAATGTCGGCACGATTGGGCTTTGTGACGCGCAAGGGATTGGGCGAAGCGATTGACAGCCAATTTTCGGCGGGCGTATCGCGGGTCTTGGTATTTTTCTTGGTGATTGGGGCGATTTTGATTGGTAATGCAGCTTACGAAGCAGGCAATATTGCGGGTGGTGTCTTGGGTTTGCATTTGATGGTGGGTGAGTGGAAAATCTTGCCTTTGGTGTTGGGCGGCATTAGTTTTTTGCTGCTTTTTTTCGGAAAATACAAACTCGTGGAGCGCGTATTGATTGCTTTGGTAATTTTGATGAGTATTTGTTTTTTGTTGACGGCAGTGATTGTGCGTCCTGACTTCGGGGCGATTTTTAGCGGCTTTGTTCCGCAGGGAATTAATGAAAATTTTCTGCTGATTATGGGTTTGATTGGTACGACGGTCGTACCGTATAATTTGTTTCTCCACGCCTCTACGATTTCTAAAAAATGGGATGAAAACGCTTCCATCCGCGACATTCGTATCGAAAATACGGTGGCGATTATTTTGGGTGGTTTGATTTCGATGTTGATTATCATTACGGCAGCCGCCTCGCAAGGCAATGTAGAAGCTGTCACCTCTGCCAAAGACCTCGCTACGCAACTCGAACCACTTTTCGGGGCTACGGCAAAATGGGCGATGGGCTTGGGTTTACTTGCAGCAGGTTTGAGTTCGACATTGACCGCGCCAATGGCGGCGGCTTATGCGGCACAAGGTTTATTTGCTTGGAAAAAAGATGAAAAAGACGCCAAATTTCGTGCAGTCTGGATGTTGATTTTGGGCATTGGCGTGGTAGTGGCAATGACGGGTTTGAAGCCTGTGTTGATTATTAAATTTGCTCAAATTACGAATGCACTTTTACTGCCGTTTATCGCGGTGTATTTGTTATACATTTCCAATTCAAAAAAATTACTCGGAAAATATACGAATACTTTATTGGTCAACATTTTGGCGGGCGTGGTGATTGGGATTACGGTGTTGTTGTCCTTGAAGACTTTGTATGGGCTTTT
>JAHDEO010000622.1 GCA_020628725.1 Saprospiraceae bacterium
AAAACACCGTTTCATACTGTTCGCCTGAAATTTACGGGTAGCGATGCCCTCGTACCTTTATTTGAGCAAAGTGCCATTCGTTTGAGTGGCGATGCGGATGGAGTTACGCGAGATTTTCAACGCTTATTTCAAAAGAAGGTCGTCGATAAAGGGAATTATGCCAAATTTCTCGGTTATCATCATACGAAAAACTATAAAGTCGAGACCTTAAGCATACACGTCGAACAACCCAAACATCGCCGTTATCCCGCTTTCGATTTGGAATTTGATTATTTGTATCAGGAAAGTGAAAACGGTTGGTTGGGCATCGTGCCGGCTATCGGAGCGGAGGCTTTTGGAGAGAGTGAAGAAGATTTGATAGATAAATTGGAGGAGAGTATTCGCCTGAATTTTAAACGAAATTCACGGATGCGCTCCATGTATTTTGTTATTCCGACGTTGTGGTATGAGTCATTAAAATTAGAAAAAACCGAACTGACACTCAACTTCTTAACTCCTGCCGAACTCGCCAAAATCGACGACGCCAAAAAAGACGAATGGCTACCCAAAGTTGCCCGTCAGTTGGTCATTCCGCGTCGTATCGCATATGGACGCGAGGAAGAATTGGAACGCATGGCGCGGGTCTTGAAGGGGCGATTCAATCGAAACATCCTGCTCGTAGGTGCATCGGGCGTAGGCAAGACCGCACTCGTATGGGAACTCGCCCACCAAAAAAAGGAGTTGGGCTTCAAGCAGATTATTTGGGAAACGACAGCTTCCACGCTCATCCGCGAACTGACGGGCGATGTAGGTTGGGAACAAAACTTAGCCATCCTCTGCCGCGAACTTTCCGAAAAGGGAGAAGTGCTATACATTAGAAATTTTCTGGAACTTTTCGAGGTCGGGCAATACGCCGGAAATGATGTCAGCATAGCGGAGTACATCCGTACCTACATGAGTAGGGGAGAGGTCAATATGATTACAGAATGTACCCCCGAAGAACTCGCTCAAATCGACGTGCGAAGCCCGAACTACACGGCACTTTTTCAGACGATTAGATTAGAAGAACCGCGCACAGGATTAGAAGAAATTATTGTCAAAAAAGTAAACGACATTGCGCGTATAGAAAAGGTCGTTATTGAGCCGGAAGCCATAAAAGAGACGATTCGCTTGAATCGACGTTTTACGCCTTATTCGGGGTTTCCGGGTAAGCCGATTCGTTTTTTGGAAAGCATTTTATTAAATCAAAAAAATGCGGATAAACGCGAGCAGAAAAAACAACAAAAGAAGGTACAAACACGGATTGACCGTTCGGGCGTGATAAAATATTTCTGTGAAGAAACGGGAATGCCGTCCATCATGGTAGACCCAAATCAAAGTATTGACGTAGGTGAAGTGCGCGATTTTTTTCGTAAAAATGTATTTGGTCAAGACCCTGCGGTGGATAGCGTGACGAACATGTTTCCGGTGGTCAAAACCGACCTTTCGCGGCAGGGCAAACCAATTGCTTCCTTCTTTTTCGTGGGACCTACGGGTGTGGGTAAGACCGAATTGGCGAAGGTATTGGCGGAGTTTATGTTTGGTACGCGCAAGCGTATGGTGCGTTTTGACATGAGCGAATTTAGTAATCCGTATGATGTGCAGCGATTGACGGGTTTGGGTTATTATCGGGATGGTTTGTTGACAGCGGCGGTACGGCGCGAACCTTTCTGCGTTTTATTATTTGATGAAATCGAAAAAGCAGATTCGACGTTTTACGATTTGCTTCTGCAATTATTGGGCAGCGGACGCTTGACGGATAGTTCCGGCAGATTGGTGAATTTTTGCAGTACGATTGTAATTGTGACTTCAAATATCGGTGCGAAAGCCTTGCAATCCGATAGAATTGGTTGGAAGCAAGAGGTTGATGTGGAGGCGGTTAACTTGCATTTTATGTCTGAAGTGCAAAAGCATTTTCGCCCCGAATTGCTCAATCGTATGGATGAGATTATTCCGTTTCAACCTATTTCAAAAGATGTTGTCAAGTATGTGGTGGACCGCGAAATCGGTTTATTCAAAAAGCGTGAAGGTATCGCTTACCGCGACATTGAACTGAACATTTCGGAGGAGATTTTAGACCACTTTGCAGTGACAGGTTACGACCCGAAATACGGCGCGAGACAGATTCAGCGGACCTTGCGCGAAGGCTTGGTTTTACCATTATCCAAGCAATTAAATCTATATGATTTTGAGGATAAATTGGTGGTTGATGTTACTTTGAAAGATGGCGAAACCCACGTTGAAGTACAAGCCGACCCTTTGAAAATGGAATTGCTCGTAGAAGAGTTGGCGCGTGACCGTTGGACAGAACATGCGGCGCACCTTCGTCGCAGTATCGCCAAGATGCAGGAGGGAAGTTTTTATCTCAAATTAATGAGTGATTTGGATATTTTGGAACGTGAAAAACGACGTGTACCCAAGTCATTTTGGGCAGATGCGGAGAAGGCACAAAAATATACCGATTTTCTTCAAATTAAAGAAAGCGTAGAGTTGATGACGGAAGATGTCCGTGATTTGGAAGAAGATTTTGTCTTGGTGAGTATGGGCTTGAAGTATTATAATGAAAGCCTTGTAAAACGCACCGAAGCATGGGAAGCCGGATTTGAAGCCCAAAAGCGCGAACTCTACAAGCGCGTACATCCGAATTGCGACCATCGTAAAATTGCCCTGATTGGGAATTATGCCGTGACCGCGATTTCCTTGTATATTGATTTGGTTAAATCGCAAAATATTGATTATCAATTATTTGGGTTGTGGTATCGTAAGGAGTATTACGAAGAAAAAGTTACGACAGTCAAGACAAATGAGGATGGTAGCACCCAAGTAGAAAGCGATATCCGAAGGGACTATGTGCGGGTGGAAGAACGAATAGATAAGAAATTGACCTTCAAGCCTGAAGAAGATGGAGATACCTTCATTGGTGTAGAAATTCATATTGACGGTGATTGTGCGGGGGTGTATCTCGATGGCGAAGACGGACTACATAAATGGAAGCTGAAAAACGGTCATCAGGAATCTTACTTCGTACAAAGCACAAGTTATGATGAATTGAAATTGCCCGAAGATTTGTACCGCAAAAATGTCTTCAAAAATGCCAAAGAACGCCGTACCTATGAACCTTCACATTTGAAGGATAAACACTATAACATTGATCGTGAAATTCAACGCGGCAATTACTTGGATTTGATTAAGAGTGCTTTAGATAAGCGAT
>JAHDEO010000623.1 GCA_020628725.1 Saprospiraceae bacterium
GGCGAGTTGCGAGTTGCGAGTTACCAATATAAATGCTGATTTTTTGCGAAGCAAAAAATAAATAACCCGCAACTCGTAACCCGCAACCCGAAAACCCGAAAAATCAAGAACTAATTTTTTTACATGTTCATGGTGAATGGTGAACCAGTGTGTTCATCATTCGCCCATTTATCAACGAAAATCAAAAATACTAAACATGAATACAGCAAACATCACAAATCCAGTTATCACACAAACGGCGGATACGCAAGCAAACATAAACTCAACAACTGCCATTCACATGCTCAAAGAAGGTAATGCCCGTTTCGTAGGCGGTAAGTCGGCGAATAGAGATTTACACGCACAAGTCAAACAGACGGCAACGGGGCAATATCCTTTTGCGTCGGTGGTGAGTTGTATTGATTCGCGGATTCCTACGGAAATTATTTTTGACCAGGGAATTGGCGATATTTTCAATGCACGCATCGCGGGTAATTTTGTCAATGAAGACATCTTGGGCAGTCTCGAATTTGCTTGCAAATTGGCGGGTTCAAAAGTCATTGTCGTGATGGGACACACCTCATGCGGTGCGGTTAAGGGAGCTTGCGACCACGCCAAGTTGGGCAATCTCACACAAATGTTGGATAAAATCATGCCCGCCGTCAACGCCATAGAAACCGCACCGGACGAGGACAGAAGTTCTAAAAATATAGAATTTGTAAATAAGGTATCTCACAAAAACGTCGAGCTAACCATAGCCGAAATCAAAGCAAAAAGTCCTGTACTTTTGGAGATGTACGAAAACGGAGAGATTGATATTGTCGGGGCAATGTACGATGTCAAAACAGGAAGTGTTTCATTTTTCGAGGGGGCTTCAGTATGATGTTTCTGTAGGGGCAGGGCAAACCTCACCCCAACCCCTCTCCTTACGAAGGAGAGGGGCTATCACTTAGTTTTTGCTATGCAAAAACTAAGTGTGACTCCCTTCTCCAAGATTGGAGAAGGGTTGGGGTTGAGGCTGAAAAGGGTTGGAGCATTGCACAGTATCTCTGCTTCTGTGCAATCTGTTATGCACACGCAAACCTTGTCCCTACAAATTTAGATTTATTTTGGATGATAAATGCGCTTCGCATTTTTATAAACCGTCTCCTTATTCAGAGAAATATCCTTCGTCTGCTTATTGGCTAATAACTCCATCTGGTCATCATAATGCGGACTATTGGGCTTCCAACTATTACCAAAAAGATTCACCGTTTTGAGCAATTCCAAACCATCCTCACCAAATCCGGCGTAAATGATAAATGTATCGCCGTGCTTCATTTGCACCTTCTTTTTACCATGTTTTTTAAGGTGACAATTGGCAAGTGTATTGGTGCTGCCGTACATAGGTAGTTCCTTGTCACCACGTACAAGTTTTTGCACATCGCCAAGCGGAACTTCGAGTGTACCGTAGTGTTTCATTAGAAAATCACGAGCATAACGCAGGGCTTCCACATACTTTTCTTCGGGTATAGTATTTTCATACATTGCAAAATTGTCGAATATAAATTCCTGCATACGCATGGTAAATATTGCCATGAATGTGGCGTGTTTATTTTCGATATTCATGCGTTTGTCCCACTTTTTTAAATGTTCGCCAACTACCTGCAAATCAGGATATTTTGAGGGAAGCTCAAATAGAATATTGAGATTCATCGCATTGCGGAAACTAATATCTGTAGGATGGAAACCATCATCGTCACGCATGGCTTTGATGTCTTCAAAAGACACTTTTTCGTATTGGTCAATGAGGTATTTAAAACGCTTGGCGCGGTGTGTATTCGAGGTCATCAGCCCAAAAGTAGCGGGGTAATCGTCGGGATTCGGATTTTCATCGGCAGCCGTCGCATCGAATGGCGTACTATTCGCATCAAATACATAACCTGCTTGCGGATTCACTACACGGACGTTCATTTCACGCGGCATGATGGTGTCGTAACTCCACAAGGTAGCGGAGGTGTTGCCGGGTACGAGTCCGCGCCATTCATAGTCAGGCGAGCGTACAGGCATGATGGCATTATTATCGTGAAAAATATTACCATCCTTGTCTGCATAAGTAATCGTTTGACAGGGAATTCCTTGTATATCCATGGCTTGTTTGAATTCATCAAAATTCTGTGCTATTGCCATTCTGTACCATTGTTCGGCGGTTTTTATATTAAAAAAAGCATTGTTTCGGAAAGCAAAAAAGCCGGATTTATTTTTAGCGGTAGGTCCATAAACACTTCTGTAGTATTTCTTTTTGATGGGTAAAACGATTGGTCCGATTTTGACACGCAATTTGGCTTTATACTCCTCCAATTCTAACCATTCTCCATCAAATTCATACATATTTTTCTTTTTCGGATGCATTTTTAATTCGAATACATCTGAATAATCGTCATAATTGGTTGTATGTGTCCATGCAAAATTGGGCGTAGCAGCGATGAAGGGCGTAATGCCTCCCGCTACGAAAGTTGCCCCGAAAATATCAAGTCCTTCATCCGTTTTAATGCCAACTTCCCAGAAACTTGCAGGTCCGTCAATCGGTTGGTGTGGATTCCCTACGAGGTAGCTTCTGCCATCGGCGGTTTTGAGTGGGCTGTATGCCATCGCATTGGAGCCGCCGCCTTGGAATCTGCCGAGGGTAGGGTAGAGGTCCATTTTGTTATCCATCACTTTGATGATGTCCAGCACAGAATTGTTGTTGACGATAAAATTGAGGACAAAAATTTGAAGGATTTCATATTTTTTGATGTTGTCCAATCCTTTGAGAATGACTTCTTCGGGATGTGTCTCGGCATAGCGGTTGACGCCCTCCGCGTAAGCCGCCAAAATAGCGTCATACTCCGGGCTGACATCTTGCTCGTAACGACTTGCGACAAATTCACGGATTTGAAACATTTGCATGATAAAATCAATCGCTGCGCCATCAGGTCCGAGTACCGTACCTGTTTTGAGTCGTGCGGCGGCGAAGGCTTCTTGCATGATGTTGAAGTTGTCTTCGCATTGTGCCCATGCGACGCCGTAAGCGGCTTCGGCATTGGTAGGTGCGTATATAAATGGAATCCCAAAACTATCGCGAACGATTTCGATATTTTCAGGATTAATTTGAGTGAAAGCGGTGTGGCAGGTGATGATAAAGACGAATAACAGAGAGAGTCTGGTCATTGGTTGAATTGTTAAATTGCTTGATTGTTAAATTGTTATAATGATTTTGCTA
>JAHDEO010000624.1 GCA_020628725.1 Saprospiraceae bacterium
CGATAATGAAGGGAAATATTGTAGCATTATCGCATTGACGCATTGTAGCATTAGAAACATTCACTCATTGATTATCCCTCCACTCGTACACCCATTTGGCTTGGATTTGTTCGAGATGTCCTTCGTTGGACTCCTCTCGTTTGCCCTCGAAATTGGGAATTTCCAAAATCCAAGTTAAGAGTTCGGTGAAGCGAATACGGTATATTTTTGACTCGCTGAATTCATCGCCAAATCTGTCATAGAGTTTCATGGCGATGTCTTCGTGGTCGTTCCAGTTAATTGGTAAATCTTCTATATCGAAGCCCATAGTTTTTGTTTGAGTCCATAGTCCGTAGTCCATAGTCCATAGGTAAACGTGAAAACCGTCTCGCGTCCACCTATGGACCATGGACTATCAACTATCGACTGATATTAATGTTCATGCCCGATAATGCCGGATTGGTCGGGAATCGTGACGACAATCTCTGCATCGTCTTCTAAGATGACGCATTGACACGCCAAGCGTGATTCGAGGCGTGGATTGGCGGCACGGTCAACGAAGTCCTCTTCTTTATCGGTGATTTCTTCGAGAAATTCGTCGCCCTTTTCCACATAGATGTGGCAGGTGCTACACGCGCACACGGCACCGCAATTGTGGTTGAGGTGGATGTCATGCATTTCCGTCGCTTCCAAAATCGACACATCTGCCTCTACCTCAACGGTTTTTGTGGGTATATCTTCTTCAAATTGGAATGTAATTTTTGCCATTAATTTCTTTAGTAATTGGTGATTAGTGACTGGTGATTAGTTTTTGATTCACGATTAGCTGACAAATAAATTTAAATGATAAAATATTGAGTATTAATTTTTTCACAACATGAATCACGAATCAACGAGTTACGAATCACGACTTCAATCTGGCTAAATCTTTTAAGCCGTCTTTAAAATTTGAATTTATAGTTACGGATTTCTCTATGAATGTAATCGCTTTCTCTATCTCTCCAATTTCCTCGTACAACAATCCCAACGAATGATAAACATCGTATTCTTGTGGATAGAGTTTTATCGCTAATTCAAACATTCGCATTGCTTCCGTAATCTTTCCTATACGCTTTAAATAAAATGCAAACTGACTGATAGCTCGCCATGAAAAATCAAATTCTTCATTATCCTGATTATCAATACAAAATACTTCAATTTTGTTGATGTCTTTCAACTCAATATAAAGGTCAGCCAGTTGCTTTTTGTTCATTTTTCTGAGGGCTTCTGTTTGCTTATCTATCGTAATGACGCCGTATTTTTTTCTTTCTTTGTCAGAAATTTTTGTAGGGTCAAATTCGTGTAATTTCCAAATGCCTTCTTCGTCTTGAAAATATTGTGTCCCGTATATTTGTGGCTGATTTTGTTCTTGCAATCGGCGGTCAATCGCGGCTGCGAGCAACCACTTGATACCTACGCTTTCGTAATTATTCAACTCCGTACTTTTTCGCAACATCTTCACTGCTATGTCTTTACAATGCGGCGCATTTCGTATGTGATGAAAAATTAAACCTGCATTTCTATGGTCTTGAATTGTTTTAATTCTTCCTAATTGAATTTCTATTTCTACTTTTTTTAATCTTGCTACATCGTTCTGTCGCATCGTTTCTACGGTCATTTCTCCAAGCCTCACCTTTGCTCTGTCTGACTGGTCATTTGCAGCCAATTTTTTCAGCAATTCATTGTCTTTTTCTTGTTTCATTTTTGTGGTAAATGATTATTCACAATGATACTACAAAGGTTGTGTGTTTTTGGTTCAAAAGACGTAAAACGATTTTGTAAATCGTTCTCTACGCTAATATTCGCCAATTATACGTGACGATTTGCAAAATCGTTTTACGTGGGCGCAAGCCAGAGGTGTTACGCTATGGTTCCGTACAAATCATAATCCCCTGCTTCCGTAATTTTTATCTGTGCAAAATCACCGATACGCACATAATTATCAGTCGCTTTCACAAGCACCTCATTATCTACTTCCGGCGAATCGTATTCGGTTCTGCCAATGAAATATTCGCCTTCCTTTCTATCGAATAATACACGTAAAGTTTGTCCTGCTTTTTCTGCATTTTTTTCGAGGGAAATATCTTGTTGAATTTCCATAATTCGCGCAGCGCGAGTCTCTTTTACGGCTTGCGGAATATCATCCGGCAATACATCCGCAGGTGTATTTTCTTCATGTGAATAAGTGAAAACACCCACTCGTTCAAAGCGCATTTTTCTCACAAAATCGCATAATTCCTCAAATTCTTCCTCGGTTTCTCCCGGAAATCCGACCAATAAAGTCGTGCGAATGGCTATCTCAGGCACGCGCTTGCGGGCATGTGCGATGAGTTGTTCTTGTTCGGCGCGGGTGATTTGTCGGCGCATACGTTCCAAGACGGTATCGCTCGCATGTTGGAAGGGAATATCGAGGTAATTACACACCTCTTTTCGCTCCGCCATCGCATCAAATATCTCCAACGGAAATTTGCTCGGATAGGCATAATGCAAGCGAATCCACTCAATGCCATCCACATCCGCGAGGGCGTGGAGGAGGCGTGGCAGTTCGCGTTTTTTGTAAATATCCAAGCCGTAATAGGTCAATTCCTGTGCTATAAGCATGAGTTCTTTTACACCGTTTCGGGCGAGATTTTTGGCTTCAGCTACGAGGTCTTCGATGGTTTTGGAGATATGTTTGCCGCGCATCAAAGGGATAGCACAAAAGGCACAAGTGCGGTTGCAACCCTCCGAAATTTTGAGATAAGCATAATGTGGAGGTGTGCTGAGTAGTCGCTCGCCGATGAGGTCGTGCTGGTAATCGGCATTGAGTTTGGAGAGCAAATGAGGCAGTTCGAGCGTGCCGAAATAGGCGTCTACTTCGGGAATTTCTTGCTCCAAATCATCTTTATAACGCTCTGATAAACATCCGGTTACGTAAAGTTTGTCGATGTCGCCCGTTTTGCGGACTTCGGCGTATTCGAGTATCGTGTTGATGGATTCTTCTTTGGCGCGTTCGATGAAGCCGCAGGTATTGATGACGACGATATTGGGTTCGTCTGCCATGCCGCCATCGTGTACTACATCGTAATCATTGGCGCGGAGCTGCATCATCAAGACTTCCGAATCGACCACATTCTTCGAGCATCCGAGCGTGACGACGTTGACTTTATCCGGCTTGTGTGACTTCGTTTTCATTGGGGCAAAGATACGGTTTAGTTT
>JAHDEO010000625.1 GCA_020628725.1 Saprospiraceae bacterium
AAATGAGGCAATGCTTAAAGGGAATGAGTGAATTCTGAATGTCGAATGAATGAATAAATATCATTCAAAAATAATCTAAATATTTGTGGGCAGACTCTCCTTTAGGAGTTGGAGGTGCGCTTAGGCAAAATTATCTACTACTTCTTCTTTTTCCTCCGTTTACCGTCCACCGTCTGTCGCCCATCGTTGGTTTGCCGCTTCGGAACAGGGTCATGCCCATGCCCAGCCCACGGATGGCAACGTCCGATACGCTTCAAGCCCAACCAAACTCCACGAATCACGCCCCATTCTTCAATCGCTTCCACCATATAATGCGAACAAGTCGGCTGATAACGACAATTTTGCCCCAAATGTGGCGAAATCACCGCTTGATAAAAGCGAATCGGTGCGATGAATATTTTTTTAATTAGACTCATTCTATGCAAAGGTAATCATTAATGAGTGAATGAATGAATTTTGAATGAGTGAATGTAATGCTACAATGCTAAAATGTGACAATGGGGAAAAATATTGTAGCATTACATCATTGACGCATTGTAGCATTACATTCACTCATTCGCTCATTCAAAATTCATTCATTAATAGTGTACAAATAATACATTCCCAAACTTCCTAAAACCGGCAAAGCACCAATCACCAACCAAGTTACAGTATAATCGTAGTTATCTATTAGCCAAGAAGTTATTAATGGTGAAACAATTAAGGCACTTGACCACGAAATACCGTATAAACCCATGTATGCACCGCGATTTTCGGGAACGGCTTTATTAAGTGCATAAGTAGCCGAGAAAGGAAAACTAATCACTTCGCCCATCGTCAAAAGCGTCATGGAAAGCACTGCGATACCTGCAAAATGAGTCGTTGGTAAGACGAGATAAGACAAGCCAATAAGTGCTGTTCCGATTACTATCGTAGGAAGTTTTTTGTACTGCCTTTTTTCATATTCATACACAAAAGGCATTTCGACAATAGCAATCACAAAGCCATTGATACCCAACAGAATACCAATCAAATTTTCTTCCAATAGCAAAGCCTCTTTGAAATAAATTGGTAATGCCATCATAAACTGCACAAAGGCAATCGCCATACACATATTGCAGATGACAAACATGATAAAATAATAGTCACGGTAAGGGGATGGAGGCTTTGATACTTGCGTTTTTGCTATCGCTGCGTGCGATGTGTTTTGTGTGTTGCGTATTGTTTTTTGGTTATTCGGAAGAAGATATAAAAGCACAAATGCCGCCCCGATACACGTCAGTCCATCCAACACAAACAACCAATCGTAACCAAACGCTACTGCCACAATACCACCCACTGCCGGACCTGCCGAAAAACCCAAATTAATCGCCAATCGGACGAGACTCATAGAGCGTGTCCGGTTTTCTTCTTTACTATAAAAACCAATTGCTGCTTGATTTGCAGGACGAAAGGCGTCAGAAATTGCAATGACAATAAAAATCACAGTGCACCAAGCCCAAAAACCGTCTACAAAAGGCATTAGCAAAAAGCCAAATCCCGACAGCAGCAGCGACCAAAATTGAACCCCATAATGCCCTATCGCATCCGTAATCCGACCACCAAGATAAGTGCCCAATACAGACCCAATCCCAATGAAACTCATGATATAGCCCGTCTTTACAATCGAAAATCCCTCTTCTTGCGTCAAAAATACCCCCAAAAACGGAATCACCATCGTCCCGCTCCGATTGATGAGCATCACAATCGAAAGTAGCCACACATTGCGTGATAAGCCGCCGAAAGATGATTTGTACAGTTGAATGATGTGCTGCATAGTACGTTCAAAACGTCCGTAATTTGAGAATAGTTCTCGTACTTGTCGTCAGACGAATACAGTTATAAATAGAGCATATCTGATTGAGACAACCACCAATTTCTGAAAAAACCTTCGCCTGCCGACTCTATCGAAGGGGAAACGTATAAAAATGATTGCCCCTCAAAAACCTAAAAAAGAACCGTCATTCCAAACCCCGATTTGGAATCTTTTGGGCGCAAGAGAGTGATTTTAGACTAAATCTCCTGTCTGACATCGTGCCAAGACCCGGCAGATTCTGAATATAGTTCAGAATGACAGTAGATTTTAGAGCTTTTCATTTTCCTTAATCTCCCAATTTGCACTCGAACTTGTTTTATTTTTATTTGAAAAATGAATAACATTACACCCTCAAAACTGTTATTATTACTATGGTTCAAATAAAAAATAAGGCAGCCGTTTTATTTGCGGCTTTAATGATACTTCTGACTAGCTGTGGAGTATCCAATACACAACAGGAATCCTCTCCTACACCTGCACCTGAAACTACATCCCAAACATCAACAGAGGCTACAAAGACCGATATTCTAACCTATGAAAAATTCGACGACTTCGAACACCATTTACATGTAGAAGACGAGAAACTATACGTGATAAATTTCTGGGCAACATGGTGCAAACCTTGCGTAAAAGAACTCCCGTATTTCGAAGAAATTCAAGCAAATTATAAAGACAAAAATGTAGAAGTCGTCTTAGTTTCGCTGGATGATATTCGTAAATTAGAAAGTAAAGTCATTCCATTTATTGAGAAAAATAATCTCCAATCTTCACTCATTTTATTGGATGATGCAGATTATAATTCGTGGATAGATAAGGTGAGTCCCGAATGGAGTGGCGCGATTCCCGTGACTTTATTTTACAATAAAAAGAAACGCGAATTTTACGAACAAGAATTTGATTATCAACAACTTGAGAATATTGTAAAATCATTTTTATAAAACCGTAGCGTAATGCCTCCGGCTTGCGTTTCGTAGAACGGTGCTTCCAGCCCGTTCCTCGCGCAATACTTATAAAACTAAGGCAAGTCGAAATAAATAATTGGTCAAAAATGCGAAGTTATTTTTTGCTCAATCAAGGCGCGAAAATGTGAGTCCCGAAAGCATTCGGGATGACCATTTTTGTAACGCAGAGTGAGTGAAAAAGAACAAGTAGTTTTGGCTAATTATTTGTTGCGACTTGCCTAACGCTACGCAAGCCGTAGGCATTGCTACGTTCACATCAAATAATTTTAAATTATGAAAACGCTTAATTATGTTTTGATGACTTTGCTTGTCATCGGATTAGTAGCTTGCAAAAGCAGCGATAGTACAACTACCCAAACCGAAAAATCAACAGAAACAACTAAAGCTAAAACAGTAGCAAACACCAACACCGCACC
>JAHDEO010000070.1:0-360 GCA_020628725.1 Saprospiraceae bacterium
ATGCGCCGCAAAGCGACCCGCAAAGGCGAGTTTCGTTCCAACCTCCATCAAGGCGGTGTCGCCGAACCCATCGAACTCACTGATGCCGAGCGCAAAACCGCCCTCAAAGCTGCCGCTACTATGGGCTTGGATATTGCCGGAGTCGATATGCTACAATCCAAACGCGGTCCCTTAGTCATCGAAGTCAATGCTTCGCCCGGACTCGAAGGCATCGAAAAAAGCACCGGCATCAATGTCGCCCGAAAAATTATTATGTACACCGAAAGGCAAGTTAAAAAGAGGAGTTGACGGGGTGACGCGCTGACGAGTTGTTGAGTTGTCGAACAAATGATAACAACAACTCGTCAATTCGTCAATTCG
>JAHDEO010000070.1:370-19809 GCA_020628725.1 Saprospiraceae bacterium
ACGAAGGTTGTTCGTCAACTCGACAACTCATCAACTCGACAACTCATCAACTCGTACAAATGATAGACACATTAGAAATAGACGGAAGAAAAATAGTACCGGGACAACGCAGTATTATTGAATTGGACATTGCCAAATTGCCTTCCGGTACGCCCATACACCTGTATGTACACGTACATCGTAGTGCCAATCCCGGACCTACACTGCTCGTTTGCGGCGGTGTACACGGCGATGAAGTGAATGGTGTGGAAATAGTAAGACGTACCCTCAATGAAGACCTTTTTGATAATTTGAAATGCGGCAGTGTGATTGCGATTCCTTTGGTGAATGTGTATGGTTTTATCAATTTTTCGCGTGATTTGGCGGATGGGAAAGATGTTAACCGTAGCTTTCCGGGGAGTTCGTCAGGGTCGCTGGCATCGCGGGTAGCACATGCGTTGACACACGAGATTATTCCTGCGTTTGATTATGGAATTGACTACCATACAGGTGGTGCGAGTAGGCATAATCACCCGCAAATTCGCTACTCAGAAGATGACGAAAAAGCTGCCGAAATTGCCCGTGTTTTCGCTGCACCATACACGATTGCAAATACACCCATTTCTAAAAGTTTTCGGAAAGAAGCGTACAAGAATGATAAACCCATCCTCGTTTTTGAAGGAGGCGAATCGCTGCGTTATCACACGGCGTCTGTGGAAGTTGGGATAGCAGGCTTGAAACGGGTGATGCAGCATTTCGGTATGATAGATGAAGCTCCTACAGTGGATTATTCAACACATATTTTCACAGATACGCATTGGGTGCGCTCGCCGCGTTCGGGCTTGTTTTTGTGGCATCGTCAATCGGGCGAATATGTTACAGAAGGTACATTACTCGGTGAAATTAATGACCCACAAGCCCAAGAAAAAGTGCCTATACTTGCTAATTCTAATGGATATATCGTCGGGCATAATAATGCACCTGTGGTGAGTCAAGGGGATGCGCTTTTTCATATTGGAACGGAGAAAGCAGATGAAAAATAACTACTGAATCAAAATAAGTTACAAGCCGTGAATAACGATATTCTGGATAAAATAGAGAAAAAAGCGAGTTATTACGATAGAAGTTTTGCTGCACTCAAATTGGCATTATTCTGTTTTGTTAGCTTATTATTATTGGGCATTTTATCTCTTTATTCTCCAAAAAATGATGTATTTGAGACAGTATTTGGCTTATTATTTTTCATACTTTTCGGAGGAATACTTACCTATGGTCTTTCAGGAATTGTCAATAGCACCCGAAGCCTCGTCAAAAAAGAAGATTATGGCGTAAGAAGGATTATAGTATTGATTATCAGTCTGATAATACTTTTATTACCCTTTTTGATGATTATTGTGAATATTATGGATATTATGCGAGCTTGGTGAAATAAGACTTGCAGCGGTGTCATTATATTTCATATTTCTTATATTTTACGTTATTTTTGTGTAAATCTTATCTGTAAATTTACACACTATGCGTACCTACCTATACCTATTCATTGGCTTATTATTCATCGGATGCGTAGCTACAGAAGTAGTCAGCATCGAAGCCGACCCACTGAAATTACCCACCAACTCATCAGCCGAAAAACCTATGAATGTCATCTTTATTTTGAGTGATGACCACCGTTATGATTTCATGGGATTTACGGGTAAAGTCCCGTGGCTCGAAACGCCCAATATGGACAGAATGGCAGCCGAAGGCGCACATTTTGAAAATGCTTTTGTGACGACTTCCTTATGTTCGCCGAGTCGTGCGTCCATTCTCACGGGCATGTATTCGCATCGGCATACTATCATTGATAATCAAGCTTCTGACCCCGGCAATTTGACCTATTTTCCTCAATATCTGCAAAAAGCAGGTTATCAAACGGGCTTTTTCGGGAAGTGGCACATGGGGGATAAAAACGACGACCCGCGTCCCGGATTTGACCATTGGGAGAGCTTCAAAGGGCAAGGTGTGTATTATAATCCGACGCTGAATATCAATGGTGAGCGCGTGACTTACGAAGATTCGACCTATATCAGCGAGATACTTACCGACCATACGCTCGACTGGCTCGACAAACGCAATCCCGACCAACCGTTTTTTGCCTATTTATCGCATAAAGCCGTTCATGCACTCTTCAGACCAAACCGCCAAGACAAGGGTAAATACCAAGATAAGGAAATTGTTTACCCGCCAAGCTACAACATGACCGCCGACGATACCTATAAAGAAAATGGCATACCCGAATGGGTGAAACAACAGCGATACAGTTGGCATGGCGTAGACCATATGTATCACGGAGAATTTGATTTTGAGTCTTTTTTCAAAGCCTATTGTGAAACGCTCAAGTCGGTGGACGCGAGTGTCGGGCGCGTATTGGATTATCTTGAAAAAGAAGGACTTGCAGATAATACGCTCGTCATTTATATGGGTGATAACGGCTTTTCTTTTGGCGAACATGGTTTGATTGATAAACGCCATGCTTACGAGGAATCCATGAAAGTGCCATTTCTCGCTTGGTCGCCTTCCAAAATCAATAAAAATACCGTCGTGAAAGCGATGATTCAGAATATTGATGTTGCGCCGACGATGTTGGATTTGGCAGGACTTCAATCTCCCGCAAATTATGACGGACGCTCAATTACGCCGCTTTTCGGAGGCAGCCAACCTGCTGATTGGCGCAATCGTATTTTCTACGAATATTATTGGGAATATAGCTTCCCGCAAACGCCTACTGTACATGCTATCCGCACCGATAAATACAAGTACATTCGCTATCATGGTGTGTGGGATACCAACGAATTATACGATTTGGAAAATGACCCTTACGAAATGCAAAACCTCATTGCAAAAGAAGAACATCAGGAAATGATAAAACAAATGCGAAGCGACATTGACACTTGGCTCGAAGAAACCGACGGCATGGCTATTCCATTGAAACGAATGTATTATAAGAAATGGGATTATAGACACAAAGGGCTTTATTAATGGTTAATGATTAACGCTTAATGATTAATCATGATTTTCTGATAATCCCTGAATAACGTTGACCGTTTTTCAACAAAAATATAATGAAAAACGGAAAAGAAATTCGTAGCCGTCGTACCTTTAGCGAGGACTTCAAGAAGTTCCTCGTTAGTGAATACGAAAGCGGGAAATTTAGTGTACTTGAATTGAGTCGCTTACATGATGTCCCCTTTCAATACTGAAAATGCACTACAAAAACAACAACTCCCCAAACAACATTTTGAGCTCATTTATGCCAAACAAAACTATCATAAAAGACCTCATCAATTTGATTTACCAGATGAAATCACAAATCAAACAGGGTACTTTTGCCCTATTTTTGACAATTTTTTCTTGACCTAAAACGGTCAACCTATTTCAGGGACGGACATTCGCTGCACGAAAATTGTTGAACTTGAACTTGACACACCTATACGGACAAGCATGAAATGGCGTATCATTTCATGCAAAATGAATTTCAATAAAGGAAAGCTGCTTTTGAGAAGGATAAAAAAAGCTCTATACCAACTTTTCGGTATAGAGCTTTAAATCAAATGAAACCATCTTTTCTTTTGGGAGCATATATCACTTAAAACTCCCCCTGCATTTTCAAAATGCAAGGGGAGTTCCAACAAGCAGTTTATTCAAAAGAATATTTCAAACCAACACTTAAATTTATTTGATGAAAATCTGTTTGAATATCTGTTCCGTTGAAGTTATTATTCTGATTCAACGTCCATTGAGGACGCAAGATAATCGACCAATTTTCGGATAATTGATAGCCTACAAGCGGACTCACTCGCCACCCAATGCTGAATGGCTTGTATGGGGCAGTAGTATCATTTTCATTGAAATTGACAATTTTGCCCAATGCATCAAGCGTTCTGCCGGATTGCTTAGTGGTAAGATTGAAAACCGTTCCGGCTGCGATGCCGTAGATGAGTTTTCCACTATTTTGTTGGATGCCTATTTCAAGCGGAATACTAATACGTTGAAATTGGTTGTGGTGCAAAACAGTACGAGTAGAAGTAGCATTGACAAGGGTATCGCCATACAAGGTATTGAGCGTATCGCCTGTTGCCTCATCTATCCAAACTCTTAATAATACATCTTCTTTTAGGACTTGAAACTGCTCAACTTTCTCATAATCAAATTTAGACCAAAGTTGGTGGTATTCTACACCGCTATTGAGTAGCCAACGGTCTTTGAATACCATTCCTGCATTGATGCCATAGCTTGCTCCTAAGTCTTGTTTTGAGGTACTATTTTTCAATTCTGCTAAATCATTATAATTCGCTGATTGATGTTTTGTGTGGAATGTATTGATACCACCAAAAATGTCAGCTTGCCATTTGATAGGTAAGCTTTGTCGTGTTTTGAGTTGTTTGTTTTCGGGAATTTCTGTGGTTTTTGACACCGCTATGGCGGGTGATTTAGAGGTATTGGTTTCTACCAAAGCAATAATTGGAGGTAGTGAAGTTACGCTGACTTCTATCGAATTTTCAGTGGAAGTGGTCGGGCTGTCTTTTGTAGGATTGTCAACGAGTGTTTTTGTTGATGGTTCTATCGGGTTGTTTGTTGAGTTAGTCTTTATTTCATTGTTTATCAAGGTTTTATTTGAATTGTTTGTTGAAATTAAAGGTGCGTTTGAGAGCTTTGTTTTATTTGTGAGATCAGTGGGTAGAGTAGGTGCATTTTCTGTGAAAGACGTATATTTTGATGGAGTGGTTTTTTGTGTATTATTATTTGAATAGAGAGTTTTGTGGACTTCAGATGTGCTTGTATACTTCATATGTGAGGTCTTTTCAAATTCATTTTCTTGAGAAATTATGCTCGTTGTATTTGTTTGAATATTCGCCGGGATATTTGCTTCAGAATTTGAAGGGGAAATAACCACATCGTTTTGTGATGTATTTAAATTTGTAGGTTCAATATTTTTTTGAATATTTAACGGAATGTCTTTTTCGGAATTTGAAGGAGAAACAACTGCATCATTTTGAGGTGTATTTTCGATATTCTGACTAAGATGATTTTCTGTTTTTTGAGTGATTACATCATTATTTGATTTGAAATAAATTATCCCTAAAATTCCACTGACAATTAATAACACGCTCAATCCGAATATCCATTTTTTTGGCAAAATATCACCTCCGGGCGTAGCCTCCCCAGCATCCAAATCATCAGAAATGGCATCCCACAAACCTTCTGTATCAAAGTCGTCATTTGGCAACTGCTGATTGCCAAACCTCTTATTGAATTCATTGTCTATATGCGCCATCTTTACTGTTTTAATGTTTTTGGAAATGAAATAACATCGGCTTCCGACTCGGTTTTATCTCGAAATCTTTTCTTCAACCAATCCCTTGCTCTCGACAATCGTTTTCGGGAAAGGGCTTCTGTAATACCCAACATTTGAGCGATTTCATCGTGTTTATACCCATCAATCGCAAATAAATTGAACACTTCAAAATACCCATTTGGCATTTGTTTTAAGATAAAAAGAAGATGTTCGTCCGATAAATCCTTCATCACTTGGGGCAGGCAGACTATTTCATGCTGAGTGGTGTCAAATTCTTCATTGGGAATACCAATTACCCTTTTATTATAATTCAAACAATCATTAACCACTATTTTGGCTGCCCATTTATTGAGTGGAGCTTTGTTGGGGTCGTATCTATCTAAATGCTTAAAAATCTTGACAAAACTCTCCTGCAAGACATCCTTCACAAAAGAAGTGTCCCGAAGATACCTGCTCGCCACTGCACGTAGATATGGCAGTAGCAATTGATACAATTGCTTTTGAGCCATTCTGTTGTGCGACTTACAGGATTGTATTAAGTCTTGATTTATCTGCATTCTATTTTTTGATTGGGAAAAAGGGATTTTCATTTTGTAAAAGCAAAGTATCTTCTTGGGGCGGAAGATACTTTGCTTGTTATGATTACGTTGTGACTTTTATGGAACTTCAAAAAACCATTCATTACCACAATCTGCTGAATCGTACATATATATTGCGTAGGTAGCACCACTCACAACCGGAATAGAGGCTGTATTTGCAGTACTTCCATTCGGAAGATACCATTCGAAGAAATATGGTGCTGTACCACCATCAGGGACTGCTGTCAATGTAGTACCTGCGTCGTCCAGTTCAAATGCAAGTGTCAAAAAAGTACATTCATCAACAGTATATGAAGTGGTATAAACACAACCTTGACCATCCGTAACGGTTACTTGGTAAGTACCGACACCGGAGATATCAATACTTTGTGATACTTCACTGGTTGACCATTGATAGAGATAAGGCGGGGTACCGCCGACTACATCTGCTATTAGTGTTGTTGCTGAACTATCTGTATACATGTAAGCGTAAAAGCCGGAACAAGGGTCATCTAACTCAACATAAGTACCTTTGTATGTTGTGCAACCTTCACTATCAGTAACGGTTACATCATACCAACCCGAACTTGAAACGGTAATATTCTGTGACGTTTCTCCGGTAGACCACTGATATACATAAGGTGCCGTTCCACCACTTACATTAGCTGCTAATAGAGAGCCATCCGCAATTATTGAGGCACTAAGAGAGTAACATGCAGTCTCTGTAAGTGTAATTGATTCTGTAATAGTACAGCCTGAGGCGTCTGTAACCGTTACTTCATAAGTACCATCTTCTGTGACTACAATCTCCAGTCCTGTTTCTCCTGTTGACCATTGATATGTATAAGGTGCTGTTCCGCCACCTACATAAGCAATCAAAAATAATGCTCCGGTAGTATCGCTTTGTACCGCTATTTCTACCCAGAAGGAGTTACAATCTCCGCCACCGCCATCTTCAACAGTATATGATTGTGCAACAACACAGCCTTGCGAATCAACTACTGATACAGAATAAGTATTACCATTTTCAACAGGTGATATGCAATGGTCGGTTCCGCCTGTTGACCATACATAATTATAAGGTTGTGTTCCACCATTTGCATTGACACACAGTTCGTTACCATCAAGTCCCATCCATGCAATATCAAAATCATTACAATCATTGCCACCACCTTCTCCAACTGTAATAGAAGCCGTAGCCGTACAACCTTGACTGTCTACGGCAATAACTTCATATGTGCCGGGGTCAACTGCGATACTATCTGCAGTTTCTCCATTTGACCATTCGTATACATAAGGTGCTGTACCACCATATTCATCAATTGTGAGTATTCCTCCACCATATTCAACGATTTCAATACTGAAATCGCAAGAATCTACTTGAGTGACCACATCATCTTCATCGACTACAGTATCATCCATATCCTCTTTTGTACAAGATGCAATCAGAACGATACTTAAAAGAAATGCTAAAAAACCAAACTTAAAATTCATGTTATAATTTGTTTGAATAATTAATAAATGATTGAAATACGACTTCGAAGTAGTGTTCAATTATTAATACACAAACAATGAGTAGAATGTGACACCAGTAGAATGTTTTTTTGTTTTTATCAAAAAATGCTTGCGGAATGAAACAGGTTTAGAACGTGTTTAAATTTGTACGAACTGAAAATCAATAGGTTACGGTTTTGGCGAGGCATCAAAGAAGGCGTTTATCGAGATAAGCAACTGATTTGATGTGAAGCCAAGTTCGTAAGATATTGATTTTCAGGAAGTAGAAATTTTAAACACGTTCTTAGTCATCTATCCATTCCATTTTCACACTATCTCCGACAAATTTGATATTAACAGTTTGCCACTTAGATGTATCTGCTTTTCCGAATTGCTGAATGAAACCTATTCTTTCTTGATATCTATCTGTCAAATTACAATGAACCTGATTGCCTGCTTCGCAAGATTTCTTTGATGCCAATATTAATCTCTCATAGACTTCAATATGATTTGCGCCATACTCGACAGCTTGCCTATACATAAATACTGCCTTGAAATAATCCATGTTTAAAAGAGCGCTGTCACCTTTTTCCATGAATCTTTCGTAGTCTGATTTTTTAACTTGACTTTGTTTTGATTTTTGAGTTGGTATTATCGCGGTTTTACTATCATTTTTCTTTTCAGAGCAAGACAAAATCAGAAAAATAGCAAAGCATAGTAGTATCCTGTTCATTATGAATGCTTTATCAGTTATATTTTAATTATTTCATCGTAGAACCATAAAAAAAGGCAGACATTTCAAAAATGCCTACCTTCCGATTTTCTAATCTTTCGCCTCTAATCTCTCGTCCTAATTATTTTTTCAAACCAATCTCACGTAAACGCTCATCCAAATACTCGCCTGCGGTAATTGGTGCGTAGTTGAGCGGATTGTCAGGAGTGACGCATTTTTCCAAACAAGTCAAATCCATCTCGCTGCGTGGGTGCAAGAAAAACGGAATCGACAAACGCGGCTCATGCCAACGCTCTTTCGGTGGATTGACCACACGGTGTGTCGTAGATTTCAGATAATTATTGGTCAGACGTTGGAGCATATCACCTACGTTGATGACGATAGCACCAATACCCGCTTTGATAGGTACCCACGTACCTGTTTCGTCCTGCAATTCAAGTCCGTCGGCAGAAGCACCTACCAACAAAGTGATAAGGTCAATGTCCTCATGTTGCTCTGCACGGATAGCAGATTCCGGCTCTTTCGTAATCGGCGGATAGTGAATCGCACGCAAGATGCTATTGCCATTGTGTACGTATTTGTCGAAATAATTTTCGTCCAAATCCAAGTAAATGGCAATCGCTTGGAGTAGGTGTTTACCCGCATTTTCAAATGAAGAGTATAACTCACGTCCCAATTGCGGGAACTCAGGTTTTTCAGGTACTTCCACATTTGGCGGATAATCTTCGGCAGACGTATCACCGTCAGTTACTTCTTGTCCAATTTGAAAAAACTCCTTCAAATCAGCCACTTCTGACTGCTTGGCGTGTTCTATACCAAAAGCGGTATAGCCGCGCTGACCTGCCAATCCGGGTATTTGCGCCTTCAATTTTGTCTCTGTCGGAAGCGCGAAAAAGTTATTGGCAGCACCGAAAAATTTATCAATTAAATCTTGTGGTACGCCATGATTGGTGACGGCAACAAAGCCGACTTCATGAAAAGCTTTGCCCAGCTCTTGTACAAATTCTGCTTTGAGCGCAGCATCGCCGGAGGTAAATTTGGACAAATCCACCGAAGGGATTCCTGTTGTTACACTTGACATATTTATTTAAGTTGCGGGTTATCGAGTTACGAGTTATGAGTTACGGATTGCGGGTTGATTTTGCCCGTAACTCGTAACTCGTAACCCGTAACTCGCAACCCGAATTATTTAGATTTTTAATAAAATAACAAGCAAAAATACAAAAATAGATTATTGTGGAAAAAAATCATAGTGTGTTTTTAATGTCAAATCTATCCGACAATGAGATTCGTTCCTTAAGAAAATTTTAACTTGTTTTTTGTCCAATTTCCCATTTTTACAGTCCTTCTGCTTGAATTGATAATCAATTATCGTGAAAAGTCCTGCATCTTTGCATCATAATTTATAATTTTATTTTATGTTCAAAACATTAGAAAAAATGAATATTAAATCTCTTATCGCATTTTTATTTCTGGCGACTACTATTATGTTAACCTCTTGCAGAGACGAGGACAGAATGGAAATGAAAAACATCGAAAAAGCAAAAAGACTCATTGAGGCACTTGAAACAGGAGATAGTAAAGCACTTCGTTATGTAAGCGATGATACGTATATCCAACATAATCTGGCATTTCCGTCAGGAAAAGAAGCAATAGAACCATTGTTTACAGATTCGCCTACAGGATTTACGACTACGACGCACAGAGTTTTTGCTGATGATGATATTGTAGTGATGCATAACAGCTATGGTGGTACTTGGAATAATAGCGTACCTCAAGTAGCGTTTGATATTTTCCGTTTTGAAAAGGGAAAAATAGTAGAACACTGGGATAATCTTCAAGATGAAGTACCCCTTTCTGAAACTGCAAGCGGCAGGTCTATGGTAGATGGACCAACTGAAATTTCCGATTTGGATAATACAGCAGCTAATAAACAATTGGTAACTGATTTTGTGAATACTGTATTATTGGGCGGTGATGCGAGCAATATTACCGATTATGTTAGCACAACTGAGTATGCTCAACACAATCCGGGTGTAGCTGATGGTTTAGACGGCTTGGGTGCTGCATTGGAATATTTCGCTACGAATGGATTGCTTTTACAGTATGACGAATTACACTACGTGTATGCAGATGGTAATTTTGTATTGACGATTTCTGAAGGATTTTTCCTTGACAATCAGCATGTAGCTTACTATGATTTATTCCGTGTTGACAATGGAAAAATAGTGGAACATTGGGATGTCATCCAAAATATTCCGCCGGAATCAGAGTGGCAAAATAGCAACGGGAAGTTCTAGCTATAATTGATTTTGTAGACGATTGACGAATGGCTCAATTCGTAAGTTATTGATAACTTATGAGTTGAGCCATTCGTGTTTTTTTACAGAAACTTTTGTATATTTGAGGATAAAGAAGCACAAAACTATTTTATGACAATTGATACGAGAAATAGGAAATTTAAATTAATCGAACTCGTAATGAGTACGAATGATGATGAAGCATTGAAAAAAGTAGAAAAAATTCTCACCAAAGCAACGTCAAAGCCTGATATTCAAGTAGCCGTAAAACCACTTCGCTCCAACGTCTCTTTGGATGATATCAAAAAAGAACAAAATTATCAGCCTATTTCTTATAAAGAATTTAGGGTGCTGGCAGATGAATTAGACTGGGAAGAAAGTGTGGAAGAATTATTGGCGATGTTATCTAAATAAGGTGTTATGAATTACCTTTTAGATACCAATATTGTCCTGATTTATACTCGAAATTCGGATATTACAAACTCCATTGAAGAAAAATATGATTTATTTAATCCTGAAAATGAACTATACATATCAGTGGTTACGGTGGCTGAATTGAAATCTATTATACTCCAAAAAAATTATGGAGAAAGAAAAATTAAAACCCTTGAACACCTGCTTTCCAAATTCTCAATTATTGATATTAATATTGTTGAAATTTTAGACCAATATGCACAGATAGATGCTTATAGTCAAGGGAAATTGAAAGGTAAACCAAGTAATTTTTCTGCAAGAAATATGGGAAAAAATGACCTTTTCATAGCGGCAACCGCAGGTGTTTATGACTTGCTTTTGGTTACAACGGATAATGATTTTAAACATCTTTCGCCTGATTATTTGAGGTTGGAAAAGGTAGATATAGAAGCACACAAACGAATGTAATTCATTCAAAATTATTCAGGTGGAAGCAATTGATAGCGTACAACTTAATTTCAGTGAAGACAGCCTCACGCTGCTGAATATCTTGTTGGGATTCATCATATTTGGCGTGGCTTTGGGGATTAAAAAAACACATTTTACTGACCTTGTACGCGACCCAAAATCACCTGCACTTGGGGTGATTTCGCAATTCATTTTACTACCTCTCCTTACATTTTTATTGGTGATGATTTTGCGTCCTGCGCCGAGTTTGGCATTGGGGATGATACTTGTGGCAGCTTGTCCGGGTGGGAATATTTCCAACTTTATGTCCTCATTTTCAGGGAGTAATGCGGCACTATCCGTTGGGTTGACGGCAATCGCGACTTTGAGTGCAGTAGTGATGACGCCTTTCAATTTTTCGCTCTACGGTAATTTATATCCGGGCGCAGCCCCGCTTTTACAAGATATTCAGATTGATTTTTGGAAAATGCTAAAAACGGTCTTTACGCTGCTTGGTGTGCCGTTGGTCTTAGGTATGTTATTTGCAAAGTATTTTCCGAAAATTACTGCGCGAATCCAAGCCCCAATCAGTGTGCTTTCCTTTTTGATTTTTCTTGGTTTTATTGCTGTTGCTTTTGTGAATAATTATGATTTGTTTTTGAAATGGATTCATGCGGTCGTATTTTTGGTGCTGGCGCACAATACTTTGGGCTTTTTATTGGGCTATTTTTTACCGAAAACTTTCAAACGTCCCGAAAAGGATTGTCGGGCTATTTCAATTGAAACGGGTATTCAAAATTCAGGTTTGGGACTTGTGCTCGTTTTTAATTTTTTCGATGGACTTGGTGGTATGGCAGTGGTGGCGGCTTGGTGGGGGATTTGGCATATCATTTCGGGATTGACTTTGGCTACTTTTTGGAAAACGCGAGTTGAAACCACGAAGAACACTAAGGGCACGAAAATCTAATGAACGTAGAAGTGAACGAAGGTCTCAAAAGAAATTTCTTTGTTATGTTTGTGTCCTTTCTTCGTTAATTTAGCTTTCGTGTTCTTAGTGTGCTTCGTGGTTCAATTTTTTATACATGCAAAAACAGAGACATTCATTTTCATACACGATATTTTTTTGGTTGGTCAGATGGGGGCTAAAAATCTACCTCGGAAAGTGGAAAACAATTGGTAATCAAGATGTTCCAAAGCCTGCGCTTTTTACATCCAATCATCAAAATGCGCTCATGGATACGCTCGTCATCACGACGGATGTGTGGGACAGGCAATTATCATTCATAGCACGAGGCGATATTTTTAAAGGGAAATTAGTAGGATGTTTTTTGAGGGGTTTGAATATGTTGCCGATTTTTCGTCCGCGCGATAAGGTGAATATCGTGGAGCAAAATAAGGCAACGTTCAGCGAGGTCATTCGACGTTTGGAGGCAGGCGGTACAGTGAAGATTTTTCCCGAAGGCAACCACGACGAACCACGACGTTTGCGACCCTTGAAAAAAGGTTTTGCACGCATGGCTTTTTGGACGGCGGAGGCGGTAGATTTTGAAACGAATTTGCATATCATACCGATTGGTACTTATTATTCTGCACCACAAGAAATCGAAACGGATGTACTCGTTCAATACGGTACACCTATTCCCATTTCAAATTATAAAGAATCATATAAGGTAAATAAAGCAAAGGCAATCAAGCAATTAACGCGAGATTTGTCCGAGGGCTTGAAGCCTTTAATGATTCATATCGAGAGTGAAGAATATTATGAAGCGATTGAAATTTTACGAAAATTAGCCCGAAAAAAAATACAAGCTACACATACATTTGAAGGTGATATTTTACTACGTAATTTTAAATCAGACAAATACATCATCACGGAATGTGAGCGCATGATTCAGCAGGATGAAGCCACATTTAAAGAGATAGCCAACGACACACTCACCTACAAAAAAGGCATTGACCAATACAATCTGACAGATGATTTATTTGAAAAAAACAAACATGCGATTGGTTTTATTTTGTTGAAAATCATTGGGTTAATTATTTTATTACCTATTTACATTTACACCTTTATTAATTCTGTATTACCCTACATTATTCTCAAAAAAAGATTTCTGAAGCGTGTAAAAGACCCTGTTTTCTACTCTACAATTGCCTTTGCGGTGTCACTGTTTTTATTTCCGATAACGTGGATATTACAAAGTATTCCTGTTGGATATTTTTTTGGTGGATGGGCGGCCTTGGTTTATGTGGTGACGATGCCTTTTGTGTTTAAACTGGGGCTTTGGCTGCATCGTCATTGGAAGAGAGTGAGAGCTGAATATCGTTATAATTATTTGAGCCGAAAGCCAGAAGTGGAAGATTTGAAAACATTGAGGAAAAGTGTTTTAGAGAGATTGGATAATATTCGGATGGCGTAGAGAAAAATTCATGAACTTTCTATACATCATCTGCATAAAAAAAGGCTGCCCTCACACGCCCCCGACCCCTGAAGGGCAGTTCCACGCATGTGTTGTGATTCTCCTTTAGGAGTTAGGGGGAGAAAGTAAAAAAGGCTGCTCTCACGAGCAGCCTTCTATTTGAATGCTTAACCTCTTATTCAAATAATCACAGTCTTACTTTTGGATAATATTGTCCGCGACTATAAGAAGAGCCGCTTGTTGCAGGCAAGCCGCCGCGAGCGTGCATGATGCCAGCTACTACAGGGGTTGCCATAGACGTACCGCTCAAAGTTGCATAACCGCCATATCTATATGTAGAGTAAACATTGCGTCCGGTAGCGATGTAATCAACGGGACCAATACCATAGTTGGAAAATGAACTGAAATATCCGTTATAATCCATACTGGCAATGGTCTTGATACTCCAACTATTGTAGGAAGCTGGGGTGAAATAGGCAGCATTTGCTGCACTGTTGCCTGCTGCGACAGCACCATAAACACCTTTATTAGAGAGGGCGTTCAAGGCATTTCGGAGTGATGTAGCAACACCTCCGTAACCACCAATACTCATATTAACTACATCACCTGAAATGGAGTAGGTTACAATATGATTGAGCGCAGAAATAAGGCGAGATGTAGGATAACCTCCTGTACAACTCATAATGCGTATCGGTACTACAGCAGCTCCAGCAGACATACCGACCATGCCGTAGTTGTTTTTACGTGCCGCCGCGATACCCGCTACATGTGTACCGTGTCCATTACAGTCGTCGGCACTGCCGCCTACGAATGAACGTGCGTAAGTCGTATTGGTCACCACATTGAGGTCAGGATGGTCGAGGTCAATGCCTGTATCGACTATCCAAATCCATGTATTTTTGGATGCGCCGTTTGAATTGTACCCGCCGTGATTGGAGTTGAACCAACCGTAAAAGTCTGATTTTGTATCGGTTTGGGTAGGAACTTCACTGCTTAATTCCTCGACTTCGGGAAAGGTCACGTCAACGTAGCTATCTGCTTCAATACTACTAACTAAAGGATTCTTTTTCAGCGCTTCAACTTCTTCTTTTGATAAGGTAATCGCTGCTGCGTCAAGAAAAGTGTAGTAATCACTGACGCGCTCATCTGCAACGCCAAGCTGCCCGGTAATTTTTTTGATGCCGTTTCTGAAATTTTCACTCATTTTTTCGGCTGCTTCGCGAACCTCTTCTCTCGATTTACCTTCCAACTGAGCAAAAACTGCGGATTTGTCGTTGTTCTCGGTATTGAAGGTGACGATGTAGAGTTGTTGGTCGCTTGGTGCCGCTTCCAATGTTTCAATTGGAGATGCTTTTTCGGTGATGGTTGGTTCGATTGGGAGTAATTCTTCTTGTTCGCAAGAAGTCAGCACTAATGAAAGTGCAACGATAGCCGTAAGGCTAAAAAAAATGAATCCAGATCTTAAAGTATCCATAATCATTGTTTAAAAACATTAATAATTAGTTCATAGTTGATGGTTTGTAGTTCATAGAAAAACGCGGAGTTTTCATTAGAAAACATAGTCGCCTATCAATTATGAACTATTGACTATCAACCGAACATTAGTTTAATAATCGTTTTTGAGAGATTATTAATCATTGTTTTGTCCGTGCGTTTGATAACAATAAGATCGTAGATATCGGTGAGTGGATTATTTTCTTTGTGAAATACATCGTTACATTATTTTTTTATCAGAAAAGTAAACACCAAAAAATATTTTTTTATCGAATAGTATATTTTTTATTTATTTAAATAATTGGCTATGTATTTTTTATAATAAAATATTTTTTTTTAAAAAATTGAATAAAATATTATGAGACAGATTAATTCCGCATGTTCTTAATAAATTATGTAGGCAAACAAAAAAAGGCTGCCCGTACGGACAGCCTTCCTACTTGAGAATCAAGCCTTTTTATTCAAAAAAATCACAATCTAACTTTCGGATATGTTGTATTTGGGAAAAGGAAGAAAGATGATGGGCGAGTTACTGAGCCACTTGTTGCGGGCAAACCGCCGCGAGCGTGCATGATACCTGCTACAACCGGTGTTGCCATTGAAGTACCGCTCAAAGTTCTATAACCGCCGTATCGGTAAGTGGAGTATACACTGCGTCCGGTAGCGATATAATCAACAGGAGTTGTGTTGGTTAAGTTGTAGTTGGAGAATGAGCTGAAAACGCTGTTGTAGTCCATACTTGCTACTGTTTTTACTCGGCTGTTGTTGTGTGCTGCGGGCCAATAACCTGAGGCAAGTGCAGTGTCATTACCGGCTGCTATAGCGCAGTAAACACCTTTGTTGTTGAGTACGTTGAGGGCGTTGGCAAGTGATGTACCTACGCTACCGCTACCACCGATACTCATGTTGACCACGTCACCTGAGATAGAGTAAGTGGCTACGTGACCAAGCGCAGAAATCAGTGTGGATTTTGAGAAACCGCCTGTGCAACCCATGATACGTACAGGTACTACACGTGCACCTTCGGACATACCTACGATACCGATGCCATTCTTGCGAGCTGCTGCGATACCCGCTACGTGCGTACCGTGTCCGTTGCAGTCTTCTGCTGTAGTGCCTACATAAGTTTTTGCGTAAGGTGAACTGGTCTGTACATTGAGGTCAGGGTGATTGAGGTCGATACCTGTATCTACGATCCAAATCCAAGTAGATTTAGAAGCACCACCGAGTTTGTAGCCACCGTGGTTGCTGTTGAACCAACCGTAGTAATCTGATTTTGTATCGGTGTTTTCTGCGGGAGCTTCATCGGTCAACTCTTCCGCTTCAGGGAATGTTACTTCGATGTACTCATCTGCTTCAACATTGCTGATTAAAGGGTTGGTTTTCAGTGCTTCAGCTTGTTTTGCGGTTAGGGTAATCGCTGCTGCGTCGATGAATGTGTAGTAGTCATTGATACGCTCTTCTGCTACGTCGAGTTGCTTAGTGATTGCTTTGATTTCTTTTCTGAAATCTTCGGTCATTTTTTCAGTAATTTTCTGTGCGTCTTCTCTTGATTTGCCTTCCAATTTAGCCAATTCAGCGGTTTTGTCGCTGCTGCTTGTGTTGAAAGTCACGATGTAAAGTTGTTCTTCGCTTGGAGTAGCTTCCAATGTTTCTGTTGCGGATGTTTTTTCGGTCATGTTTAGGTCTTCCATTGGAATTAATTCTTCTTGTTCGCAAGAGGTCATTACTAATGAAAGTGTAATTGCAGCCACGAGGCTGGTGAAAATGAATTTAGCTTTTAGAGTGCTCATAATCATTGTTTTAAATAGTTAAAGATTAGTTGATAGTTCATAGTCGATAGTCCATAGAGAAGGGTATCGCTTGAACATTTAGTTTAATAATCGTTTTTGAGGGAGTTAGGAAATATGAAGAAAATAATTTCCCCACCTGACTTGCTCTCTTTTCCCTACGTTCCATCAAATTTTCCTTACGTAGCTCGGCTATGCGCGTCAAATTTGACAAAACGTAGGAAAAAAATAGCGGCGTCATTTTGGGTAAATTATTTTCTTCGTATTTCCTTATTTTTAATCATTGTTTTTGCCGACGAAAAAATTGAATTGTGTGATTTTTGATTTCAGATTTTTGCTTGTGTAATTTTGATGATAATGGAAATGTCACATTCAAAATTGTTTTCGTCAGTATGAGTTAGTGTTGATTGTATTTCGTATTTCGTGTTGTACATCACTATATCGCGGAGAGCATTGGAAAGTCACCTTGAAGAATGTTTTTTTGTGTTAGAATATTTGTGACGAGAAGCGTATTTTTTTGATTATTAATGTTTTATGATGAAAATATTTTTTTGAAAACAAATAAAAAAAATAGCAGACATTTTTAAAATGCCTGCTATCTTACGTAACAATATTATTCTTTAAACGTTCCTAACTAAAGTTTCCGCTACGTATATATCTAATTTATAACGAAGACCCCGGTTAGAATTCCGGCGGCAGCAGCTCCCGCACCAATCAATACCTTTTGCAAAGTATTTTTTCGACGTGATGCTTTTTGTGCTTTTCGGGCTTCTTTGAGCGAAGCCTTGGCGTCGATGAGGTCGTCCTGTGTTTTTGTGAGTAGGGTTTTTGTATCCGAAAGCGAAGACTCTGTAACGGCAAGCAATCGGTCAGTGAGTTCTTTGGTTTCGTTGCAGTTGTCGAGCAGACTGTTGAAGTCATTTTCATTGCGTTCCAGAGATGCTTCGTATCTTGCTATGACTTCCTGAATTTGGTCATTACAATTGTCCTCCAACCTAATAACATCCCGTAAGTCTTCATAGAATAAAAAGCGTTTGTTATTCACCAAATGAATACTATCCGTGTTGACTATAACAATATCGCCCGACATGGCGATAATGGGTTTTGCAAAAGAATTGAAATAAGGGGCATCCAACAAAATAGTATCTCCGCTTACTATTGCCATATCACGCGGTGCATCCTCCTCCGGCGTGTCAATATCAACACTTGTGTCCGGCATCTCTATTGCGGTAGAGTCGGATTGTGCTAAAAGATAAGGGGTGTGAAATAGAAGTATTGTACTGATAATGAGAAAATATCGCATTGTTTTAATTTTAAATATTTTTAAGAGAGAAAGAGAAATAATTAAAAATTACTGAGTCCGGTATTCCCTCAGTCTGCCTGATGCGCCTTCTATCAAATCTCTCAATTTGAGCGTAGTTTCAGTATTGTATTCGCCTGCGTCAAAGAGGTCGTCGAGTTTGCGCAAGCGGTCCAATTCGTCATTGTTTTTTGCAATATCCTCTTTGATTTTTTCCAGTTCTTCACGGTCTTCTTCCTGTGCCCTTCGATGATTCAGTACAATAGAATCCTTCTGTGCCTCAAGGATTTTGCTTTCTTTTTTAAACGTCACAATTTGTTTTTCGAGGTCAGTAATTTCATCCAATGCTGCCGCCAGATTTTCTTCGGCAGATTCTATTTCTTTGAGACTTTTTTCAATGCTATTTTTGATAATTTTCTGATTGGCATCCATCTGAAATACCTTGAACAGAATAATCCCGGCAAGTACCAGCAGGGCGATTTGTATGAGTAAATTTCGCGATTCCATAAGCGCGTTTTAAAGATAGGGACAGGTCGCGACCTGTCCTTACAAAGTTTAAATTGAAATACGAATTTTATTTCGTTTAATTTTGATAATGAGTATTTTATGAATGATTTTTATAAAAACATTTTTTTATGCGTTTTTATTCAAAAATCTCTCACTCAAAATTAATAAGATTGCGGATAAGCAAAGGAGGTTGCAGCCTCAATATACTCATTTTAAGATAACCTTATCGTTAATTCTGCAAAAAACTATTGGAATTTGGATTTTGGTGCTTGGATTTGGGGATTTTTTACATGATACCCATTTTCTTCAATCCAAAAATCATCGCGGAATAACTCGCCACCGTCAAAGCACAAGCAATGCCCAGCGACAAATAGAAATTCATATCTTTTTTCAGTAAAAATGGTAATACCAAAAATAAAGTCAGCGAAGGAATCACCAACCAAAAAATATCTATCGAGAGCGCGCTAACTTTCTCACTATCCTGTGTTTCATAATACAAAAAAACAAATGCCAATATAGAAGTCATCGGCAGCGACGCCAATATTGCGCCCATAAAACTACTACGTTTGGCGATTTCGGAAATGGCTACAATCAATACGGCAGAAAGGATAATTTTGATGATATACTGCATTTTTAATGATTAATGATTAA
>JAHDEO010000071.1 GCA_020628725.1 Saprospiraceae bacterium
ATTGTAAAAAACCAATACATGACTCTACATCTTCGATAAGAAATGAATTATTAATTGCTGAAAATGTCTTTTGAGAGTGTGTTTCAGCAGGTAATAATTTTTATTAGTTGCTGAAATGTATTATTTTTATGTTATTTCAGCAACTAATAAATTCAAACTCATGCAAACAACATTCATTGGTCGTAAGGAAGAACAAGCGATTTTGAAGGAGGCACTGGATTCGCGAGAGGCAGAAATGATTGCTGTCATCGGGCGTAGAAGGGTCGGAAAAACCTTTTTAATCAAAACGGTCTATCAAAAGGAAATCGTTTTTGACATCACAGGTATTCAGAATGGGGAACTTCAAAATCAACTGCAAGCCTTTCGAGACCAATTAGTTGAATATTCAAAAAATCAACTCACCATACCGAAGCCCGGAGACTGGTTTGAAGCATTCAAATTGCTAAAAGAATATCTGCAAACCTTGCCAAAAAATAAAAAGCCCGTCATTTTCTTTGACGAACTCCCGTGGTTGGCTACCCACAAGTCCAAATTTCTGCAAGCCTTCGGATATTTTTGGAACAACTGGGCATGGCAGCAAAATCTGGTCGTGGTAATTTGTGGTTCTGCGGCTTCATGGATGATTCAGAAGGTCGTCAACAATACAGGAGGCTTATACAATCGTATTACCAAACGCATTTATTTACAGCCGTTTACGCTAAGTGAAACGGAAACATACCTGAAAGATAAAAGTCTGAAATTTACTCGTTATCAAATCATACAATTGTATATGACATTGGGCGGGATTCCACATTATCTCAAAGAAGTGAAGCGAGGGAAAAGTGCTATTCAAAACATCAATGATATTTGTTTTTCGAGAAACGGACTTTTACGAGATGAATTTTTGAGGCTATACCCGTCTTTATTTCCCAATGCAGATAAACACTTCAAAGTCATTCGGGCATTAGCCGAAAAGCGAGATGGTCTCACCCGTCAGGAAATTATCAAACAAACTAAACTAAAAGACGGCGGCGGTCTGACAACTGTTCTGGATGAATTAACTCATTCGGGATTCATTACGCCTTACAGGGCTTTTCAGAAAAAAAAAGGAAAAATCTATCGCTTGACTGATGAATATTCACTGTTTTATTTAAAGTTTATTGAAAATAAAGAGTTGGAAGGCGAAGATATTTGGCAACATCTTAGCCAAACTCAAGCATATAAAACTTGGACAGGTTATGCCTTTGAAAATATTTGCTTGAAGCACATTCCGCAGATTAAAAAAGCTCTGGGCATTTCGGGTATCTATTCGTTATCTTCTTCTTTTTATAGAAAAGGAACAGCCTCCGAAAAAGGTGTTCAAATTGATTTACTCATAGATAGAAAAGATGATGTGATTAATCTTTTTGAAATCAAATTTTATAATAAAAAATTTACGATTAATAAGACATATGCTGAAACATTGCGCCGGAAAATGTGGCGTTTTGAGGAAATCACTAAAACCAACAAACAACTCACCTGGGTTTTTATATCCACTTACGGTGTACAACAGAATGAATATAGTTTAGAAATGATTCATAAATCGTTGACATTGGGTGATTTGTTCTGATAGAATTGCTGGCGCGACAAACTGACCTTACATTTTGAAAATGCAAGGTCAGTTTGTCGCAAAAGCTTCCTTTTAATAAAAAAATATCAATTATGGCTGGAGTTGTAATATGTAAGAAACATGGCAGGCAGTACACTACTCTTATTGCTACTAAACTCAGGGAGTCTGTTTACAAAGACAAATTTATACATATCCAAGAGTGCTCTTTAATAGTAGAAGGGGTGGATGTGTCTTTTTATTCAGATATTGAGACTATGACTAAATTAGGAGCTACTAATGGTAAGACAAAAATTATTGATACACTTGATGAAGAGTTTGAGACAAGGGAAATCATTGCACCTATCTGTAGAGAATGTTTTAATGATTACCTCATTAAATATCCTCACGCAATGAATCAAAAAGACTGACCTTGCATTTTCAAAATGCAAGGTCAGTTTTTTGTGCGGAACGATTTGTAAAATCGTTTTACGTTATCGAATCAAAGTAGCATGTCCCTTAAACGGTGCTCTCGAACCATCTACAAACTCTACTTCTGCATACCACACGAATACTGCCGGATTCATTTCTTCTCCTCTATAAGAACCGTCCCAACCGGTTTCTTTATTATTCAACTCGGTATCTCTATTGTCAAATATCAACTCGCCCCAACGGTCAAATACCTGAAATACGACCACACGCTTCGCTGCCGCGCCACCTTGTACATATAGTACGTCATTGAAACTATCGCCATTCGGCGTAAAGGCATTGGCGACAAAGACGGGTTGTTCCTTATTGATAAATACACGGACATCATCGGTAGCTATACAGCCGTTTTCGTTTTCAATGGTAACGGTATACATGATTTGATTCAGCGGACGCGCCCACGGTGTAGGACAGTCTGTACAACTCAAATTCCAATCAGGTGAATAAGACGACCATGTGTAAGTATGATTAGCTATGCTGTCACTCGGAATAGCTTCCAGTACAATGGAATCTCCATACATGAGTTCGATATCTTCTCCTGCATCTACAGTCAATTCGGGCGGTTCGGTGACGGTGATGATGCCTTGTGCGGTGCATTCGCCAGTGGCATCAGTGGCATAAACCGTATACTCACCTCCCGTTAGTCCAATGAAGATATTGCCTTGTGTAAAGTTTTCGTTATCAAGACTGTAGGAATAAGGTGGTGTGCCACCTCCTGCTTCAAGAGTAATCGTTCCGTTGGTATCGCCAAAGCAATCTAAGGTGCTTCCCGCACCTGTCACTGAAACCGACTCAATAGGTTCAGTAATAAGTAATGAATCAACAACTTGACAGCCATTCGCATCCGTAACCGTAACGGTGTATGTACCTGCCGCGAGGTCGGTGATTTGTTCGGATTGCTGCATGTTGGTATCGTTCCATTGGTAGAGATAGCTACCTGTACCACCTGCTGCGGCTACGCTTGCCGTACCCGTTGCCGTGCCGTTACATGCAAGATCTTCACCTGTTAGGGCGAGGCTTATGGGGGCAGGTTCAGTAATCATGACTTCTTCGACTTTCGAACAGTCATTCCCATCGGTGATAGTGACCGCGTAAGTGCCACCGCTAAGACCGGAGGCAGTCGGTGTAGTTTGATTACCTGCATTGGCATTCCATTGGTAGGAGATAGGCTCTACGCCTTCAGCAATGATGCTCGCCTCACCATCTGATGCACCGAAACAAGATACATCAGTAGTTGTTAGACCAACTTGAATCTGAACTTCAGAAATGACTTCTATGCTTTCAAAAATTTCGCAGCCATTAGCATCCGTGACAGTGACAGTGTAGTTGCCGGCATTGAGAGCGTCGGCGGTAGGTGTATTTTGTCCGTCAGACCAAGTGTAAGTGTAGTCACCTGTTCCATTGGAAGCTGTAACGGTAGCTGTACCATCACTTCCGGCACAACTTTCATCTGTTGAAGCCAATGTTAATGCGAGGGCATCGGGTTCGCTTATTGTAATTTCTTCATTAGCAGTACAATCATTATCATCATTTACAAAAACGGTGTATGTACCTGCCGGTAAATTTTCAAATATATTTTCATTTTGAAAATTCACTCCATCTAAACTATACGTAAAATTAGCCGTTCCGCCGGAGGCGGCAATCGTAATTGTACCGTCATTATTACCATTACATAAAACATCGGTAGGTGTAGCTGTCAAGCTAACGGAGGCAGGTTCGGTGATGGTGCTTTCGGCGGAAGCTGTGCAGCCGTTGGCATCAGTGACGATGAGGGTGTAAGTTCCCGCAGTCGTACTAATATCGGGAGTGTCCATGCCGTTATTCCATGAGTAGGTATATGTGCCTGTACCGCCTGATACGGTGCTGCTGATAGCTCCATTCTCTCCTGCACAAAGGGCATTAGTTGGTGTCAATAAATCAACTATCAATTCAGTAGGTTCGACTACATCTATACTCACGACTTCACTACATCCGCCGCCATCTGTAATTGTAACAACGTATGTGCCACCCGACAAATTTGTCACAGTAGGCGTGCTTTGTGCAGGAGTCGTATTCCAAAGGTAGGTGTAAGGTTGTGTACCTGACGTGACTTCTACGGTAGCCGTACCATCAGTGTCGCCGAAGCAATTGAGTTGTGTCCCGGCACTGGTGTATTCAAGCGAACTCAATTCGGGGACATCGACTTGGTCGGTAGCTTCGCAGCCGTTAGCATCAGTGACAGTAACGGCGTATGAACCGAGTGTCAAACCTACGGCGGTTGGTCCATTTTGATTGGAGGCATTGCTGTCCCAGAGGTAAGTATAAGGTGCTGTGCCGTTATTAGCAGTGATAGTGGCACTACCATCTGCACCGCCGTTGCAACTTGCGGCTGTATTGGACGAAGTTAGGGTGATGGCATCCGCCTCACCTATTGTAATTTCTTGAGCATTCGCACTACAATTATTACCATCATTTATAAGAACGTTGTATATACCTGCTGCTAAATTATCGAATATATTATTACTGAAAAAAGTTAAACCGCCATCAATACTGTATTGGTAAGGAGGTATTCCGCCGGAGGCAGAAAAGTTAATTATACCGTCATTGCTACCGTTACATAATGCATCGGTAGGTGTAGCAGTAAAAGTAAGTGGAGCAGGATCGCTAAGGGTGCTTTCTGCGGTAACTTGACAACCGTTGGTATCAGTGACAATGACGTTGTAAGTTCCTGCCGGAGCGTTGGTATTGGCTCCGGGTGCGCCATTGCTCCATGTATAGGCATACGTACCTGTTCCTCCTGAAACGGTGGTGGTAATCGTGCCGTCTTCACCTGCACAAAGTGGGTCGGTAGCAGTCAGTGCCAATGTCAATTCTTCCGGTTCGGTGATGTCTATGCTGCTGATGTCGCTACATCCGCCACCGTCTGTAATCGTGACGGTGTAAGTGCCACTTGTCAGTCCAATAATGGTTGAAGTGCTTTGCTGTGGCGTCGTGTTCCATGCATAAGTGTAAGGCGCAGTACCGGCGGTTACTTCGACTGTGGCAGTTCCATTATCATCACCAAAGCAGTCAAGTTGTGTGGAGGCTGTGGTGTATTCCAGTGAGCTTAATTCAGGGACATCAACTTGGTCGGTGACTTCACAACCGTTTGCATCTGTTACAGTGATAGAATAGGAACCAAATGCTAAGCCTACGGCAGTTGGTCCGTTTTGGCTGGAGGCGTTGGTGTCCCATTGGTAGGTGTAAGGTGTTGCGCCGTTGTTGGCTGTGATAGTTGCTGTACCATCTGCGCCGCCGTTGCAACTTGCGGCGGTGTTGGAGGAAGTAAGGGTAATGGCGTCAGGCTCGTCAATTGTTACTTGTGTAGTGGCTTCGCAACCATTAGCATCTTCGACGGTAACATCGTATGTGCCTGCTGCGAGTCCTGTGGCAGTTTGGGTGGTTTGATTGTTGGCATTGGCATCCCATGTGTAGGTAAATGAAGGTGTGCCACCCGTCGGTGTGACGGTAGCCGTACCGTCTGCACTGCCGTTGCAAAGCGCGGATGTCACCGATGGCATTAGCGTGATAGCGGGAGGCTCCTGAATTGTAAGGCTGGCAGTAGCTTCGCAGCCATTGGCATCATTCACCGTGAGTGGATAAGTACCTGCTGTTAAATTTTCAAATATGTTAGTGGTTTGAAAATTAGTACCATCAAGACTATATTCGTAATCAGCCGTTCCGCCGGAGGCGGTAAACGTTACACTTGCATCATCTCCACCATTACATGAAACTGTATTTATACTAACTGAAAATTGTAATGAATCGGGTTCATTGATGGTAACAATTTGAATTGTACCACAACCTACATCGTCTGTAATACTGACGTTATAAGTTCCTGCTTCGAGGTCGATAAATGTTCCTGATGTTGAGGTGAGACCGGGAATCGTAAAGATATATGGTTCGGTACCACTTGTCGCTGAGACGGTAAATTGACCATCATTTCCACCAAAACAAGTCGCATCTTGTGTGTCGTCAATATCGCTTGCAAGGGCACAGCCTGCTGTCACCGCAGTACAATCTAATGTGGCAGAAAGTGTACCGCAACCACCATCGAGACCCTGCACTTCTATCGTAACCACTTGTCCGTCAGATAAGCCTGAAATAGTGTGTGATGTACCGCCGTTGGCAGTTACCCAACCTGCGCCGTTTACATTGACTTCGTAACCCGTTGCGCCTGCTACTGCATCCCATGAGAAGGTCACTTGACCATTCGCAGAATTGTCGCAAGTGATCATAGGTGCGGGTAATGAGGGAGTGACCGTGATAGTAACCTCATCCTTTGTCGTGCAGCCATAAGTGTCGAATGCAGTGACGGTGTAAGTGGTAGTTGTAGTAGGGGAGAGGTCAACATTGGGTAAATTAGGGTTGGAAACACCCTCTTCGGGTTCCCAAATATAACCAATGGTGTATATCGGGGGTAAGGTCATCGACCAACCATTTATTGTACCCGCAAAACCACCTGAATCATCGGACACTTGGAGTGTCCAGACACCGTTCATATCTGCGCCGTAGATGTCTTCCCACGGAGATTCGGGTAGATAGTCTCCGGTAAAAGGAGCCTCGGCTGTACCAAGTCCCTCGATTGGAGTGACGGCTGTGGCAGTGAAGCAGGTTTGAGTATAATTGTCGCCGCTACCGCCGTTGTCGGTTGTAAGATTGAGAAATTGACCACTTGGCGCAATCAGGTAAACATCCAAATCTCCATCCCAACTATGGGTAATATCAATACAAACGGAAAGTATCGAACCTTCGGCGACTTGTTCGGGGATAGCACCGAGTATTTCGATGGTGGAAAAGGCGGGATTAGTAACATCATTATCGGGGATATTAATGCTTTGGGGATTGGTAAATGTAACACTTTCAGGCAGTTGAATAGGAAGTGTGGCATCGTAGGATACACTTTCCCCTTCGCATATGGTGGCATCGTCGTCAAGCGGAGGCGGGACGAGTTGGTTGTCACCAATATAAATAGCAAATGTATCTCGTCCACAAATATTCGTTTTTACATCAATATAAATGACTTCTAAATCTTCTACTAACCCATCTTCGATGGGATTGAAAACTAAAGTCAGCGAATCTTCTCCTGCGGGAATGAAGGCATCGAGTGGCACAGGGTCGTAATCTATACCGTTTTGGGCAGTTCCCCATATCGTGTAATCCAATGGAAAATCAGCTTCAGCAGGGATACCAAGCACAAACTCAATGGCAGCTCCTACACATCCTTCGACCATCGTAGAGTCGGCAGCAAAGGTATTGACGCTGATATTGAGCGCATCTGTACCAAAACTACCCGAAGCCAAAAATACGCCTGAATCAAAGACACCATCGCCCGCGTCGGCAACAGCGATTTTGATGTTATATGTGTCGCAAGGGACAACAAGCGAGGAGGCTTCCAATGGAACGGTGAAGCCATCGTATTCTACAGTAGTACCGCCCAAATTGGACTGATAATAAGTTTGATTGGTGATGGCGTTGACATTATTAATGGATACGGGCGTGACGCCGTCGGGAAGGTAAGCGATATTTTCGGCATTATCAGTAAATGGTCCGTTGATGCCCGGTCCACTAAGAAAAAAGCCGAATACATCATTGTATAGGCTACTAGCAGGCGGGGCAAATTCAGGGTATTCGTCTGATGCCCAGACATATGTGAAGCGAACGATGGTGTCGTAAGGGATAAATTGAATTTCATAAACTGCGGGGTCAAAGATTGTAAATCCGGGAATCAATTGTTCCAAATCCTCTTCATCCTGAAGCATATGGGAGCTCGTTGTACCGGTTTCAGTATTCGGACCTTCGGCATTGACGGCATCTCCCGAAGTAATCAAAATTCCTCTGTCAATGCCAATATTGGAATTTTCACCATCAAAAAAACCAACGGCTGCTGCATCACCATTGTAGGTAATATCCAAAACTTCTACACCGCCTCCGAAGAAGAAATTCTCAAGTATGGTTTCCGGTTCAAATGGTGGCGTATCACCTGATGTGACCTCTAATTGGGCATACATCAGCGTGTGAAAACTTAATAACAGCAAAGTCGTAAGAAGGTGTCTGTACATGTTCGTCATATCGTTATGTGGTTTGTGGAGGGGAAAGGAATAATTCAGCGGTTTCCAATTTGACTCATTACAAGACACTAAAATAGTTAATTATCCCTTAAAATTAGAATGCTTAAATGATGAAATGCTTAAATATTTCTAATGCTACAATGCGTGAATGCGATAATGCTACAATGTATGCCTAATTATCGCATTGTAGCATTATCGCATTGTAGCATTATTTTTAACACCCCATTTTAACATAAATAAACTCATTAATCCCAAAATACCGAATGTAGCAGCAGCCAACATAAATGCCTGTTGTAAGGTATAAGTATCATTAATCCAACCCAAAAATGGAGCAAGCGTAGAGAAAACCACCCGAATGATCAAGCCACGAATAGAAAGTACGGTAGCTCGCATTTCGGAAGGGGTACGCTCGTTTACGAAATCTTTTAAGACCGGTGTAGCGATACCTCGTACGATATAAATTAGAAAAATAAACGCCAATCCAACTACATTATAACTCATACCCAAGCCCGCATATCCAACAATAATTCCAAGCACAATCAAGACAACGACTTGAAATTTGGTCAAAAAACGATACACGTAATGCGCGAGAAAAGCAAATATCGCCACCGTGAGGTTCAATGCAGACCACAACCAACCAATAGTCGTCAAAGAAAGCCCAATATATTCCATGTAAACCTGTGTGAACCAAGCCATTGTCAAAGTAGCTGCGCCAATACTTCCCGATAAAATGACGAACCAACGCAGGTATTTATTTTCGATAAATACGTAATGCAAAATATCTTTAGGGCGAGTAGAACGCGGATTTTCTGCTTGTTTGACAACTTGTGGTTCTACAAGCATCCATGTGCAAATTAGTCCGATGGATAACACACCTAAAAAAGCCCATATGGTCGCTCGCATTCCAAATTGTGAGGCTATCCACCCGCCGAATATGGCTGCTACTGCCTCCGAAAATGTACAAACGGAGTACATTCTTCCCTCTAATTTCAAATAACGGTCTTGACGTTTCAATTGCAATAATGAATCATACAGTAATGCGGAATCCGTTCCTGACACGAAGCTTCCGCCCAACCCCATCGTGATTTCCGCCGCTATAAACCACCAAAAACCATCTGCCAAACCCATGATGACGTAACCCGCCATCGTGAGCAACATTCCGATTATCAAAGTCAATCGCCGTCCTAATTTATCCGAAAAATATCCCGATGGTAATTCAAAGAAAGCCACCGAAAGCGAATAAGCCGCTTGCGCCAACATGATTTGCTTTACAGTCAATCCGTTTTCCATAAAAAACAGCACGACCACAGGCATAAACAGCATAAACCACTTGGCAGCCTTCAAGCCGAAAAGGAGATAGACATTGCGTTCGAGTTGATGTTCGTAAGTCATAATAAGAGACGAGAGAGGTAAGACATTAGACGAGAGAAGTGCCTCATCTTTTGTCTTGATTTGGGTAGAATACGCTTTTTTGTGGTATTAAGTTCTATGATTTGTGTTAATTCGCAAATTCGCTGAAAAAGTTGTAATTTAGTGGGAAAATTAGGATTATGACTGATGCTATTGTCGAAAAAATTATGGAAATGCCGAGTGCGCCTAAAGTGTTAGATAGCCTTCAACATGCACTTGAAGAAGAACAGCGTAAACGGGAGCAATTTTATAAAGACTTGACACCAAGCGTAAAAGCGGAATTTATTAATGGTGAGGTGATTATACATTCGCCTGCTAAAAAACGTCACATTAAAGTATCTCACTATCTTTCTCGATTAATGGGTTTGTTTTGTGATAAATTTAACCTTGGTTGGGTGGGAACAGAAAAAGGCTTATTAAAGCTTGTCCGTAACGATTATGAACCTGATATTTTTTACTTTAGCGAGGAAAAAGATGAAAAATTGGACGATGATGTGATGATACTTCCTGCGGCAGATTTAGTTATAGAGATACTCTCTCCAAGTACGGAGCATCGCGACAGAGGCATTAAATATCAAGATTACGAAGAACATGGTATTGAGGAATATTGGATAATTGATACCACACAAAAAACTGTCGAACAATATCATTTGAGAGGTGGCAAATACGAACTCATTCTAAAAGCAAGTGACGGTGAAATTACAAGTTTTGCGCTCAAAGGATTTACTATTCCCATAAAAGCTATTTTTGATAAAAATTTAAATATGAAAATAGCAGCTCAACTTCTCACTACTTAATTCCACGAAAAAACCAATCACTAATCGCCATTCACCAATCACAATTATGAAAAATCAAATCATCCTCATCGCATTCGCTTGTACATTAGTGACGTGTCAAAATCGCGATGTTAATACCAATTCCGGTAACAGTAAAGAAGTTCAAGCAGCATCAAAAACTGCCAATGAATTTTTCGATAAAATCTATGAAGAAGAATTAGATTTTTCCCCGATAGAAAAGTCTTATTTAGGCAGGAAAGAAGACAACGATAAATGGGACGAAATGAGCGAAGCTCATGATGAGCGTGTCCAAGAATTTTATAAAAATGTACTGAAAAGACTGGACGAGGAAGTAGATTATAACTCATTGGACGAACAAACGAAATTGAGTTATAAGTTATTTAAAAAGGGATATGAAAATGAAATTGCCGATTACGAATATCGCTATAATAACTATCCCGTTAATCAAATGTTTGGTATGCATTCGCATGTGCCTTCATTTTTAATTGGCATACATGGTATTGATACAGAGGAAGATGCAAAGGCATATATTGCTCGTTTGAATGGTGTACCTAAGCTATTTGACCAACTCGAAACCGGACTTCAAAAACGCGCCGATAGGGGAGTGATTCCACCTAAATTTGTATTTGGACGTGTATTGGATGATTGTAAAAATATCATTTCGGGCTATCCGTTGGAAAAGACAGAAGACGACAACGCGATTTATGTAGACTTTGAAAAGAAAGTCAAAAAACTCGACATTGACGGCGACAAACAAAAAGCCCTCATCAACGACTGCGCTAATGCCCTCGAAAATAGCGTCAAACCTGCCTATAAAAGTTTGATAAATTATCTTACCAAATTGGAAAACAAAGCCACAAAAGATGATGGCGTCTGGAAATTCAAAGACGGCGCACCTTACTTTGATAATCGCCTTGCCCGTATCACTACCACCGACCTTACTGCCGACCAAATTCACCAACTCGGACTCGATGAAGTCAAGCGCATACACGCGGAAATGACCAAAATCAAAGACAAGGTAGGTTATGAAGGAACGCTACAAGAGTTCTTCGTATTCATGCGTGAAGATGAGCAATTTTATTATCCAAATACGGATGAAGGCAAGGCGGATTATATGAAAAGAGCGACCGAAATCATAGACGACATGCGCGGTGAATTGGATAAATTGTTCATCACCAAACCAAAGGCAGAAATGGTCGTCAAAGCTGTCGAAAAATATCGTGAAAAGTCAGCCGGAAAAGCCTTTTACAGTTCACCTGCGGAGGATGGTTCACGCCCGGGTACGTACTACGCCAACACGTATAACATGGAAGACATGCCCAAGTATCAAATGGAAGCACTTGCTTACCACGAAGGTATTCCCGGACACCACATGCAGCTTTCTATTGCACAGGAAATGAATGGTTTACCGATGTTCAGACGTTTTGGTGGTAACTATACGGCATATGTAGAAGGATGGGCATTATACACCGAATACTTGCCAAAAGAATTGGGTTATTACAGCGACCCATACTCTGATTTCGGCCGCTTAGCAATGGAACTTTGGCGAGCTTGTCGCTTGGTGGTCGATACAGGTATTCACTCGCAAAAATGGACACGCGAAGAAGGCATCGACTACTACATGAGCAACACGCCCAATTCACGCGGCGATGCAGTAAAAATGGTCGAGCGACACATCGTGATGCCCGGACAAGCCACCGCCTACAAAATCGGCATGATAAAAATCCTCGAACTCCGTGATATGGCGCAAAAGCAATTGGGCGATAAATTTGACATCCGTGAATTTCACGAAGTAGTATTGACGAATGGCGCGCTGCCGCTTGATGTCTTGGAGGATTTGGTGAATGATTATGTGGCTAAAAATTCGTAACGTAAAACGATTTTGCAAATCGTTCTTGTGTATACATGTGTGGGCGTGACGATTTGCAAAATCGTTTTACTGCAAAACTCGTATTTTTTTCGTATTTTGCAAGGAAAAATATAACGTATGATAGTTGAATTTAGCGTGAAAAACTACCGTTCTATCAAGGACTTGCAGACGCTTAGTTTTGAAGCAACAGACATCGTGAGCAATCCAGAAAAATATCCTGATGTCGATAAAAATAATATTGTCGAGGTAGGTGACATGCGTCTGCTTAAAACAGTAGGTATTTATGGGGCGAATGCGAGTGGGAAGAGTAATGTGGTAAGGGCGTTTTTGGATTTTTGTAAGGTAGTTGGGGCATTGCAACAACCTTCGGGGGAGATATTGAAAGACCTCGCACAACCTTTTCTTTATAAAAAAGATACAGATGATACGGATTCATATTTTCAGATTGTTTTTATGCTTGGGGGAAAGAAGTATCGGTATGGGTTTACGCTAAAACAAACTTTTCAACCTACATATGTAGGTGCTACAACATCATTAGAGGATAGAATTAAAGAACATAAAAGTGCCAATCCTGAAGTCGATTATGTTTTTCATAAAATTCCAGATAAAAACGCTTCTAATTTAACCAAATATTATGCTGGTATAAACACCTATCAAATTACTTATGAGTGGTTGTATTGTTATGAAAACGAAAGTAAAATCCAATATTTTCTAAGGAAAGGGAAAGAGGTAGAGAATGATTTACCGGATAAAAAACCAACACCGGATGTACCTCATGAACACACTTCATTTCTGACCCATGCGGCTTCTTTTGGTAGTGAAATATGCTCTATTATATGGAATTTCATTGGGAATATTCATAAAAGCACAAAAACAGATACCAACTTTCTATTAGATAGCGAAGAAGGGAAACAGCAATTGATTGATTTTTTGGCGGCTTTCGGCTTAGATTACTTAGATATATATAAAGTGAGAAATATCGGACAACCGGAAAAGGTGTATTTGAAAAAAATCCCAAACCGTGATGTTGACTTGGAATTAAGAATGCATGAGTCAGAAGGAACGCAGAAACTTTATAATTTGGCGGGGCAATTATTGGACATATTGAATTTGCAGGCGCAGAGCTGTATCATTGCACTTGACGAAATAGACAGCCGATTTCATCCCAAATTAGTTTTAAAACTTATCGAAGCATTCAACGACCCTGAAGTCAATAAATCTAATGCACAACTATTATTCACAAGCCATGATATCAGCTTGATGCACCCGGCGGTCATGCGGCGCGACCAGTTTTATTTTACAGAGAAAAACCTTGATGAAGAAACACGCCTATATTCACTCTCTGATCTTAGAGGTATTCTCAATGATGCGAATTTTGCACGTCAATACCTCGCCGGATTTTATGGTGGTGTACCTTCACTTGCGAGATTTGTAACCGAACCTATCACTCAAAATGTCTAAAAATCCACAAGAGTTACGCGACCAGAAAAGACGCAAACCTGATGTTGAGTCCAATTTTATCATTTTCTGTGAAGATGAGGTGAGCGAACCGACTTATTTTAAGTGGTTCCAGACGGATAATATACGTATAAAGGCTATTGGAAGTCAAAAAAGTAACATAGATAATGTACTGAATGCCATAAAATATTGCAAAGAAAATGACTTAATGGAATACCAAGATGATTTATTGCAATTTACAGAAAACGGCACTAGTGTATGGTGTGTTTTCGATAGAGATAAATCAGGGTTATTACGCGACGAGGATGAGCGATTTGATGAGAGTATTGATATGGCAAAAAGAAGAGGCATTAATGTCGCATGGAGTAATGACGCTTTTGAGTTGTGGATTTTGCTACACCTTGAAGATATAGACCCCAATTTACCCGAAAACAAAAACAGAGCAACCTACTACAATCGTCTCACACAATTTTTCAAAAACCTACCGGAGCAAGGCGAATTTTTAAGCCAAAAAACATCACACCCAAAATTCACGTACAAAGAAAGTTTCAAATCAAAATCCAATTTTATTCAATTTGTTTTACCATTTCTAAAAGAGAAAAAACGCCGCGACCTCGCCCTCCAACGCGCCAAAACCCTCGAAGCCCATCACAATATCCCCAACAAACCCAAGCACGAAAAAGCCCCCTGCACAATGGTACACTATTTGGTAGAAAAACTATTGCAAACAGGAGGAAAAGCAGTGTAAGTTTCACAAGATTCAAATTCACTCATTCGCTCATTCAAAATTCATTCATTCAAAATTAGTCCGTGTCTCACAATTCCCTGTATTTATTATTAGTCATACTCCTTTTAAGCTCTTGCAATCGTTACATTCATACCAACCGAAGTAGTTTTATCCAACAAGGCGCGGATATTCCCACGCCGGACGTCAGTCACTACAAATCACCGCAATTACGCGAAGGGCAAAATGCGGATGTAGGCGTAGCTATTGCCATTTCAGGTGGCGGTGCGCGTGCGGCGAATTTTGGAATGGGTATCCTGCTGGCATTAGAAGAATTAGGAGTTGCCGAGCAATCTAATGTCTTGAACGAGATTGATTATTTGTCGTCTGTATCGGGCGGTGGATTTGCGGCAGGGGCATACGTCAATGCGCTGCATTTTCACAGATATACAAAAGACACATCTACTTTTTCGTTGCGACAGGCTTATTATCAAGGTGGAATTCGGGAGGATTTGAATCGCTCGTATTTGACGCCCGTGATAGCAGGTTGGTTGGCATCCCCGAAAGCTTGGGTGACGCATCTAGATGAGGGAGATGCATTGGAGAAAAGCATTGATAATCACGTACTTGGCTATCTCAAACGCCGCCAGCACAATCTCAGTCTAAAGCAAAAAGACCGCCCGGAAATGAGTAGCCTGAAACTCGGCGATGTATTTGTAGCGCGAGAAGATGAGCGTCCGGTATTGTACCCGATGTTTGTGGCGAATGCGACGAATTATCACAGCATGGCAATCGTCCCATTTACGCCGGATATTATGGAATGCTATCAGATTAGCGGTTACTCACACCGCCGTAAACGCTATCACGATGACGAAATAGACGACCCTTACGACATTCCATTGGCAATTGGATTGAAGGCAAGCGGGAGTTTCCCCGTAGCAATTTCCAATACAACGATGGAGAGTGCTTATGATGAAAAAGAATGCTTTTTGCATTTGACAGACGGCGGTATCGCAGACAATATTGGTTATAAAACCGCGCTCGAATTGCTCGACACTGACCCCATACCGAGGAAAAAAGCCCTCTTTATCGTAGATGCGGATAATTGGGGAACGCGTCCTACATTTTCCAATAAAGAAGGTGCTGCATCGTCTATCAAGATGGCAACGAAGTTGACATTTAGTAGTCTCGAAACGCGTTATGTATTATTGAGAAAAGAATTGAAAGAGACTTGTGATTTGTATGATGTACAACCTGTTTTCTTTGGTTTTCAGGAACTTATCAAAGATAATTACGCGACGCCACCGGCTAAAATTCACGTTAAAAAAGAAACTACTCGTTTGCTGCAATTGCTGCGTGACGATTTGTCCAATATTTCGAAAGTGGATTTGCAAATTCTATATGAACTCTGTTTGAATGTTGCCACAAAATACTCTATCACGCTTGAAGAACAAGAATTGATGATATGGGCAGGACGCAAAGTGGTCGATATGCAGCAGGAGGAAATATTGAAGTTATTTGAATAAAAAAAATCACAAAAGCGGTGGGTTCAAAACCACCGCTTTTATGATGTCTGAGTATTTTCCATAAAAAAAGAAGCCGCTAAGTTAATTAGCAGCTTCCCTTCTTGTCACATTTCGGTTAGGAGTGAAATGTGCTTATCTTACAGAATCTACAATCGCCTTAAATGCTGTAGGCTGATTCATCGCCAAGTCTGCAAGGACTTTACGATTGACCTCTACTCCTGCTTCATTGCATTTATGGATGAATTGAGAATAACTGATACCTTCCTGACGGCAAGCAGCATTGATACGGGCAATCCACAAACGACGGAACTCACGCTTTTTCAAGCGGCGGTGTTCGTAAGAGTATTGTAATCCCTTCTCAACAGCATTTTTGGCTACTGTGTAGACTTTACTGCGCGCACCAAAGTAACCTTTGGCTTGCTTCATTATCTTTTTACGTCTTTTGCGTGAAGCGACGTGATTGACTGAACGTGGCATTTTCTTATAATTTTAAATTGCGCAAAGCGCAAAATATAATCTAACTGAATACTTGTTTTGCACTTGAGTTTATCAAATGCCAAGCAATTTCTTTAAGCGTGGTGTATCCGCTTTGCTAGCTAGACCAGCGTGGCGCAAACGCAATTTAGCCTTTTTGCTTTTCTTACGCAAAAGGTGGCGTTTACCTGTTTTTTTTCTTTTTAGTTTGCCGGAACCGGTCACTTTGAACCTTTTCTTTGTTCCGGAATGCGTCTTCATCTTCGGCATTGCAGATTCTTTTTATTAAAACGGCTGCAAATATACGGATAATATTATAAAGTTGTATGGTTGGATAAAACTTTTTTATGAGTTTTTAATCATGGCTTCAAATTGGACTTAAATAGCGCACAAAAATATTGGATATTCGGGGGCAACTAATTTTAGTTTTTTACAAGTATATAAATATTAGGCAACATATTTTTTTGTTTTTTTCATATTAAGTTATACTTTTGGTACAGAACGGCTTATAAACCTTATTATTAAGATTACCAACTCAGAAGTAGTCACCACCTTGCAAATGAATTGACAACCTAATCAATTCCAATCTCGTGGTGCTGCCCGTTGTTTAACCTTAATTATACATCAATCCAACACTCGCTTATATTCCTATCGAATATAAGACACCATCTATTATAAATTTACGATTCAACTTAATTTTATGAGAATAATTTCCTCATAAAAATCGGATTTCTCTTTTTTAAGAATCATTGAACTTCGGTATCCACTAAACAACACATGTTTTTCCTTTAACCTAAAACCTAAGTATCATGGGAAGTTTTAATGATTTTTTGGATGCCGTCGATAATATTATCGAAGACGGCAAAAAACGAAAGATTATTCACTTATTTACCGGAGAAGATAATTTTGAAGGTAATCGCATCCAATTAAACAACAAAGAATTGGTCAATTTTGGTTCTTGCAGCTATCTGGGACTGGAATTTGACAAAAGACTCAAAGCCGGAGCTATCGAAGCTGTAACCAAATTTGGAACACAGTTTTCCTCCTCCCGGTCGTATGTATCGCTTGGATTGTACACCGAATTGGAGCAGTTGTTCAATCAAATGTTTGGCGCACACTGTATCGTGACGCCTACAACTACACTTGGACACATTGCTGCTATTCCTGTTTTGGTCAATGATGAAGATGCCGTTATAGTCGATCATCAAGTGCATAGCTCCGTGCAAACTGCTGTATCGCTATTAAAGCCGCGAGGCGTTCATGTGGAATTGGTCAGGCATAATAAGATGGATGATTTGGAGAAAAAAATCATTCAACTAAGGACTAAACACAAACGTATTTGGTACATGGCAGATGGCATTTACTCTATGTATGGCGATGCATGTCCAATGGCTGATATTGAGCGATTGTTGAAAAAGTACAAACAATTTCACGCCTACATAGACGATGCTCACGGCACTAGTTGGTACGGCGAAAATGGAAAAGGCTATGTACTCAGTCAAATGGATTTGCACGAGCGAATGGTCGTCGTGGCTTCGCTTGCAAAATCTTTTGCCGTGGGAGGCGGTGTCTTGATGTTGCCCAATAAATACACGGAAAGTAAAATACGTAATTGTGGTGGACCTATGATATTTTCAGGTCCTTTGCAACCGGCGAATTTGGGAGCTGCTATTGCTAGTGCGAAAATTCATTTAAGTCCTGAAATCAAACAATATCAGCAAGCATTGTGGGACAATATAAAGTATACCAAACGTGTGATAGCTGACCTTGATTTGCCTTGTGTTTCTCTCTCGGATTCACCTGTGTTTTTTATTGGTGTGAGCTTACCTAAAATCGGTTATGCAACTATTGAGCAATTGATGAATAAGGGGCATTATGTCAATTTGGGTATCTATCCGGCAGTACCTCTGAAAAATACCGGTATTAGATTTACCATCACCCGGTTGCACACCAAAGCGCAGATAAAATCACTATTGCAAGATATGAAAATGATATTGAATGAGGTGATTGCAGCGCATGATTTTAGTTACGAAAAGATTTATAAGGCATTTAGAAGAAGTATGAAGCCTCGCTTGAGTATAGCCTCTAAGAAGTCTGATAATCAGCAGCTTAAAGTTAGTCGTTACCAATGCATCAACGAAGTTGATAAGCAATTATGGAATAGTCTTTTTCATTCACAAGGAATTATTGACCATAATGCCTTGGGACTTTTACAACAAACTTTTTCTAATAACATCAGAAAGGAACATAATTGGGAATTTGAATATATCCTTATAAAGGATGAGCAACAAAAAATCGTTTTGGCTACCTTTTTAACTGTAAGTTTGAATAAGGATGATATGATGAGCAGCCGCGAGGTATCTGCCGAAGTAGAGTTGGCGCGTCAGGCAGATCCTTATTATTTGACCTCAGAGGTATTGTCGGTCGGAACACCCCTTACAGAAGGGCAACAGTTGTATTTGGATAGAAAACATCCGCTGTGGAAAACGGCATTGAATCAACTGCTTGAAATCATCAGTAAAAAGCAAACAGAGCGTAAAATCAACCAAGTAGTTATTAGAGATTTTGAAGACCCGGATACAGTGCTGGAGAAGATATTTATAGATAATGGATTTTTAAAATATAAATTACCTGACAATAATTATATTGATGATTTGGATTGGAATGATATGGAGGAATTCAGGCAATTACTTTCAAAAAACTCGTACACTAATTTTAGACGTGAAGTCAAAAGAAATCTTGATAAATTTGAAGTTAGCGTAAATAATAATCCTTCGACTGAAGACATCCGGCATTGGTATAGTTTGTATATGAACATAAGGGGCAAGAACTTGACTATCAATACCTTCGACCTTCCTTGTAAATTGTTTGATATGATGGCAAACAGCGAAGATTGGGTGACTATAGAGTTGTTTCCGAAGAAAGAATACATACTACCGGAATACGACAATAAGGCAATTGGTGTGGCATTTTTGCAAAAAAACGGCAACACACTTAATGCGGCGATTGGAGGTATTGACTATAAGTATCAGGAGACATATAGGGCTTATTTGTGTCTTTTATATCAGATTCTTTTATGGGCAAAAGCAAATAATTTTGACCGACTTAATCTGGGCTATACCGCAGATAGAGAGAAAAGAAAAATAAGTGCCAAGCAAAGCACTGTTTATGCTTTTATGCAAATACAAGATGATTTTAATATGCGAGTAATTGCACAAACTAGTGCGAAGGCAAAACGTGTGGCTGTCTAAGTTATTTTTCTTCTCACAGTTTTAGGCACTTAGTAGCCTTTCAAGTTAATACTGTCGGGTTCTTTCAGCGTATTTTTAGCTTGTGCTGCGTT
>JAHDEO010000626.1 GCA_020628725.1 Saprospiraceae bacterium
TACTATCCCATACCATTTCCATTCGACAAAGTCCTCGCGAAAAAAGAGCGACTCAAAACCGAGTCCCTCGAATCCTCTATCCGTGACAATATCCGCTTCTGCATCATGACACGCTTAGGAGAATTTACTTATGATAAAGGCTTAGGATTCGAGATGTGGGAACACGACAAAAAAGTATTTTACCACGAAAAAGAACCCTATTATGAAGAAGAAGTAGAAATAGTGTACAAGGGATTAATGGAAAATTCCGCTGCCCGAAAAGACTTCACCAAATCCCTCAAACGACTCATCGAAAAAAACGAACTTCGCCTCGAACAAATTGAAACCTCCTTCGAGTTCAAAGCCATTGGCGACAAAAAAACACCCGGTTCAGTCTATCAACGCCGCATCGAAATCACCGTCAAAGGAAGAATCAAAAGTACCGGCAGACAACTCAACCCACCATTCATCATGGAAATCCTCTACTCTCCATTCCGCGTCGAAAGCAACATCTAAACGGCTTACGGACGCTACGCTCGACGGAGTTAAAGGAAAATACGACACAGAGTAGCGTTAATAGGCGGGCTGCCTTAAAATTTATTGTCTGAGCGGAGCGAGTTTAAATTTTATAGCCTTTTGTTTACTTTTTGGCAATGAAAAAGTAAAAGCCCAGCCGGCTTGAGGCGAAAGCCAGTCTCAAAGACATATTTTTTATTTTCTACTAATTTTTGATTGAAAAATATATGTTTTATAGTTATGCAGAGCATCAAGAATCCTAATGCGTTTTTCTTCTTAATTCGAGATTCGAATTTAATATAAAAGGGGGTTTTTATAAAACAAGAAAACAAACCAATCACTAATCACAAAATCACCTCGGGACACTCGAAGAAATCCCATTATTCTCTGCCCAAATAGACTTATCTGCTCCATTGATGTCACCGTCCAAATTGATGTCGGAAGGTGTATACAGGTCAAAAGTCCCATTTTCATCAAACCATAAAATCTTATCATCACCATTAACTTGATAGCCAAAATCGTTTGCATTAGTGAGCATATTGCCGCCATACATTGCCCACGTATTTGACTGGATTTCCTTTGAGCCAAACGAAGCTTGTGTATTATAGCTATTTTGCGTTCTAAAATCGTAATTCAAAGTACGATTCGTAACTTCGATAGGCACATGCGACATTACGGGTAAGTGATTTCGATGCTCCACAACAATATAATAACTCTCCCCATCCGATAACCGTATGCAATTGTCCAACAAATCAATACGACCATCTCTATACAATAAGCCCGCAGCTTTGGTGACTTCAGAATCAGGCGAAGTTGAAGTACGTAATGACACCAAAACCCAATCCACCACATTTTGAGGATAGTCATTGTCATCGAAATCGGCACCTTCATTTCCGTTGTAATCCCAGGGAGATTGTGCGTAGGGCTGACCTGTGGGAGTGGGTGTAGCGAGGGCAGAGGCGGGAGTTTGACCGGGCAATATATGACGAGTGATATTCAGGTGCGTATTCATTCTTCCCGTAATCGAACTGTATGGACCTTCCATATATACATGTAAATCCATCGCTGTACAAGTAGGTGTGGCTTCAATGGAGAATGTTTTTTCAAAAGTCGCACCGCTACAATCCATCGCCTGTAATCGAATTGAAAATGGACTTTCGTCTGCATTTAGCGATACATTGGTGAATAATTGATTGTTTTCAATATAGAAATATGAATTGTATGTATCACCTGCTCCTTGCACAAATTGAAGTTCTGTAAAGTCCGCATAATCTATGTCCAATGCCTCCAGATTGCCCACGAGCGTGCCTTGAGGAAGTAGTTCATCTATCGTCGAATTGTCCAATAAAATATCCTGCGGAGCTTGATTATCAGAGGAAAACGGCAGCGTAAAATCATCTTGTCGCCCATAGCCATTCACCTCTAATCTATCCCTGAATACCTCAACGATGCTAAAACTATTTTCATCAGGCGTCAACAACATACCCTGAAAAGTGACGTAATGAATACCTTCTTTTATCGCATAATTACCCGCATGATTATGTCCGTTCATATAGGCAACTACATTATCATGCATTTCCAAAACATCAATCACATCTTGATAATTCCATAGCGTAGAACTTGTGAGGGGCCAAATTGGATGATGTGCAAATACTATTGCTTTTTGTCCCTTCGATTTGGCATCGGCGAGCGTGACATCCAACCAGTTTAATTGCTCCTGACTGATACCGCCATTCCATGTTTTAGCGTTGGTGTCACCTGAAATTGCTGCCCAAAGTGCATCGCGTTCCGCTACTTTATCAGGGTGAACTTCTTCACTATAAAAGGCTAATTCTGTGGATTCTAAGACGATAAAACGCCAATTATATTTTGTGAAATCATAATAATAATCAGGCATTCCCAAGCGCGAAAGCAACAAATGTTTTTCACTGTCAGTCACATCGTATTCATGATTGCCCAATGCATAATAATGTGCCGAGTCCAATGAACTGTATATTGGTTCTACCGCATCATAACTCACAAAATCCCGTTGAATAAAATCCCCCAAATGTAAGGCATGGGATACGCGCCGAGCGTTGAAAGTATCGACTGCTTGTTGTAGCTTTGGAATGGAATTTCCATAGTAAGAATTACCACTATTGGAGCAAGCACAGTATTGACAATCTGCAATGATTCCGTAAGCAAATAAAGTGTTATTACAAGCTTCAGGAGGCGGTTGCATCCAACGAAAAGCCATTGTCACTGAACTTAGTATTATTAAAACACTAAAAAAAGTATAGATATATTTCATCTTGATTGTTTGGTAAATATGTACTTTTTAGACGTAGAAATTTGAATGGGAGTTGCTTTGGTATTTTTATTGATGGATAATGAACAACCAAATAAAGAAAGTGACTGTTTTAATCAATATATTTTCTCTACGAATCATAAAAAAGTCATAAATTTGTGATTGAATGTTTACGGATCTATTTAGCACATACAATTGGGATGAAGTGAAGGCTTCCATCTATGCCAAAACGGGCATGGATGTAGAGCGAGCATTGGGCAAACAAGAGCGCGATTTGGAGGATTTCAAAGCCTTGATTTCGCCTGCGGCGATGCCTTATTTGGAGCAAATGGCACAACTCAGTCGTCAATTGACCATGAAGCGATTTGGCAAAACGGTACAGATGTACGCGCC
>JAHDEO010000072.1 GCA_020628725.1 Saprospiraceae bacterium
AATATCTGTCGAATCCATTCCTGAACAATCCACCACTTTCCATGCTAAAATTGCAGTATAATGTATCTTTATCCATCATCCGCTTCATCCCTTGCAATCGGAGGCATCTACCACACAAATTGAGTTAAATAAAAAAGGGACGCAAGCAACCGTAAACGGTGCAGCGTCCCATCCCTCCAAATGTTTATCCTAAAGATTTTCAATTCGACTGAATCAAAAATCATTCTCTCCCTTCTCTAGGTTTTTTTTTGTAAACAAGGGTCATTATCTTCCCTTTAAGGTCTTCCGGATTGTAAGGTTTTGCGAGGTAATCGTTCATACCTACAGCAAGTACTTTATCGCCTTCGGTTTTGCTTGTATTTGCCGAGAGTGCAATGATGGGGATATCGGCATCTACGGTACGTATACGTGCAGCAGCTTCAAAACCGTTCATCACAGGCATTTGCAAATCCATCAGAATGACATCATAATCATTCGCTTCAAATTTTTCAAAACCAACCTTACCATTATCCGCAATTTCTACCGACACAAAATCAGACCACATGGTCAAAACTCGCTTGGTAGCAATCTGATTGAGAAAATGATCTTCCACAAAAAGAATCTTCATCGGACGTATCGGATCACCTCCAATCTCCTGTGCTGCAACATCCGCGATACTAAAGTCAATATCAACCGTGAAAGTCGTACCATCACCCTCTTCGCTCACTGCTTTCAGATCGCCGTTCATTTTTTGGGTCAGGCGAGTAGCGATGGCGAGTCCGAGTCCTTTTTTCTTATCCTCCTCTGTCAAATTGAGCAGCCTGTCGGTATCGAGAATTTCTTCCATCTTCTCTTTCGACATGCCTATACCGTTATCCTCTATGCGGAAAGAGACCGTCGCTTTGCCCATTTCGATTTTTTCGGCTTTGACTTCAAACTCTATCCTACCACCATGTTCGGTATATTTCACTGCATTGTCCAGCAGGTTATACACGATTTGGTTGACTTTTGTTTCATCCCCGACGAGATATTTTGGTAAATTTTCGTCAGCTTCTACATCCAGCGTGATACTCTTTCTGTTTGCTTTGATTCGGAACATCTTCACCAAACCTTGAATTGTATTGGCAATCGTAAATTGTTCTTCATCAACAGTAATCTTATCTGAGAGCAAGACAGAGAAGTTGAGCATGTTGTTGACAGCAAGTGACAGGTCACTGACCGACTGCTGAAGTGCCTTGATAGATTCTGCTTGTTCCTCGTCCAATGACGAACCACCCAAAGTATACGACAGGTTGACAATCGAAGAAAGCGGCGTCCGAATATGGAAACTCATATCTTCCAATATCTCTTCCTTCATACGCGATGTACCTTCGGAGAGTTTGTGTTGTACGAGCAATTCTTCGGAGCGTTTACGTTCAGTGATGTCGTGCAATGCTCCTACGAGCAACATCTGTTGGCTGGCACTGTCAAAGGATACCTGAAAGTGGTTTTCTACATATTTAATCGGGGCAGTACCAACTCTGATGCGATATTCTATTTTCCGGAGTTCGCCGTCTTTGGTAGCATCACTGAAAGCATTTTGCACCATCTCCCTGTCTTCGGCATACACATAATTGAGGTAATCCGTAACAGAAGGCTTGATGCGTCCTGGCTCAAAACCAAATATCTTATACACCTCATCCGACCAATTCATTTCATTGGTCACAATATCTATCTCCCAATGCCCCGAACCGGTCATCTGATTAATCCACCTAAAGCGAGTTTCGATAGCGCTGAGTTGCTTATTGGCACTTTCGAGTTGTTGGTAAATTCTGTATCGTGCCATCGTGTGGCGAATGACGCGAGAAAGTAATTTGTAATCAAATTCTCCTTTTACGAGATAATCTTGTGCGCCTGCTCTTACCGCCATCTCGCCGACCATTTCATCGGAAGTACCCGTCATAACGATTACAGGAATATCTCTGGGACTACGGTCCAAGAAACTTTCCAAAGTTCTAAGTCCTCTCGAATCAGGTAAACTTAAATCCAGTAATACCAGATCAATTTCTTTTTCTTCACAAAGTTCGATGCCCTCATACAAGGTCTCGGCATAGAAAAACTCATGCCTTAGCGATGCTTGCTTAAGGAACACCTTTACCAGTTTTGCATCTTCCTCTAAATCGTCGATAACAAGGATATTGATTCTCATCATTACACAAATTTTGTAGTTGTCAAGCCGGCAGTTTTAGTGACTTTTTAGATTTTTGATTGAGTGATTTTAGATTTTTGAATGAATACTTTTTTATCAAATTTCAATTTTAATGTAAACAATCAAAAATCACGAAATCAAAAATGGAGAAATCCTCTAAAAGGCTTGTGTTAATTTATCATAGTTGGTAATACAGTAGTACTGAGCCAAAAGTCCTCTACTTTCTGTATTAAATCAAAGAATTTGTCAAATTCAATAGGCTTATTGAGATAACAATTCGCATGTAGACGATAACTATTGGAGATGTCCTGTTCGGCTCCCGAAGTAGTGAGTACCACTACCGGAATGCACATCAGTTTATCGTCTTTCTTAATAATTTCAAGTACCTCCCGCCCATCTTTTTTAGGCAGATTTAAGTCCAATAAAATTAAATCGGGAATAATAGCCTCAACGTATTCATTTTGTTGTTTGAGATACTGAAGTGCTTCTACACCATCTGTGACCACACTCAGGTTGACCGCCATTCCAGTTTCTTTGAATGCTTCTTTTGTCAATCTGATGTCACCCGGGTTATCCTCGATAAGTAATATATTAACAGGTCTTCCGTTTTTATTCATATTTTATGTATTGGAAAAATAACAAACTAAATTTAACTACCTTATTCCCCTCATTTTGCTTTGTTTATTAGCCCAATTATCAACTGCTTATAAAAACAATAAGAGTCCGACAATTGAATACGTAGAAATATTGTGAAGGTTTCACAAAATAAACTATTGTTTAGTTTAAAGTTTGAAAATAGAATTCACATGAGGGATATTGCCTTCTATTTTCAGAATCACATTCAATTTTTGTGCATTTTTGAAAAAACAATGAGCGAATGAATAAATAGTAATTATCTACTCATTATATTGGTGGCTTCTCAAGATGGGTTAAAGGGGAGTATTTGCCAGAGCTAATGTTTAGACTAACAACAACCATAAAATTAAACATAATTATTGTTTTTTATTATATTTTTCAGGGAAAATATATTTTAAATAAGTAGTAAGGATTGAATAATCGATACTTTTTGAGCAGGGTATTTTTTTGTCAGACGAAGCTCATTTTGGCGATTACCCCGATAGCTATCGGGGAGCTACATGAGGAAAAATAGCTGAAGTATGACGAAAAAAGGCACGTTCAAAAATGTCGATTATTTGATGCTTACTACTTATACTCTCAATGCTCGTATTATATTATTCGCGACAATGGAAGCTTTCACTATGAATTGATTTGAATTATGAAAAAGCAAAAACTATTTTTATCCAATAAAAACATGCCTGAAAACGAATATAATATTCGCATTTTCAGGGGTATGTATGTCAATAACCCTACTTTACAATATGTAGCTTTTGTGCCGCTTATCTTGCTGGTATCTGCTTACGCACTAATAAGGCTTGAAATGCTTTGGTGGGAATTCTTACTCGGATTTGGTGGTAGTGTAGCATTCTGGACTATATTTGAGTATGTCACACATCGCTATTTCTTTCACGCCAATCCACGCAACAAATGGATGCGAAAACTATTGGACAGTATGCATTGGGCGCACCATGAGTATCCGAATGATGGTAGGATTATGCTCGTCAATCCACTCATAAGCGTACCCGTAGCCGGTGCATTGTATTTGATATTTTATTTGTTGATTGGAAAATATGCACATCCGCTTATCGCTGGGATAATGGCGATTTATTTATTGTATGATTGGTTTCACTACGCTTCGCACAATAAGAATTATAACAATTGGTGGTTTCAATTAATGAAGCGTCATCATATGAAACATCATTATCAGAATCCTACAAAAAATTACGGCTTCACCTCTACCATTTGGGATAAGATTTTGAGCACTGAAATTGACACGGAAAGGCAAGTAAAAAAGCAGGTATCCGCCAATTCACAGAGATAAAACTTCCTTATGCCTATAAGAGAAAAAGTCATTTAGATTACTCCTATTTAGCGAATGTTAATTTTCTTAACATTATTTCAACTTTCTGATTTTCAAAATACTATAAAAATATTTTATTCCATTTTTCGCGACAAAAAACACGCATAATATTTTTTTCATTTTCAAATTAATTCGGGCTTTATTGATTATCCGTCACAAAAAATTTTGAATTGTAACATTAATTTGCAATTTTTGTGGCTGTCAGTTTTAAAATTCATTGTTTTATTGTTCTATTGTTTCATGGTTTCATGGTTCAATTGTCTCATTGTCAATGTAAATTTTGCTTTGCAAAATTTCTATCATCAAATCAATTGACAATAAGAATAATCAAGCAATACGATCCGGAGAGGTGGCCGAGTGGTCGAAGGCGCACGCCTGGAAAGTGTGTATACCTCTAAAGGGTATCGCGGGTTCGAATCCCGCTCTCTCCGCCCGGAAAAATTCCAAATTCCAACAGAGGATGCGGAACAAAACTTTATGTCAATCTGGAATTTGGAATTTGTCCCGACAATCATCGGGATTTGTTTTTTGTAACTTATTTTTTAGTCCATACACCAAAAGACAATTGAATATAATCTAATTTATAACCAATACAACTCGTAAATTCTTTAACTAATGACTATTATGAGAAAGCTATTAGCATTATTGCTTGTTTTGGGCATGGTGGCGTTCACTGTTGACTATGCTGTTGCACAGGACGGTGATCAGACTGTCGGTGAGCAAGTTATTGAGGGCGCAGAAAATGCTGCCGAAGCTGCAGGTGACGCTATCCAAGATGGTGCAGAAGCCGTTGGCGATGCTGCCGAAAATGTGGCTGACGCTGCTGGTGACATGCTGGATGCTACTGCCAATGCAGTTGCCCCTCGAAAATTCGGACACCAACTCTTGAAAGAGTATTTCATTCAAGGTGGTTGGCAATTTATGGCGTTGGTACTTGTATGCCTTATCTTAGGTTTGGCATTCTGTATTGAGCGTATTATTACCTTGAACTTGGCTTCTGCCAATACGGACAAACTCGTGGCTCGTGTAGACGATGCGTTACGCAACGGCGATATGGCACAAGCGAAAGAAATTTGCAAATCTACTCCCGGTCCTGCGGCGAGCATTATTCACGAAGGTCTGAAGCGTTCGGGCGGTGGATTGGAAAGCGTAGAGAAAGCAATGGTTTCTTACGGTTCCGTTCAAATGGGTCTTTTGGAGAAAGGCTTAGTTTGGATTTCACTCTTTATCGCTATCGCACCGATGCTTGGTTTCATGGGTACGGTAATCGGTATGATTCAAGCCTTCGATAAAATCGAGGAAGTGGGTGATATCAACCCATCTATCGTTGCAGGTGGTATCAAGGTAGCACTTTTGACAACAGTATTCGGTCTTATCACGGCGATTATCCTACAAATTTTCTACAATTATATTGTATCAAAAATTGATAGCATTGTCAACCGTATGGAAGACGCTTCTACTTCATTGGTAGATGTATTGATTGATAACAAAGTTCTCAGCTAATAATAATTTTGAATGAGTGAATGTTGAATGAATTAATATTCACATTTATCTCATCATAATTAAGAGCCAATTTTAAGTTTAATTAAGGTTAGAATTTAATATTTAAACTTAATCTTAAACTTAATCTTAAACTTAACAATTATGTATAATTTTTTAAGCAAAAACGGACAGTTAATAGCTTTCCTCTTGGGCTTGTTATTGGTGGTTATCTTTGTTATCTCTGCAATCACAGGTATGAATAGCTACGCTGATACACCTACTAGAGAAGTGTTGTATGAATCCAGCATTTTTGACATTGGATTGATAGCAGCGCATTGGTTGACGATTCTCGGTGGTATATTGATGGTACTCTTCATTATTCGCTCTGTGATTATGAATCCAAAAGGTTCGTTACCGCTTATTATCGCGGCAGTAGCGATTGCAGTCATCTTCTTTGTATTTAGAGGAATGGATTCCGGTGAAATCACCAAATCAATGTACAAATATGGCGTATCTGCTGCCGAAGGAGGAATTGTAAGTGGTGGTCTTTGGGTCGCTATCATCATGTTTTTCGGTGCTTGGATAGTGCTTATCCTTTCCGAAATCAGAGGAATGTTTAGATAATAAACGTGTTGACGTGTTGACGTACTGACGTGCTGACGTATTTTCATCAGCACATCAGCGCATCAACACATCAGCACTTCAAAAAATAAAATTATGGCAAGAAGAGAAGCACCTGAGATTAATGCAGGTTCGATGGCAGACATCGCCTTCCTGCTGCTCATCTTCTTCCTCGTCACCACTACGATTGACGTGGATAAAGGGATTACGGTCAAGTTACCACCGTGGTCGGATGAGCCGCCACCGGAAATGAAGCTCAATGAGCGCAACGTGTATTCGGTACTCGTCAATGCCAATGATGAACTCTTGGTACGCGGGCAACTTATGCGTCCTGCGGATTTGCGCGAGAATACTAAAAACTTCATCGCCAATCCGAAGAATATGCCTAATATGGCAGAATCGCCAAAGAAGGCAATCATTTCACTCAAAAACGATAGAGGTACTTCTTACGAAGCCTATATTAAGGTATACAACGAGTTGAAAGCTGCCTATCGCGAGCTTTGGGACGATGCAGCAGATGCACAATTTGGCAGAACTTACGAAGAACTGCCCATTGAAGATAAAAAAGCACTACGTGCTGAAATTCCTTTAGTCATCTCCGAAGCTGAACCAACATCGTTTGGTGAGGAGAATTAAATTAAAAAATTCCAAATAACAAATCCCAAATTCCAATTCAAACGCGCGTTAACGCTATTTTTGTTTGGAATTTGGTGCTTGGAATTTGGAATTTAAATTCTTAATTATGGCAAAATTTAGTAGAGGAAAAGGACGTGGAACGCCGAAAATATCAACGGCATCATTGCCGGATATTATCTTCATTCTACTGTTCTTCTTTATGGTTGTAACGGTAATGAAAGACTCTGAACTTAAAGTTGAGGTCAATTACCCGTATGCCACAGAGCTACAAAAGCTGGAGAAAAAATCTCTCGTCAGCTACGTATATATTGGTACACCGCAAAAACGTTTTCGTAAGAAATACGGTAGTGCGCCACGTATTCAGTTGAATGATTCTTTCAAAGAGGTAAAAGATTTGAAACTTTTCCTTGAGCAAGAAAAATCAAAACTACGTGAAGCAGAACGCGGACTGATGACTGCCTCGCTACGTGCCGACAAGGACGTAACGATGGGAATTGTTACCGATGTAAAAACCGAACTACGTAAAATCGGGCAGCTTAAGGTGAACTATTCATCTAAGCCGCGTACAGAAGATTTATAATAGAATTGGTTACTATACAAAATGATGGACGCCATTCCGATTTAGGGATGGCGTTTTTTATTTTATACAACGTCAATTCACAGTGCAAAGCATTGGATACGTTTATTTTAAATTAGCGAGTGTCGGCTATTTTATGTATTTTTGTTACTAACTCGTATTCAAAAAATTCCTGCGCTACCAATATCCATTTATTTTATCCACATACCTAAGTGATAATATCAGCACTTGAGGTGTTCATACTTTATCCTAACTCAATCAAAATGATACTTTCTTATGACACAACAAGACAGATTATTTGCATTTATTCAATCGCTGACTCGTGCGGAGAAGTCTTATTTTACGAAATATGCTCGCCTTAATGCTGCTAAAGAAAAGCCGGATTATCTCCTGTTATTTGAGTATTTGAGTGAGGCGCGTAGATATGATGAAACTGAATTGAAGAAGCACTTCAAAAGGGAGAAGTTTATCAAGCAATTGCCTCGTAAGAAGACGCAGTTGAAGGAAAAAATCATAGAAAGCCTGAGTCATTATCATGCAAATCATACGGTGGAGGCGTCGTTGCGGTTGCAGATGAATGTGTTGCCTGCTTTGTATGAGAAGGCATCAAAGAATAAGATTCTGATTAAGGAATTTGAAAAACAAATAAAGGATATTAAAAAGGCTGCAGAGAAGCATGAGTGTTTTTCTGTTTTGATTGAGTTGTTTGAGTGGGAATGGTGGTTGTTGAAGTTGCTTGACAATAATAATAGGGAGAAGAAGGTTTTTTCTTTACTTGATGAGCGAAAAGCAGTAAAAGCTAAGTTAAGTCGGGAAGTAGACCTTAAAGATAAGGCAACGAGAGCACAAATGATTACGCTTAAAGACCCTAGATTGCGGGAAGATTTAAATCGTAAAAAGGTAGAAGATTTATCAATCTCATTGTTAGAACAAGATGAAATAGATAGTCTATCTAAATTAGCAAAAAGAGATTATTACATTTTGGAAGATGTATACCATCTAAATCAAGGAAAGTGGGATTTATCTCATAAATCCGCTCACAACCTAATCAGTACTTATGATTTAGAACAAGATACTTTAGATACAATTGGCTTAATAAAGTATAAGCAACATCTATGTAGGTATCTTCTTATATCCGGTACTGCGAGGAAATTTGATAATTATTTAAATGTAATAGACAAATTAATAGCGGTATCAAATGATGATATAAAAATATTTAATACAGTACAGTTTAAACTATTGACGCATTATATAAATACTGATAGGTTTGAACTAGCATTAGATACGGTTAAAAATATCGAATCTAAATGGGATGAATTAGACAAAATTATTCCACGAAGGAGAAAACTTGCTTACCATTATAACATTCTCATAGCCTACTGGTTCTCAGGTAATTTAAATGAAGCTATTTATAGGCTTAGTGAAGTATTTAACTTTGAGAATAGACCAACAGGGCAAAGGTATGTCAATTCAAGTCGAATTATTCAACTTCCTTTATTTTATGAATATAAAGATGAAAACTTAGATAATAGAATTGAATCTGCCCGTAAAACATTACACAATAAAGGAGAACTAAATGAATATAGAAAGATAATTATTTCCCACTTCAGAAAAATAATCCGTTGTGTATCAAAAAGGGAAGCAAAGCAATGTATTCGAGATATGCAGGATAAATTAATCCGTATACAGGAAGAACAGAATATATTAGCAAGTGATTTAGGGTGTGTATTACTTTGGTGTGAAAGAAAAATGAGCGAGGAAAAAAGAGTAGTCAAAAATGCCTACTGAATAATATCCGTATTGGCAAAATTCAGTAGGCATAATGGCATATAAAATTAAGGGATTAATTTATTTTTGAGATATTCTGTTATAACTGTGATGAAGAAGATTTTTCTCACTTATTGTACTTATTCTGTTTAATCAGCAGAGTCTTTAATACTTTTTCTAATTCGTTGACTCTTTGTTCAAGTGTTGCATTTTTAGAAGATTCTTCCTTTAATTTTGCTGTTAATAATTGGTTTTCTTCATCTAATTCCTTAATAGCATTTAAGCCGGAGTAAATTAAATCATTAGGATTGAACATGTAGAATTCGGTAAGGCGTTTATCAGTTGGACTAGCTCTTTTTTCCGCCTTCATTACTGTACCGGGAAGTACGGCTTCCATTTCCTGTGCAAGTACACCATAATATGTTTTTTGAGATGATATACCCGATGCGTTATTGTATTGATATTCAACAAAATTAGTGTTTCTAATAATATCTAAACTGTTTTTTAAAGGTTTAACATTTTTCTTAAAACGTTTGTCAGAAACTATTGTATTAGTAGCATTACCACCTTCAACAGCGATTTCCCCCTTTACGTAAAGTTTTATATCAATTGTCTCACCATTTTCTGTGGCTTCAGCCTCCATTGAATCCGCAAGAGATCTTGTACCTGCTACACGAAGACAAGATTCGTCGTCTGCTACAATTAACATCCCATCATTGGTCAATATCAAATGATTACTTAAAGTATCTTCTTCCGTGGCTCTCAAATACATGTAATCAAAAGTCTTTGACGGATTATCGGCGTCTATTGCATCCGAATGAAAATTCATTACACATTTACGTACTAGATCGTCATTATTATCAGTTAACCGCTGAAATATCAAGCCATCTGCACTTTGAAGGCGACTATAATCAATGGTATCTTGCTGCGCTTCCGCAAGGGTCAAAAAAGTAAAAATTACAAGTAAAGTGGATAGAGCGTATTTTGGATATGAGATTAACTTTTTCATAATGTTGTGTTGTTGGGTTTACCGGGTGCTGTGGTTTTCGGAAAGGACACCGCGGTAAACGTTGTTGGATAAATAAAGTGTTGTTAGAAAATAATATGTCAGTTCATTCAATACGGTCAAAGTAAATCTATTGTAGGAGAAGTATGGCAGCCCCGCCTTAGGACGGCGGGGGCTGCACGATGAATTACTGTATATGTAATTCTCCAACAACATGATTGTCAGGGAAAATGAACATCGGATTTCCCTTAATTATCTTATATTTCGTTTGAATGGTTTTTTCGGTGTGTAATACTGCTACTTCGCAATAACCATCTGCTTGGTATCTAGTATCTGCCCATCTACAGTCAATGAGTAGCTATATGTACCTGTCGCAATAACTCCTGCTTTGATCTGCACCTCACCTTTACCAGCTTGGCGAATTGATTCAGAGTGAACCAATATTCCCCTTGTATCAAAAATGTTGATAACTGCGTTCTCCACACCGTCAGGAATATAGTACTTGATGAAGGTATTGGTATTAAATGGGTTAGGTTGATTTTGCTCCAAGTAAGCACCCTCTCTATTGAGTTCTACGTGTTGTCGGTGGAGTTCGGTGTTTTCACCGTTAAGAATAGTTTGCATCATCTCCTTCATTTCGGCAACTTCCCCACGCAAAGTAGCAATTTCGTCCTTTTGTGTTTCGATGATGTCTTGCTGTTCTTTTACTGCATTGATGAGCATATATTTGATGGAAGACTCGCTAATCATCAAATAATCTTCAGAACGAACGGACTTCGTTTGTTCATCTTCCTCCTTATGTGTAAAAGTAGAAACCAATTCGGGGGCTACTTTTTGGAGGTCTTGCGCTACGAGTCCGACTTGGTTTTGTCCTGCATTACTAAAGCCTGCTTTGCCATTATAGCGGAAATTGACCGGTTGTAGTTGGAGTACTTCATCCAAGCCATAGCGGAAGTTATTGATACCTGTTTTCAGTCTTTTGTCAGAAGCGTTATTAAGCGAACCATTGTAGGTGATACTACCGTTGACGTGTAGTTTTGTTGTCGGACTAGTTGTACCAACTCCTACATTACCATAACGAAGTATTGCCATACGGGTTGTTGTAGTTTGAGATTCATCTCGTGTCCGAAGAAAAATACCTGAGTCTTCATGGCTTCCCGCATCAAGGAAAATACGTCCTTTATGGTTAGGCGCATCGTTTGAAAATGCTTGAAAAACACCACCACCAAAAATGTTGTTGTCCATGTCAATAGCTCCTACTCTTACAGAACCGTCCACCCCTGAAGTGATGTCCATCATCGAAAAACTAGGGCCCATTGTAGCAGCTTTAATAACAAGCTGCCCTGTACTTTCTTTAATATGTACTTTGCCCAAAGGATTAGTTGTTCCTATTCCTACTAGTCCGGGTCCTACTACGTCCAGTTGGGCATAGGTTAGCATAGGAAGGATACTGAATAAAACGAAATAAATAATTCTTTTCATGATGTTGAATTTTAAAAATTAATAATTATAAATAGTTAAGAATAAAACTTATAGACATTTAAATGGGGCGTCACTTGCATCTCGATTTTTGATATATCGTTCGTAATTATAGGAAAGAGTAGCAAGGCGAATGCACAAAACAGTTGCCTCGCTACTCCGATTTTCAAAAGAAAATTACTTGGTTAATACCATTTTCTTAGTGTCAACGATTTGTCCGTCAACAACTAAAGTGTAAGTGTATGTTCCGGTACCTAATTCTCCGGCTTTAATGACCAACTCTCCATTGCGTACATCTGAAAGTTGTACAGTTTTAAGTACCTGACCATTCATATTCATAATCTGCATTGTTGCATTTTTTGAATCCTGTGGCAAATTGTACTTTATGGTCGTTGTTTCATTAAAGGGATTTGGTTGATTTTGCAATAATTGACCTGCTTCGCCCAACTCTACTGTTTGAGATGTGCGGGGTGATTCAATATTATTGCCGGATGCAGCCTCCAATTGACCGATTCTTTCCTCCAGCGTTTCTATGATTGCTTGTTGTTCTTTTATGGCATTAATGAGCATATACTTGATACCTGTATCATAAATTTTCAAGTATTCTTCTTCGCTAACGGTTTTACCTTCCTCATCTTCTTCGGTATGGGTAAATGTGCTGACAAATTCGGGAGCAATCTGTTGCAAGTCCTGTGCAAAAAGTCCTACATTATATTTGCCGGAAGTCGTACCACCTTTACCTGTATAATCATAAGTCAAAGGGCGCAATTTCATCACCTCCTTCAAACCATAATTGAAATCGGTAGCATTTCGTTTCAGCCTTCTATCTGAAATGATGACACCACCTTGATGAGCGATATTACCGGCTACGTGTAGCTTCTCGGTTGGGTTGGCTACACCGATGCCTACTCTCTTTGTATCACCTCTTCCTCGTATCAAGATAGTGCCATATGTAAGCAATCTGCTTTGAATAGCAGCTCTACTGCGCATACGGATGTCAAAATTGTAGCCTTCGTCAACAGCAAATCCTGCTCCCGAGTTTCCTGCACCCACCAGTACGGCTGCACCATCTGTTCTTTCGTACAAAGTTGTGGCTGATGCGCCGGTGGTTAAAACGGTATTACCCTCGGTTTTGGCAATACCATCTACTTCTAATCTTTCCTGAGGGTCGGTTATACCACCAATACCTACATTATTGTTTACTACGTCAAGTTGGGCATAAGTCAGCATCGGAAGAATGCTAAACAAAACGATATAAATTATCTTTTTCATGATTATTAATTTTAAAAAGTTATTAATTATTTTTTAGTTAAAAATGAATGTTTTAAGGGTATTTTGGTGGGATTATTGGCAATCTTCGTTATCAGCTCTGAGGCTGGCATCGAAGTCTACTCTAAATCCATTGTTTAAACGGACTCGGTTGGCACCACTTAACTCTAAATGCTCTGCTGTATTTACAGTGACAACGGCACCCGGGGCATCATCGGTCTGAGTGAAATCTGATGCATTATAATCTCCGGGAACATCAAAATCATAGACAGTCAAATACGGCGGACAATCTGCGCTTAATGCTACTGTGTAGTCTTCCACTTCAGCTGCATAAAGGGTTCCGCAAGGGGAAGGGTAGGAATCACCAGTTACTACTACACGCATGGTAGTCGTACCTACTCCTGGAGGTGCACTAAATTCAAATGAAAATTCTGTTAGTGAATTTATTGAGTTGAATACCTCATCACCTACGTCGTCAAAATCACCGTCTTTGTTAAAATCTATCCAAACACCATAGCGCATATTAGCATCATTAGGAGTTATCGAAATGCTATTCATATCACCAACTCCTGCGAGTACAGTATTGGTATAATCACCATAGCCACCGTCATATCCAGAGAGGTTCTCGTTACCATTTAGCACCACAGATGTGATAGCTACGGGAAAGGAGCGTTCGGCAGATCTGTAGACTTCCGGACTACAGTAATCACCAATACAACTATTAGCAGGGTCTTGAGGGCAAATGTCTTCGTCATCACATATGTAGTCACCGTCTTGGTCTGATGATGTACCGTAACAGCTATCATTGGTATTGCATATACCGTCACCATCACTATCACCCGGGCACATAGCTACTGTGTAATCCTCGAACTCTCCAAAGAGAAACTCTCCACAAGGTTCGAGTTCATCATTCCAAACCATTCCTACACGCATGGTTACAGTACCCATTCCTAAATCTGCACTGAATGTTCCATTCACTGGAGTCATTAAATCTGTGCCTAAGCCTGTATATACTTGCTCACTATCTTCAAAAATACTGTTTCCATTGAAATCTATCCAAATCCCCCAGTTTTCGGGATAAGGAGACGAAAAACTAGCCCCGGGAATGAGTGTAATCACATTACTATTTCCGCTATTAAGCGTAGCGAATACGTTACCAGTAGCATCAATAGTATAATCACCATAGCCGCTATCATATCCAGAGGAGTTTTCCCTACCATTTAGCACCACAGATTCTATAAACCCGTTGGTGGGCGAGGGGAATTCGATTATTGGGTGAGGTTGCAGTCCACCTATACATTCACAATTTGTCGTATAAACATCATTGATAGTGCAATCGTCCCCGTCGTCACAAGGGGTGCCAATCAAATTATTGTCGAAATCTGGACAAGTATCTTGACTATCACATATACCATCGCCATCTGTATCACCGATGATCGTTCCTGTACAAGAGCCGCATATTTCATTTGAATTAGCAATAAGAGTCACTGCTATTCCGTCATTAGTGGTACAGGGATCATTATCGTCACATGATTGCATTTCTGTATTTGAGCAGTCATCTTCATCTATTGTTGTGAAGAGTGATTCCGAAGATGTAATTCCATCATTTATAGACCAAAAATATAGATTGTTAATGTAATTTACACCTTGGTCTTCTACTGGAACTAAGTGATAGGTAGTACCACCCGGCAAAGTGATGTTGTAAACATGTTCAAAAGCTCCGCCACCAAGGGAACGAAATATGTCAACATCAATGTCTTGAGTGGAGGCTGTTATCCATTCCAATGTTACAGGTAGCGTGACACCAACAGCACCGTTTACAGGCAACGTCTGCACTGGTTGTGCATAAGCCATCAGATGACTATAAAGTAATACAGTGACAGTCACCACCATTTTAAGCAATACGCCGGAGCCTCGCGGTAGCGCATTTCTAATCAAAAAATTTGTTTTCATCGTTAATAATTTTTTAATGTTAATAAATATCGAATCGACTTATACCACGAAGCCTACACTATGTCATTTTAGTAAGTCTCTAAGCCTATTGTTGATTAATTATTTGCGCGCATCAGCATTGACTTGTATTTATCGATTCGTGTTTGCCTTTTGAATTAAATTTTGTTGTTTTTATTGTTGGCTGCAATCTTCATTGTCAGCTCTGAGACTGGCACCGGAGGTTACGCTAAAACCGTTGTTTAAGCGGACTCGATTGCCACCACTTAGCTCTAAATGTTCTCCTGTATCCACAGTGATGCTTGTACCCGAAGTATTATCAGTTTGAGTAAAGTTAAATGCATCGTAACTGCCGGGAACATCAAAATCATAAATGGTTAAATTCTCTTCACAATCTGTGCTTAATAATATTTTGTAATCTTCGACTTCTCCATAATCGGATTGATCGCAGGGTGTTGGAATAACATTATTCCATCTCATCACTACACGCATGGTAGTTGTACCTACTCCCGAAGGTGCATTAAATGTACCCATTACCGGAGTAGCTGAGTCCGGGCTTGTATCTACATACACCTGCTCATCTGTATCATCAAAATCGCCATCTTTATTGAAGTCTATCCAAATCCCCCAGTTTTGAGTATAACCAACAACTGAATTATAGTTAGGTGTGAGTGTGATAGTATTCGTATTACGAACCCTAGCGAGTAAGGTGCCGGTATAATCAAAATGATCGAAATAGCCGTTGCTATTACCATTATCACCAGACTCATAAAACCCACTATTTAGTGCTACTGACTGGATATACGCTATGGCAGTATTACCTTGTGCTTCGCAGTAAGTAATATCACAGTCATTGGCAGGGTCGTCGTAGCAGGGGTCTTCCTCATCACAGATACCATCATTGTCTGTATCTTGGACTATACCGCCTGTACAGTTACAGTTGGCATCGTAAGTTTCGCCTATGGTGCATAAGTCACCGTCTTCGCAAGTCATTCCTACTAATCCATTGTCACAATCGTCGCAGGCATCGGGTACACCATCACCATCGGTATCAACATTATCGTCACCCAAGCAGATGTCATCTTCATCACACACGCCATCACCATCCATATCTTGGAATGTACCGACACAATTGCAAGTTGAATCGTATACATCGCCTGTGGTACACGGGTCATTGTCATCACAATTTGTTCCTATTATACCATCATCTTCTCCCGGACAGGCATCGTTAATATCGCACACACCGTCGTTGTCTAAATCCACTAAGGTGCCGCCTGTGCAATTGCAATTGGCATCGTAGATTTCGCCCGTGGTACACACATCATTATCATCACAAGGTTCCCCAATTAAATTATCGTCAAAGCCCGGACAAACATCCTCGTCATCGCATACACCGTCATTATCGGAGTCTGCAGCAATAGTTGCTACGGTATAATCTACATGAATAATCGGTGCTTCTGAGGGAGACTCATTGTGGGATTCGGCAGCACGTGTGCCTGTACCTGTAATAATAATAGCGAGATTACTGTTGGCAGACCAACCTGATATGTTGACGACTTCCTGCACGACAGATGAAATATCCGGTGTTTGTTGATTCGGTCCGGCTACACCTAATGAAGTCCATTCAGTAGGGGTCCAATTTACAGATGCAGTAGTCAATGTAAGGTCAGAAATACCATAATTAGCGGTTGAAAATGATGCGATATTATCAGCACTGTGAGCAGCAATATTTAGGGATGCCCCACCTGTACCTGTTCTTTGGTCATCCACAGTAAATTGTATGTATGCATTGGTAATAATTGCGTTCGGCGGAATATTCAAATTACGGAACAATAGCCCAACATATTGATTGCCTGTTGTACCACTGTCATATACCAATTCGAGGTCGCTACTTGTGGTATATACAGTTCCACCATTTTCGATTTGTCTTTGTTCTACGTCATCATTGTTGCTTGATATGCGTGAATTAGTGGAGAAAGATTGAGTTGTTGTACAGATGGTTTCCGGTGTAGTAAAAGACCAGAACGGAGACCATACACACTCGTCGCTGTTTTTGACACGCCAACAGTATTCTGTGTCGGGTTCAAATACACCTGTGAGAACAGTATAAGGATTATTGAAAGTAGAAGCTTGGTATTCCAGTATACCGGGAGGATTTAAGTCTAAATTCTGATTAGAATAGACGAAAAAATGATTAGGCTCGCCAACTACGTATATATTACCACAATCGTCCATTGTAACGCCCTCAAGTTGAGTGTCAATTCCGAAGGCGGAGGGTGGTAGCTGGAGTCGGCTGTATTCATTGCAATTTTCATCTATTTCTATCAATACATTGCTCTCATCACTCAAAATAAGTAAGTGATTGTCAACGTCTAGATACTCTAACCCTTTTGTAAGCTCAAGGTGGTGTACAGCTGATAAATCTGTAATGCCAAACAGGTTTGGAGCTTGTTGGTCGTTTGTAATTATAGAACTTAAATCGCAAGTTGTACTAAGTGTTGAATTGGGAGAAGTATCATTTATATTGAAACTATGTAGTTGCATAGGTATTTCTGTAACACAGTATACAGTCTCTGTGGCAGGATTATATGATACGCCTTCTATACCATCTATTCCACCTTGAGCATCTACATAAGGTGTAAAATCTGGGTTAGGGAGTGACGTTACAGTAGCACTATTTAGATTAATAGTAGCATTGTTGTTACTATCAATGATAGTTATCTCAAGTACTTCGCCGTCTTTCTCCTCTATAATGGCAAATTTGTCTTCATACAAATGGACTATGTCTTCGGGATCGTTCCAATTTGTCAAATTAATTGTTCGAATATAGCTTCCGTCAACATTGAATTCGTAGATACTTGCCGGTCCTTTATTAGTAATCATGAATAAAGTGCCTGTGACCGGACTGTAAGTAACTCCTGATAGGTCAACTATATCTGTGTCTTCATTGCCATCTCCATTGCTATCGTATTTGAGTCTCTTTTCAGTTATTTTACTGTACCCGCCTAAGTCAATATTGGTTGTCGGTGTTCCATTTTCAATGGAAGAGCATGTATATATTTGAATATCAGTACTTGCAGTAGAGCTTGTCGTCCAGTCTAGTGTGAGAGGTATCGTTGTTAGATTGACACCGTCAGCAGGAGAAGTCTGTACAGGCTGTCCATAAACAATCAGTTGACAACATAGTAATGCGGTGACCGTTACCACCATTTTCAAAAATACACATGAGCCTCTCGGCAGTGCATTTTTGTATAAATTAGTTTTCATCGTTCATAATTTTTTAAAAAGTTAATAAATATCGAACCGGCTTACATTCGGGCATACGAAGTCTACCTCATGCCATTGCATAAGTGTGGGGTAAACCCATAAGCTCATTGCTGATTAATTATTCGCGCGAATCAACATAGATTGTTCGCCGATTCGTTTTGCTATTTGAATTAAAGTGGATTAAAATGTTTTCATCTGTTTTATCCCTTAATTCGATTGCAAGGTCAGTATTTTGTGTGGGAGTTAAAAGGAACAGTTTTATTCGTTTTTACAAATTAAAGCCTTAACAATTTCTATTTAATTAAAAATCAATAACATAAAAAAGAACAAGCACTTTTGTGAAAAATTAATTTACGTTATTTTTTCATAAAAAAACACAAATTACGGATGACTATTCAAGGAATTAATTACCGTCTCCGCAAGCTGATGATGCGTGCTTGAAGAATGCTTGGCAAAGGCAACAGGCTTATCCCAAGTTGCTGCTCGTGCTGCCCAAAGATGATAATTGCCCAGTGCATCACGCTCACAATACGCTCCCAAAGGTGCATGACAACCACCGCCGATCAATTGCAATACCTTTCGCTCTACATTCGTACATAAGGCAACATGCGGGTCGTGCAATTCCTTTAAGATACGTCTTACCCGTTTGTCTTCTATACGCGCTTGATAGGCGAGTACGCCTTGTGCAGGTGCAGGAGGAAATTCTCTTGGATTAAGCTTAAATACTTCAAAATCAGACAAATCAATTTCAAGTCGTGTCAAACCTGCCGCAGCTAAAAGAATCGCATCAAAATCGCCTGATTGGAGCTTGGCGAGGCGTGTCGGGACATTACCACGGATATCTTTCAACTCCACATCCGGTCGAAAATCTAACATCAAAGCCTTACGTCGTGCCGATGAAGTACCGACGATTGCCCCCTTTTTGAGTTTCAACATCGCTTTTTCATCCGCACATTCACGTCGAATGACGAGCCAATCCGCCGGATTCGCTCGATACGAAACCGCCGTAATACACAAACCTTCGGGCGATTCCGTCGGCAAGTCTTTCATCGAGTGTACCGCCATATCAATATCGCCGCGCAATAGTGATTCTTCAATTTCTTTAGTAAAAAAGCCTTTTCCTTCAATTTTATCAAAACTCAAATGCTGAATATTATCGCCTTTTGTTTTGATAATTTGTAATTCGGCTTCCACGCCATGCTTTTTCAATTCAGCTTGTGTGTAATGCGCCTGCCATAGTGCCAGTTTACTGCCTCTCGTGCCAATGGTGATTTTTTCCATATTTCCGCAAAGATAAGAAACGGTAGACAGTAGACGGTAGGTCGTAGACGGGAATTTATGGCAATCGCATAAAAAATAATTTCCCCAAAACATTAAAAAAGAACCGTCTTGCTGAACTTGTTTCAGCATCTCCCGGACGGTGAAAACCAAT
>JAHDEO010000627.1 GCA_020628725.1 Saprospiraceae bacterium
TTGTTAAACCTTACATTGAGAATCAAAGACTTAAAACTTCTCATTATCTTCGCCGCCGAACAATAATACATACCTTATTTTTTGTTAACTCAAGTTGTAGAAATACAACTTATTTGATGGTCGATAATCCATAGACAAACATCAATTAAAAGTCAGTTTCACACGTTCCTATCGACTATGGACTACTGACTATCGACTTGCGGTTATCCGCAACTAAAATTTATAAAATCCATGAGAAAAATTACGTTGATTATTTTCTCCCTTTATTTTGCAATACCCTTATTAGCACAAAATCCTTTATTGGAATACACTTTTCGTGAAAAACTCCGCACGGCAAATCCTGTGGTCTTGGACGCGTTTGGTTCGGTCAAACAAGCCGATGAAGCCGAAGAAGGCAGACTCACGACCAATGATGACGATATTCAGGAAGGCGAACCTTTTATCGCTATCAATCCTACGGATAGTCTCAATATCGTTGTGAGTTACATGGAACTTACCGCTGCCGGGACGCTTGCTTTTCCGGTTTATAGCTCATTTGACGGGGGCGAATCGTGGATGTTGAGCAGCTATCAGGCAGTTGCCGAACCTGTGGCGGACGGCTACGAACTTGTGGCGGGCGGTGGCGACCCCATTCTTGCTTTTGATAGTAGTGGCAGATTATATTTTAGTTTCTTATACCTTGCTTTTATCGACCAATTTGACATCCTTACTTTTACGCCGCGAATTACGACTTACTGGGCGTATTCAGATGATGGCGGATTGACTTTTGAAGTGCCTGATGACAACATCATAGCATCTGCAAATGTCGGATTGCTTAGCAATGAAGTTACAGAAGGCATTGGTTTTCTGGACCGTCCGTGGTTTGCAGTTGACAGATCGGGTGGAGCGCGTGATGGTACACTCTATGCTTCAGGTTGGTTTATTAGTAGTGATACTTCTTCTTTGCCATCAGGGATGGTGGTTCGTCGTAAATTGGCGGGGGCAGATGCTTTTGAAGATATTCATGTAGCTGCCTCAATAGATACACTTGTACAATTCGGAAATGTTCAGACGGATGATAAGGGTACGCTTCATATTGTTTATGGCAATTTGGTGAGCGACAATATTATGTATGCTTACTCGACGGATTGTGGCGCATCTTTTAGCACGCCTGTGGCGGTTGGTGATTTTGTTTGGGACGAAAATTCAAATGAATTTGCCATTATTGATCGCGATAATCCGGCGGCAGGACTTGGTGTAGCTGCCGAAACAGGCAATCCACATGTAGTATGGACTTCTTTTGAAAACGGACAATCCACCGCCTACTATGCGCGCTCCAATGATGGAGGTACGACATGGGAAACACCCATCAATTTCAACGATTTATTACCGGAGTCAAATACGCAAGCCTATTTTCCGAATCTTGCCGTCAGTCCTTCAGGTAAAGTATCCGTTTCGTGGTTTGATTTGGATAGTTTGGATAGTGGATTGTACACCTTCGCGGAGTCGCAAGATGGCGGCGAAACTTTTTCTGACATCACACCGCTGTCGACTGCTCCAACACCATTCGCAGAATATAATATTTGCGACCCAACCGATTTTTACGGACCGCCTTGCTTGTTTTTTGGCGATTATTTTGGTTCAACGCGAACGGAGTGTAAGTCGTACTCTGTATGGTCAGATGGACGCGAAAGCCAAGGTCCGAAAATCTACGTTGGTATCACCAATCATTGCGACAATGTAACGGGAACAACTGATTTTTATCCAATTACTGATAAAATTTCGCTACAATCCTTATTTCCAAATCCCGCAAATGAAAAGATTAATCTTGATATTGAATTGAAACAAAAAACGGATTTGACGATTGATTTATATGACACACAAGGGCGTGTGATTCAACAATTTACTGAAACTTATACAGATGGTCAGCACCAAATTTCGCTTGAAATAGCTGATTTATCCGCCGGAATGTATGTGGTGAAAATTGCTTCTGATTTTGGGGTGGTTAGTAAACATTTTTTGAAGGAGTGAGACCGTAAAACGATTTTGTAAATCGTCAGGTAGAATCTATCTACGCAGGACGATTTACAAAATCGTTTTACGTCTGTTAAAACTTCAAAGACCGCATAATCAACTCCAACTGCTGCATCAGCGAGCGTTTGTCCTCTCCCGGCGCATGTACGAAGCCATCCATATAAACGACCTTCTCCGTATTCGGATTGTAGACCATATAACTCAAAAACGGACCACCCATAAAGTCATTTTCTAACTCCCAAACGCCGCGTGCTTCAAGTGTGTAAAAGTCGCGGATATTGGTTTTTTGATACTCAACGGGTAAGTCAACTTGGTTGGTGATCATATACGAACCCTCTGCCGCACTTGTAATCATGCGCTTGCCTACGCTGTCGCGTATGGCAACTATATTTTCTTCGGTGAGTAGCGTGGCTTTATCGTAATCCATTGTCTTCAAGAGGATATTGCTGCTGATAGTTTGTGTCTCGCGGCGGAGCCACATTTCGTTATTGAGCGAATCATAAACCGCCACACGATACGTACCGGGAATATCCAGTGACACCTTAAATTTATCACGAATATCCTTCACCGCCTCGCGATTGATACCTGATTGATAGGTATTAGCGCGTATTTTTCGGAAATCAGCTTCTTCTATTTTGGAAATGACACTTTTGGTTCTATTTTGCACATTTTCAAGTAATTGCGCTTTGTTTGGTGCGAACATGTAGATAATCAACTGCCCGTCTGCCCAGATGTCTTCGCGATACGTGGTGTTATAATCAAATTCCAATTTAGCGCGTTCCACGCCTTGCTCACCGATAGCGCGAGTGATTTCTTTAGTCGTTTTGGAAGGCTGCGAAAGGTCGCCCAAGAAAATAATGACTCGCCACTCTTTTCGTAAAGATGTAAATTTCACACCTTCGACATGCTTCACATCAAAGCGCGATTCAGGTCGCGGCAATACAGGAAATTCTTCCAAAAGATGCTCGCGAAAAGCTTCTCCCGCAAGGCTGTTCCATACATCTGCCTCTGCCACAACAAGGATTTGACCGGCTTTGCCGATGGCATTGGGCTTAGGTGTGAGCTTATCACGTTGGTCAGGTGAGCAAGCAAGAATCAAGGAGATGATTAAAACGGAAAAAATATATTTGACTGTCGTTTGCATTTAATTTAATGGTTA
>JAHDEO010000628.1:0-1267 GCA_020628725.1 Saprospiraceae bacterium
TTGGTTTGAGTGTGCAATCAATAGGAAGGGAAGCTAGCCTGAATTTTAGCAGCAAATTAGTTGCCTTAACTGAAATTATTAGACTCGATTTTGAACGGGGGAATCTTAGCTCGTCTATCCATTCTGCGATAGATTTATATGAGGAATTGAACTCACGCGCCAAGGTTGCGTGGTCAAGATGCTTTTTTGCAAATTTGATATGCTTAGAAAAACTCCATAAGAAGAGTAAGGCGGGTAAAGAAATAGTTGACTTTTTTAAAGGATATTTGAGTAAACATATTTACGAAGACCCTTATGATGAAAATTTTGATTATATCACGTCCGGTTTACGTATAAAGATTATTCCGGAAGCCTTTAATAATGAGATAATAAGAGCTTTGTTTGCTGACATTTCAAATGACAGCAGTGATGTATGGTTGACCACAGATTTTGAATTGCACCAAGTTTTATCAATAGCTATAATTGCAGAATGCCCAAGTGCGCTAAAAGCCATTAATGATTTACTGGAAGACAACATAAAAATCAGTGCAAAAGACAAAAAGAAAGTGCTAGATAAAGTAAAAGGACACATAGCATATAATTCCAAGCAAAGAGCTACCCAACCTGTTGTTTATGAGTTACTTCAACGATTAGAAGGCAGTTTTGATAAGTTTATAGAAATGATAGAAAATCACATAGAGTATGATGATTTGAAAAACTTCTGCCCCTCGTTGTCGAATACTATGAATAACCTTCTGGCTAATCCAAGCGGTGAGAGACGACGAAGAGGATATAGAATAATGGTAAAATTACTCACTGAAAACTTAATTGAGCCATTACATCATGAAGAAACTATACAAAGATTGAATACTGAACCTGACGAACAGTGTCAGCAAAAAATTCTGTTTATAATTGCTGAATTTTCATCAGAGCAATCATTTGATTATCTACGAGATAAAGTCAATGATTTTCTTGAAGCCAATCAAGACGCTCATTCTTATGATGACTTTTTCAACCAGTACATCAGGCTGTTGCTGCGAAATCAAAACTTTACCTATGAAAACACATCAATCTTATTGAATTTAATACTCACTCCGTGCAGACTTAAAGCGGACAGTAGATCTAGATTGCAATTCATTAAGCCTATGACCAAAGCATTACTGAAAAGAAATACTGAGAAAGCGTTTGATGTATTCTCTGAATTTCTATGTAAACTGGATGAATCATATATGGAGGGTAAAACGTCGATTAGACGATTTGCGAGTAGTATGCGTCCTATCATTAAGAA
>JAHDEO010000628.1:1277-3129 GCA_020628725.1 Saprospiraceae bacterium
ATATCTATTGATAAAGCACAGTATATTTCTATGTTGAGCATCAGTGAGCATACTCTGACCCCAGTTGGAGAGGATATTATAAGAACATTTTACACCTATAATTTGATGACCGAGGATGTCATGAGTTTTCTTGAAAAGAAGCAAAAAGACGCAACTTTCCCCGATGAACTAAAGGTTACAATTGACGAAAACATTTATCAGTTTGGACGAATCTTGTACTCCAATACAGCATGGGAGGAAGTGGATACAATTATTAAAACTATATGAAGCCGTTAAATTAATCTTTCTTCAAATGTCTTTCTTTTGAATCAGCAAAACACCACTAAAATAAAACCCCATTCCAAAAGAACGGGGCTTCGTCGTACAAAAGTTATTAGCTGAAAAATCCAGCAAATTCATCAAAAGAAACTCAGAAATACTCAACATGGTTAAACATATCCTCAGCATCCATCACCTGATACAGCAATTCTAAATCCCTTATCATATCACCAACACTGGTGTAGCTATCTTGAAAAAAGGCAATTCCGGCGTGAGTTACACCTTCATTGTTCAGTTTCAAAAAATCATTGTCAAAAGTGACAATGACGCGCCCTAATTCCAGTGCTTTTTGTATGTGTTCAATATCGCTTTTGGTACGCATACCAACGTCAGTCACCGAGACAGCATCAATGCCCCGAAGTCTTAATCCTTTCAAAACTGCTTTTGCGATATTTTCGTCGAGATAATACTTGACTTCCGCCACACTTAGGCTTTAGGAAGTTTAGAGATGTGATTAGATTTCATCTGTTCGACAAAGGCTTTGTCCCTTTCTACTAAGGCTTTGATTTCGTCAACATTGGCGAAATAATAATCCAATGCTGCATGTATATCAGCCACTTGCAGGTCAAATTCATATGAGATTTCTTCGGCACTTTTCTTTGTGCCGTCATGCCAAGCAAAAATGTCTATGACGCGGACACGGGTTCCTGTCACTCGCGGGTGTCCGCCACAAACATCTGGTGTACTTACAATTCTACTGTCTATTAGTTGTTTAACCATAAGATTCACATTTTAGTAAAGATACAAATTTTAAAAGAAAAAAGTTTCAAAATTTCAAAATACGCGATAGTTGGCGTAATGAAATTCTCAATTCAATCATACGCTAAAAGTGGAATTTTGGCAAAGTATGGCAGAAATTCAAAAGTTAAAAATCACTCTCCAAACATCTTATCTAAAGCTTCATCTACCACAGAATCTTTCAAATTTGCCAGATAGATTTCGGTAGTTCTGATGTCGCTGTGACCCATCATTTTGGAAATGACTTGTATAGGAATGTCGTTATCCCGCGCATTCGTGGCAAAGGTGTGACGACTGACATAAGAACTGAAAGAATCGCTATTGATACCAAGATGACCAGCTAGCTTTTTCAAATCTTTATTATACTGACGCATACCGTAGCGGACGGCGTAATACTCTTTTTCTTTGGTCGGATACTTTTGCTTAATAATAGGGAGAATGTAATCGTCTTTTGATTTGCCTTCAATGTAGGGAGCAAGTAACTCGCGTAGTTGTTCAGTAACTTTGATATTGTACAATCTGCCGTTTTTCTTGCGACGGTAGCCGATGCGACCATTTTCATAATCGCTCATTTTCAGGTAAGCCATATCAATGAACGAAGCACCCATTAAATAGTATGAAATCAAGAAATATTCGCGAGCGCGAATCATCTGCATGTCGTCCAATTCTGTATTCATAATCGTTTCAAGGTCGGAGGCGGTTATAGCGCGTTTTTTGGTCTTTGCTTGTTTGATAGAATAATTGTCAAAAGGATAATTATTGCGGTCAACCAAACCTTCTTTCATCGCACGGTTAT
>JAHDEO010000073.1 GCA_020628725.1 Saprospiraceae bacterium
TTAAGAATAACAAATTTACCACGAATTAGAGATATTTTTTTCAAAAATGCTAAGTAGTTTTTTGAAAAATGATAAAAATAAATCCCTAAAAATATCCACATCTCATTTCAAAAAAATGCATGATGCTTAATTATATTATTTTATCTCTTGTTTTATAATTAGTTATCATGTCACAAATAACTCTAAAATACTAAAAATCTGTTTAAGATATTATGGAAAATTATTACGCGATTCTTTACCGTGTTTCATATGAAAGGCTTTGTAAAGCAGCAATTTCATACCAAAAACAGTAATATACTAATTGATTATTAGTGTTAATACAAAATGTTATTTAACTAAATTATCATGAAGAATTGCAGCATCACAAAAAGTGAAAATAAGGACGAGATAAAAATAAGAGAATTTTTCTCCGCCTGACATCATCTTTAAAAATATCGTAAGCATGTTCACTCCTATGAATTGGCATTATTTACCAATCGAACAGAAAATCAAATATTGTATTGCCATCATGACAATGATGGTACTTACATTATCTGTGCAAGCCCAGAAAGTCTTTATTAACGAAATTAACTATCGCTCTGTCGAATTGCAGCAAGATATTGATTTTGTTGAATTGTACAATGCAGAGCCTACTTCCGTCAATCTAAGCGGATGGTCTCTGACGGAAGGCATTGCATATGAATTCCCGGCGGGTACAAGTATACCTGCGGGAGGCTTCGTCGTTGTATGCGCCGATCCTGCAACTTGTCAGTCTGTACTTAGCTTTTCAGGAGCTATAGGTCCCTATGATGGGGGCTTGAGTGGTAGAGGCGATGAGGTCATATTACGCAATAATCTCTTTCAGGAAGTAGATCGAGTAGACTATGAAAGTTGGAACGAGTGGCCCAATGTGAGATTCAATGACTATGAAGTTTCGGTATACGATCCTTCAACGGGCTTGAATGGAACAGATAAAGTCAAAGTTCCCGTTTCAATTCAAAAAATGCACCCCGAACTACCCGGTCGGCATGGAGGAAGTTGGGAAGGACATGGACCGACACCGGGTGCTGTCAACTCCAATTACATACAAAGCTGGACAGATGTCGCAGTCATAAAAAGCGTATCGAAAAGCCCTGATAATCCTGTATCGGGCGAGGTCGTACGCATCAAAGCTGAAATGCGAAATCTCGATTTGCTTTCAAGCCCTGTCAATCTGGAATTGCAATATCAAATCGTAGAACCGGGTAGCTACATCCACAAATCCGATGGCGATTATACGAATAATTGGATTCCTATTCCTATGTTGGATGATGGTATGGGAGCAGATTCCACCGCAAATAACGGTACTTATACCGCTGCAATTCCTGCTTCTGTACAACAGCACAGAAGACTGATTCGATACAGGGTAAAAGTCTCTTCACCTGCTCACGAAGCCCTTTACCCTGACCAAAAGCACAATGAAAGCAACTACGCTTACTATGTATACGATGGTTATCCGACCATCAATGGTTTCGATATTTATGCTGTCAATCCCATACAAGATGTGACAATTATTACGGGTTCCTCAACAGCAGCAACCTATATCGGTCCGGGTACAGGGATTGATAATAGCGGACAATATACCGGATACGATTATCTCGGCGAAGGTTCGCTTGTCTATAACGGTAAGGTTTACGACCATGTTCGCTTTCGACCTCGCGGACGTACCAATGGTCGTTCAGCCCGTGTAAAACCGGGGGTCAAATTTAAACTGAACAGCGAACGCAAGATTGCCCCCGACGATGATTGTGGGGATGAATACGACGAACAACAAGGCGCGCTTACACTTTCCGGCACTTACGTCAATGACATTACTACACACGGTGCTACAGAATCCATGATACACAAAATTCTCAACCTAACCGGAGCGATGGGAAGGCACGTAGATTACACGCAATTCCGAGTAGTTGATGAAGTTAATGAAGATGGCAATACCGGTGATTTCTGGGGTGTATTTTTGATTTTGGAAAATTATGACGGCGATTATTTCAAAGAACATGATAGAGCTGATGGTAACATCTGGCGACACAAACGATCCGGAGCTTTTCCTCACCGAATGACTTATCAAGGCGATTTCCCTAATACAGATAATATTGGTGACTGGTCCAGCCATCACCCCAACTATGCCGGATTTGTCGATAGATACTTGAATCACAACCTCACCAGTTCGTATGCTGATGTAGACCTTTTTATCAGCGACAAAATCGCGAATAATTTCTTTGCCAATGGTGCCAATAATTACGAAGGAAAACACGCACAACGAGAATATTATAATTCCGAAACCGGAAAATGGGTCGTTTGGTATGGTGATTATGATACGACCTTCGGAATGACCTATGATGATGGTACATTCTTCGAGCGAAGTTCATCCAGCCCCGGTATCAGTATCAAATTGGTACAAGATATGACCGGTGTATGGAGACAATATCAGAATGAAATGCGCTCTGTCTATGACCTGCTTTTTAATCAAGAGCAGGCTGACTTCTTGGTGGATATGGAATCCCGTATGATATACGACCCCGCAGCACCTTATGACTGGACAGACCTTGACCACAGCCGATGGAATCAAACCTATGATTTGGGCAATGTAGATGCACACATGGCGTGGTACAAAACGTGGTTTCAAAACAGAGGCGACTATCTTGCAGGGAATAGCTCGGATGGTTTTTATGACAATAGAATTCCTTACACACCGACTATCAGTTTGACAGGTAGTGGCGCGTTAGATGATATGACATTCAGCAACTCCAATTTCGCAGACCCGCAAGGTTCTGGTACATTTTCAGCCTTAGAATGGAGAGTAGGAGAATGGAGCGACCCTTCAAATCCATATTATGCTACAGTTTGCGACCCCATCTATGAAATAGAAACGGTATGGAAAAGTGAAGAACTCACAACATTCTCCAATTCATTTACCATTCCGCCTGAGGCATTTCTCAAAGCCGGAAGAACCTACAAAATCAGAGTCCGCTACATGGACAACACCGGCAGATGGAGTCATTGGAGTGACCCCGCAGAGGTTATTCCCACACCTGCCACACAGACTGCGCCCAATATCGTTATCAATGAAATTATGTACAATCCAATGCGTGGTTGTGGTAATGAATTTGTCGAAATTATCAATGCCGATACTTATCCGGTCGATATGAGTGGATTTGCATTTACAGATGGTATTGGGTTCTTATTTCCCAAAGACAAAATCATGCAACCCGGCGAAATACTTGTACTTGCACGAGATAGTGTTTTATTTGAGTTGAAATATGGTTTCTCTCCTTATGGTGATTATAGTAGCTCCTTGAGCAACGATGGCGAAAGAATACAATTGACCGGACCCTACGAAATTATAGTAGATTCACTCACATACAATGATAAAGAACCCTGGGATGAGGCACCTGACGGAGAAGGACCTTCCCTTGAGTTGCTGGATACATCACTGGACAATGCTGACCCCATAAGCTGGTTTAGATCAGAAGACATTTGTGGTACACCCGGTCAACCTAATAGCCGAAATTGCACAGGCACACCTCAGCCTATTGTCATCAATGAAATTAATTATAACTCAGCAAGCGGTGCCGAAGCAGGTGATTGGGTAGAATTACACAATACCTCCACTTCTGCCATTGACTTGTCCAATTGGAGATTTTATGATGGTACAAATGAATATCTACTTCCTGTAGGAACTATCATGCCGCCACAAGATTTTCTTGTTTTGGTTCAGAATGACACCTTATTTTCCGCTACATTTCCGCATTTGGCAGATAATGTAGATTATATTGGCAATTTCTTATTTAGTCTATCCGGTGGTGGCGAGCGAATTACATTATTTGACAGTAATGAATGCCTTACAGATTATGTAGTTTATGATGATGACCTCCCCTGGGATACGATTCCTGATGGAAATGGTCCGACACTTTCTCTCATCGACCCATCATTTGACAACAACAATTATAATTCATGGGAAAGCTCATCTGAGATTAACTCAGCGTACGGTACACCCGGACGTGCCAACGAGCCTTGTCCCGAAGTAGAAATAGTACTACCGGGCGTCATCTGTGCTACCTTACCCATTACATTCAAAACAGATACAATATACGATGGACTTAATATTAGTTGGTTTATACAAGGCATTGGTATATTCTCTGATAATGAGGTCCAAGCAGTTTGGGATAATCCGGGCACGTACAATGTACAATTGATTACAGATTATTATGAATGCAGAAAAATATCCAATATACTCGTCGAAGTATTGGATTGTAATTTAGTTCCTGAACCGCAAAATGATGAATTTAAGACGAATGAAGATACACCACTCACTGCTAATGTCCTTGCAAATGACAGCGACCCTGACCCGCAAGACAATCTAACAGTCAATACAACGCCTGTCACAACACCTGTAAATGGAACGCTCGTGCTCAATGCCGATGGTTCATTTACTTATACTCCCAACCCTGATTATTACGGACCGGATAGCTTTGAATACGAAGTTTGCGATGATGGCGACCCGATTCTATGTGAAACAGCTCTTGTAACAATAGAAGTCATTCCTGTAGATGATACCCCGGTTGCCGTAGATGATACAGAGACAACACAGGAAGATACTCCATTAAGTAGTGATGTATTGCCGAATGATTATGATGTAGATAATGATCCACTAACTGCCACGGTCGTCAATGAACCCGCCAATGGTACGTTAGTACTCAATCCCGACGGCACATACACCTACACGCCGGATCCTGATTTTAATGGCACAGATAGTTTTGAATATGAAATTTGTGACGACGGCACTGCTGTACCCGGCAACTTTGTCGGTGAGGTAGCAGTAGGGGGAGATGATGCAGAGGAAGATACAGACATTAACAGCCAGATAATTCTTGACAGTGATGACTTAGAATTCATGTCAGGTGCTGGCTTTATTCTTGGTGCAGTAGGTATTCGCATTGGGAATATTTCCATACCACAGGGAGCAACGATTACAAATGCACGCCTTGAATTTGTAGCTTTTGCTTCACAAAGCGACCCGACTTCATTGACCGTCAAGGCACATGCGTCAGGCAATTCGCCGTCTATTTCTTCAGCAGGCGGTGGGATCACTTCGTTGCCTCAAACAACTGCTACTGCTTCATGGAATAACGTTCCGGCGTGGACACAAGGGAACACCTATCAAAGTACCGACATCAGTAATATTGTACAGGAAATTGTCAATCGTAATGACTGGTCAAGTAGTAATGCAATGACTTTCATTATAGAAGGTTCGGGAATGCGTACTGCCGGTTCATTTGAGGGGGGAGCTCCACCAAAATTAATCATTGATTATTATGATGGTTCGGGAAATATTCCGCTTTGCGATACCGCAGTAGTCAATATCACTGTCGAATCTGTCAATGATGCACCACTTGCAATAGATGATACTTTCAGCACTCCTGAAGATGTTGCGTTATCAGATAATGTCATCCTCAACGATACGGATGTTGAAGGAAATTGTACAGTGCTTTTTGACCAACCACTTTCTCCATATTATCTTCAAGAAGAGGGAACTGCAACGATTCAGGATAATCAAACAACGATATTTTTGGATGGCAATGCGTGGAAAGCACTCCCATTCAATTATAATATAACGGCAAATACCGTAATACAATTTGATTTCAAATCCAGTGTAGAAGGAGAGCTGCATACGATAGGTCTAACCAATGATATTGTGAATATAAACACTAATCACATATTCAAACTCTATGGTACGCAAGGTAGTAATAATGGAATAACAGACTTTAACAACTATAATGGCTCAGGCAATTATCAAAGTTATTCTATTCCGATTGGACAATATTATACCGGACAGATGGATTACCTGACTTTCTCGATGGACAATGATGCCAATCCGAACGTAGGTAATTCTTATTTCTCTAATATCTGTGTATTTGAAGACACCAATGGTAATGGTATCAACGACGAAACTTTTGACCTCACTGTAAATACAACACCAATTGCACCTCCTGCGAATGGTACATTGATATTAAATGCAGATGGTACATTCACCTACACCCCAAATCCTGATTTCAATGGTACGGATACCTTTGAATATCAAGTTTGTGATAGTGGTACACCGGTTTTATGCGACAATGCAGTAGTTACAATTACAGTAAATCCGGTGAATGATGCACCAATTGCAGTAGACGATACAGAAGTTACACAAGAAGATACTGACCTTGTGAGTGATGTCCTCCCCAATGATTCAGATGTAGATGGTGACCCCTTGACCGCAAGTGTAGTTACTCAACCCGCAAACGGTACATTGGTACTCAATCCTGACGGCACATATACCTACACACCAGACCCGAATTTCAATGGTGCAGATAGTTTTGAATACGAAATCTGTGATGATGGCGGTGGTGTAATCAGCAACTTCTCCCGCCAAGTCACTTCAGGCGGAGAAGACGCAGAAGAAAAAAATGACGGCACTATATATGTGACCAGTTCTGATTTAGAATTAATGGAAGACAATGGAGTTGCACAGTTGGCAGTAGGGATTCGGATGAATGACGTTTATGTACCACAAGGGGCAGTCATCACAAATGCTTATCTCGAATTTGTAGCAAAAGAATCACAGAGTGCGCCAACTTCATTGACCATTAATGCAGAAGCCATAGGCTATTCACAATCTATACCTACAACGGTAAATGCAATCAGCTCAAAACCACGTACAAATGCCACCGTATCATGGAACAACGTTCCGGCATGGACACAGGGTGGCATCTATCAAAGTGCTGATATTAGTGCCGTTGTACAGGAAATCACAGACCGTAATGATTGGTCAAGCGGTAATTCTATGACCTTCATTATAGAAGGTACAGGAGCGCGTAATGCTTATTCATTTGAAGGTGGAAGTCCGCCAAAACTGATAATTGATTATGCTGCAACAGGTATTGCACTCTGCGATACGGCTACAGTCAATATCACTGTTGAGTCTGTAAACGATGCCCCAATCGCAGAAGACGACGTATTTACCACATTAGAGGATACACAGTTGTCAGGTGATGTTTCACCAAATGATACTGATGTGGATGGTATGATAACAGTGTCTACTACTCCGGTTACGCCTCCTGCAAATGGTACATTGGTATTAAATGCGGACGGCACATTCACTTATACGCCTAATCCTGATTTCAATGGTACAGATAGCTTTGAATATGAAATCTGTGACAATGGAAATCCTGCTTTGTGTGATATAGCATTAGTAACAATAAATGTTGAAGCCATCAATGATGCGCCAATCGCAGTAGATGATACAGAAACTACACAAGAAGATACTGACTTGGTAAGTACTGTTCTTCCTAATGATAGTGACGTAGATGGCGATAATTTAACTGTAAATATCACTCCGGTTACACCGCCACAAAATGGTTCGTTAACACTTTTAGCAAATGGTTCTTATGCGTATACGCCAAATGCAAATTATAATGGTACAGATAGTTTTGAATATGAAATTTGCGATGGCGGTATACCTGAATTATGTGATACGGCAATTGTCAATATCATAATTGAATCTGTCAACGATGCACCAATCGCAGAGGACGATACATACAGTACATTAGAAGATACACCAATTTCAGATGATGTCTCTGTGAATGATAGCGATGTAGATCATCCGATAGTGGTAACGACTACTCCCGTCACGCCTCCTGCAAATGGTACATTGGTATTGAATGCAGATGGTACATTCACTTACACACCAAATCCTGATTTCAATGGAATAGATAGTTTTGAGTATGAAATCTGTGATGGAGGTAATCCTGCTTTGTGTGATACGGCAACAGTCACGATAAATGTAGATAGTGTCAATGATGCACCAATAGCAGTAGATGATACAGAGACTACTCCAGAAGATACCGACTTGGTAAGTGATGTGCTTCCAAATGACTCGGATGTAGACGGCGATCCATTAACTGCGACTGTAGTAACTGCACCGGTAAATGGAACATTAGTATTGAATCCTGACGGTACATATACCTACACACCAAATGCAAATTATAATGGTACAGATAGTTTTGAATATGAAATATGTGATGGCGGTATACCGGAATTATGCGATACAGCCATTGTCAATATCACGATTGAATCAGTGAACGATGCCCCAATCGCAGTAGATGATGCATACAGCACATTAGAAGACACACCAATTTCAGATGATGTATCTGTGAATGACAGCGATGTAGACCATCCTGTAGTGGTGACAACTACACCCGTTACGCCTCCTGTGAATGGTACATTGATATTAAATGCAGATGGAACATTCACCTATACACCAAATCCTGATTTTAATGGTGTAGATAGTTTTGAGTATGAAATTTGTGATGGTGGTACGCCTGCCTTGTGTGACACCGCAACGGTTACTATAGACGTTGGAGCTATCAATGACGCCCCAATCGCAGTAGACGATGCAGAAACCACACAAGAAGATACACCATTCAGCAGCGATGTAATACCAAACGATTCGGATGTAGACGGCGACCCATTAACTGCGACTGTAGTAACTGCACCAGTAAATGGAACATTAGTATTGAATCCTGACGGTACATATACATACACGCCAAATCCACATTATAACGGCACAGATAGTTTTGAATACGAAATTTGTGATGGTGGTACGCCGGAATTATGTGATACAGCGATTGTAAATATCATCATTGAATCTGTCAATGATGCACCTGTCACAGTAGATGATGCATACACTACATCGGAAGACACTCCATTAACGGATAATGTTACATTAAACGATAGCGATGTAGACCATCCATTAGTCGTGACAACTACACCTGTCACGCCTCCTGCAAATGGTACATTGGTATTGAATGCAGATGGCACATTTACTTATACACCAAATCCTGATTTCAATGGAACGGATAGTTTCGAGTACGAAATCTGTGATGGTGGTAATCCTCCGTTGTGTGATACCGCGATGGTAGTTATTACCGTTGATGCAGTAAACGATGCACCAATCGCAGTAGATGATACAGAAACGACGCAAGAGGATACTGACATTATAAGTGATGTATTGCCAAACGACTCGGATGTAGATAATGACCCATTGACTGCAAGTGTAGTTACTGCCCCTGCGAATGGTACATTAGTCTTGAATCCCGACGGTACATATACATACACACCAAATGCAAATTATAATGGTACGGATAGTTTTGAATACGAAATCTGTGATGGTGGTACACCGGAATTATGCGATACAGCGATTGTAAATATCATCATTGAATCTGTCAATGATGCACCTGTCACGATAGATGATGCATACACCACATCGGAAGACACTCCATTAATGGATAATGTCACATTAAATGATGTTGATGTAGACCATCCATTAGTAGTCACAACAACGCCCATTACAGGTACTACGAATGGTACCTTGATATTGAATGCAGATGGTACATTCACCTATACGCCAAATCCTGATTTCAACGGAACGGATAGTTTTGAGTATGAAATCTGCGACGGTGGTACACCTGCATTATGTGATACTGCAATAGTTGTCATTACAGTTGATGCAGTCAATGATGCACCAATCGCTATAAATGACGCAGAAGTCACTCAAGAGGATGTTGATATTGTAAGTAATGTCATACCAAACGACTCGGATGTAGATAATGACCCATTAACGGTGACCGTAACAGTTTCACCTGAAAATGGCGTATTATTGATGAATCCGGATGGTTCGTATACTTACATTCCTATCTTGGACTTTAACGGTACAGATAGTTTTGAATATGAAATTTGTGATGGTGGTACACCGGAATTATGTGATAATGCGGTGGTGAATATTACCATAGACCCCGTCAACGATGCACCAGTAGCAGTAGATGACGCCTTCGGAACTGTCGAGGATACGCCATTAACAGCTAATGTTACATCAAACGACAGTGATGTAGACCACCCGATAGTAATTACAACGACACCCGTTACGCCTCCGGCGAATGGTACATTGAGTTTGATTTCCGGTGGTACAATTATCTACACACCAAATCAGGATTTCAATGGTACGGATAGTTTTGAATATGAAATTTGCGACGGCGGTATGCCCGTCTTATGTGATACGGCAACGGTGATGATTAGCGTTGGTTTGGTCAACGATCCTCCTGCGGCAGTGGATGATTCGGCGACTACCCAAGAAGATGCTGACCTGATGGGTGATGTTTTAGCGAATGATTCAGATCCGGACGGCGATATCTTGACAGTCACGCAAACCACACCTCCTGCAAATGGTTTATTGGTATTAAATCCTGATGGTACATACACCTACACGCCGGATCCGGATTTTTATGGTACAGACAGTTTTGAATATGAAGTTTGTGATAATGCTATTCCTGCATTATGCGATATAGGAATAGTGAATATTACAGTCGAACCTGTCAACGATGCGCCTATTGCCGTAGATGACAATTTCAATACGACAGAAGATGTGTCATTGACCAATGATATTACCATAAATGACATTGATGTAGACCATTCAATCACGGTAACGGTGCCACCATTGACACCGCCTTCATTTGGTACATTGATTCTAAATTCATCAGGGATATTCACATACACACCAAATCCGGATTTCAACGGTACAGATAGTTTTGAATACGAAATCTGTGATGGCGGTACACCTGCTTTGTGCGATACTGCGATGGTACAGATAGTAATTAGTCCGGCAAATGATGCGCCTATTGTTGCACAAAATCTAAGTGAGGCAATCCCTGAGGATACATCATTATCTGATTCGGTCGCATCAAGTGTAACTGATATAGACGGAGATAATTTGGTATTTTTCCTCAATAGCCAACCGACGAATGGTACGCTCGTCTTCAATCCTGACGGTACATTTGTTTACACACCGGATCCGGATTTCAACGGCTCAGACAGCTTTGGGTATGCAGTTTGTGATGATGGCAATCCCGTACTTTGTACTCCTGCAGAAATGACGATTAATGTGAGTCCGGTCAATGACATGCCAATAGCTGTCGTAGACACGATTTACACATTCAGTAATACAGCTGTACAAGATAATATCCTATTCAATGATTGGGATGTAGATGGTGATAATCTTTCGAGTACAATAGTGCCGGGTGCAGCACCTACTAATGGTACACTCACAGTAATGCCCAATGGCAATATTGAGTACACACCAAACACGGATTACATCGGTACAGATTATTACGAATACGAAGTCTGTGACGATGGTGCCCCAACACTGTGTAATACAGCCGGTGTTACCATTATTATTGATGCAGGTTGTGTAGATGTCAATCTGAAAGTCTTATTGGAGGGCGCTTACGATCCTGTTACAGGAGAAATGGTTACAACATTAAATACTGACAGACATCTCCTACCGGGACAAACGCCTATAGGTCAACTTTCTACGGCTACACCGCCCGGACAACCTTACAACACGGCTCCGTGGAACTACACAGGTACGGAAGGAGCAACTTGGACAGATGCAGATTACGCCCCGGATGTAGTAGACTGGGTATTGGTTTCGTTTAGAACAGGTATATCAAAGGTAGATGAAGTGCGACAGGCTGCAGGGGTAGTCAAGAAAGATGGTACCGTCGAGTTTGAGCGATGCCCGATACCTTTCTCATCAACGCTGAACTCATTGTATGTAGTAGTCGAGCATCGTAACCATATGGGGGTTATGTCAGCAGCAAAAGTACCTGTGGTAGCAAGTGCGCTGACCTATGATTTTACGACCGAAGACAGTTACAGAGATCCCACGAGTTTCGGTCAGAAACAATTACCTTCAGGAGCATGGGCAATGTATGCAGGAGATATTGATCAGATGGATATGCCGAGTTACGATATTACAGGCTTAGATAAAACGGCATGGTTTGAAAATAACGGTCTATTCGACATTTATCTCGCACCTGACCTCAATTTTGATGGAGATGTCAATGGAGCAGATAAAGCTATTTGGTTATTGAATAACGGTATTGCTTCACGGGTACCAAAATAGTCAATATTTAGCAGTCAATAGTTGATAAAGAAATACGAAGAGTAGCTTACGATAAGAGCTTGTTAGTTCGAAAACTGACAGGCTCTTTTTTTATTTACTCATGTTACGCAGTAACATGTCCGCAGCCTGTCAGTCAGCAGTCCACGGTTAAACGCGAGCGTGTTTCACGTATGATACCGATAGCTATACGGTATCTGCGGACTGATAAGCTGCGGACAATACTTATGAAAAACACTTGTTGGATACTCGAAACAAGCGTTTTGCGTAACATGGGTTATTTATTTGGGCGAATTAATTTTATGTTATCACAAATAAGTTCATTAATCATTGATAATAAGGTAGTTGCAAAGTAGTCATTATTAAAAACCTCCCTTTAATATTCAATACTAATAACTCAAACGAACACCAACTATAATTTTTAATTATTAAAAATGCATTTACATAAGACTAAATAGGGTTCTATGTCGTCTATTTCCCGACAAAAAATCACAATTAAATAAACAAAAATATGCTTTTGTCAGGGGTGATTCATTGGACTTGGATCACCCTTCAAAATTGGCACAATGGCACTTGTTTTGAAGTACTGTGCCAAAAAGGAAGCAAGTGTTTTCGGAATTGATATCACCGTTTCATATGCTTCAAAACTCATTGCGGATAAGCCGCTATTTTGTACTTATAAAAATTAACACAATGATGACTAGAGCATTTTTTTTAATAGCAATCGCAACCTTATTTGTCCTAACCGGATGTAAAAAAGACGACGAGACCACCACTCAAACCCTCAATTTGAATGTCAGTGGACTGGAAGATTTAGGACCTGATTACGCTTACGAAGGATGGTTGATAGTGAATGGTACGCCCGTTTCTGCAGGAATTTTCAATGTAGATGCCAACGGCAATCTATCCGAAACTGCCTTTGAATTAGATACCGAAGATATAGAAAATGCAACTACATACGTATTGACGATAGAGCCCAGCCCTGACAACGACCCTAGCCCAAGCAGTGTACACATATTAGCTGGTGATTTTAGTGGAGACGATGCAAGCTTGACAGTAGATCACGGTGCGGCAATTGGTACAGATTTCACCGCAGCGACAGGAAGTTACATCTTAGCAACACCAACCGATGGCGGTTCTGATACGAATGAAAACAGCGGCGTATGGTGGCTTGACCCTGCACAAGGTCCCGGACCGGGTTTGAATTTACCGACATTGCCCGATGGTTGGGTGTATGAAGGTTGGGCGGTTATCGACGGTACGCCCGTGACGACCGGAACATTCAAGACAGCAAGCGGCGCAGATGATGCAGCGACCTTTAGCGGAAGTGCAGGCGGACCTGCTTATCCGGGTGAAGATTTTCTGACAAATGCACCTGCAGGATTGACTTTCCCAACGGACTTATCCGGCGCACCGATAGTGATTTCAGTAGAACCACAACCGGATAACAGCCCCGCACCGTTTACGCTCAAACCACTCGTAGGCACTGCTCCAAATCCGGCTGCTGACCATACGTTATACGATATGAACAACAACGCTACAGCAACCAATCCTACAGGAACGGTAACGAGATAAAACAATCACAACTTCAACTGCAACATCAATCTTAAATGGAAAAATTTACACTTGTTATTTGCACTTGAAATTGGGGTTGCAGTTGAGGTTGAATTCTCCCTTTCCCAAATGTTTTTCATACATAGTTTTGAGGCTCCGCTTTCACAAGGAAGGCGGGGCTTTTTGTTTACGTAGCGGAAACTTTCCCGAATCAAGTTGCGGGACAGGCAGTTGCCGCAAAAACTGTGAGAACATATCTGAAGTTCAATTAAAAAACAATGATTTTCTACATTTAAAATTGGGCATCTGAATGATTTTAACGATATTAACGGCTACTTTTTTCTAAAATTGACTCTAAAGAGTAAGAATAACTGACGACACAATGAAAAAAATACTACTCAGTCTTTTGGCGATGTTATTTACGGTAAGCATATTTGCTCAGGATAATGCACGTCAAGCAGCCATCAACAATATTTCAATCACAACTGCCGATGCTGACCTCACACCCGAGCAACGAGCAGAAGCAGTCACCAACCAAATCGCCAGAGTGCTTGATGTTTCCAAAGCACAACGCGATGCGATGTATAAAATCAATCTTGATGCTGCTTTGAAAATGGACGAAATCGCCAAATACGCTCAACCGGAAATCATACCACGCAAACACGCAGCACTTTTCCAAAGTACCAACTATAAAATAGAGCGTATCCTCAAACCCGAACAACAAGCGCAATACAACGCTATTATCCAGAAAAGTATGCAATACAAAAAAATGCAGTCCATTGAAAAACAATAAATAACGAGTAAATTGGCAATAAATTTGAAATAACCTGATTGTTCGGTGGTTTCATGGCTTCATTGTTTCATTATTGTATGGTTTCATTGTTATTGTTTTCGCGCAGCGAAAAAATCATAAGACAATGAAGCAATCAAACAATGAAGCCATGAAACAATGAATCCACCGAACGATTCAACAATCATTTTAATAAAAATCAAACATGAAAAAATTATTATTCAGCCTTTGTATCATGTTGTTCGGATTAGGAGCATACGCGCAAGATGCTGCGCCTGCGGCAACAACACAAAAAGCACCCGCAGTACAGAAAGCACCGGATACACCGGAACAAGAAGCTCAGAAATTGGTAGATATGCTCACGCAAGGCGCGACGTATACAGCAGAGCAGAAAAAGCAGATTCACGCTGTAGCAGTTAATGCGGTCAAACAACGCAAAGCACTCGCTTCGCTCAAAGCATCTGATCCGTCGGCTTACGCTGAAAAAGAGATGAATATTTTCATTGAAATGTCTAATGCGATTAAGGAGATAGAGCAGAATTAATTCTAATGGATAATGAACAATGGATAACGCATAATTAATGAGAGAGTTTTCGCTTTGCGAAAATCACAAAAATTATCCATTATCCATTGTACATTATCCATTAATTAAGATACTTACCTACTATCGGCATCCGCCTTCCCATGCCGAATGCTTTATTGGATACGCGCAACATTGGTGCGGTCTGATAGCGTTTAAATTCACTAATATTTACCAACCGTAATACGCGCTTGACGAGTGCTTCGTCGAAGCCCATTGCAATGATTTCCTTTGGACCTTGCCGCTTTTCTATGTATTGGAAAAGTACTTCGTCGAGTTGCTCGTAAGGTGGGAGACTGTCAGAATCCTTTTGGTCGGGGCGTAGTTCTGCCGAAGGTGGTTTGGTGATGGTATTTTGTGGGATGACTTCGCCGTCTTTGTTAATGTATTCGGCGAGAGCGTAGACTTCCATTTTATACAAATCGCCAATGACTGACAAACCGCCCGCCATATCACCGTAGAGCGTGCCATAACCCACCGCCGCCTCACTTTTATTAGAAGTATTCAGGAGAATGTTACCGAATTTATTCGACATTGCCATCAATAATAAGCCGCGTGTACGCGCCTGTATGTTTTCTTCAGTGATGTTAAATTTCGTTCCTGCAAAATGCGGTTTCAAGGTCGTCATAAATTGCTCATAAATATCCTCGATATAAATAATATCGTATTGAATATTTATATTTTGAGCCAATTGACGCGCATCATTAATCGAATGGTCAGAAGAAAATTGAGAAGGCATGAGCAAGCAACGCACGTTTTCTGCCCCAAGCGCACGTTGAGCCAATACCGCCGTTACTGCCGAATCTATTCCACCCGACAATCCAAATATAGCTTTTTTCAAACCTAATTTTCCAAAATAATCACGCAAACCCGTAATAAGCGCGTCGTGTATAAGCGCGATTTTTTCTTTAGGCTGAACGGTGTGCGTTTCGTCTCGTTCACCGCGAATGACGGCGTCCAAATCATAGGTTTTCACCATCTCTTTGAAGTAAGGCATCTCGTCATACACCTCTCCGTTAGGCGACATCACAATTGAACCGCCGTCAAAAATCACCTCCGTCTGTGCGCCACTATGATTGACATAAAACATCGGCAAACCATACCGCGCCACATTCGTTTTCAATACATGAATTCTATCCGCCGCATGGTCATAACTAAAAGGCGAAGCCGACAGATTTAGCACAAAATCAGGGTCTTGTGGCATAAATTCATCCAAAGGACAGATGGTGTACATGGGGTTTTCATTGCCCACATTCCAAATATCCTCACAGACGGTCAATGCGATTTTTTTACCCTTATAATTGACCACGAAAAATTCATTGGCAGGTTCAAAATAACGATATTCATCAAAAATATCGTAAGTCGGTAAGAGCGTTTTGTGGTGTATGTGTTGTATTTTCCCATCCGCTAAAAAGTAGGCGGAATTATACAAATCTTTTCCGTCAATTACCGGATTCACCGTAGGCGAACCTACGACTACAGCGATACCTTTGGCTGCCTTCGCCAATTTTTTGACGGCTTCTTCGGCACGCCGAATGAAATCACTAAATTCGAGAAAATCGCGTGGCGGATAGCCACAAGTAGCGAGTTCACCGAATACGATAATGTCCGATTTTTCGGCTTTGGCTTGTTCGATGGCTTCGAGCATTTTGGCTACATTGCCGTCGAAATTGCCGATGTGGTAGTTGAGTTGTGCTATGGAAATTTTCATAGATGTGCTGATGTTCTGACGTGCTGGTGTGCTGATGTACTATGGATTTTCGCTTTGCGAAAATTGTATCCGTCAGCACGTCAGCACATCAATACGTCAGCACATTAAAACATAACGCCAATACGGAAGGTTAGCGCACTGATAATAGCTTTAGAATCTTCTTGCTCTCCGGTAAACATACCGGTAGCTTCATCAAAGAGGTCGGTTCTTCGATTCTGGGTCATATCGAATAATCCATTGTGGAAATAGATACCCGCGACAATAGCCGTTTCGTCGGCAATAGAGTACTCTGCACCACCGCCGAGTCCCCATGAAACGTTGAGGATTCCGGTATCCGGTGTGATATTTTCTCTGGTCGTATCCAAAAAATTGGCGCGTGCTTGTGTTTTGATATGTAGCAAAAACGGAATTTCACCATAATAACGCAAGTACCCAAATTGATTGGTTCTTAGCTTTATACCCAATGGAATTTCCAACATTTGAAATTTACGGGTAATATTTTCATTTGCCTGAATATTATTATAAGTCGTGTCGCTGAGTTCGGAGGTAGGGAAAAAGTTGCCACCGATGCCATGATTAAGCGTTCCTCCTTGATTGATGAGCAGGTTGAGACCGGAAGTAATGGCGTAGTTTTCCTGAAAATAATTTTCAGCAATGAGTCCAAATTTCAACCCGACATTTGAGCCGCTATTAGAAACTTGGTTGTCATTGGTCGTCATCCATGAAATGGTGGGGCTGAACTGAAAGCCAAGTTTGATATTCATATCTTGACCGTAACTTGTAAAAATCCCCATCATTAGCATGGCGATTAAGGCAATTTTTTTCATCCTTTGAATGTTTTGTATAATTGTAAAATTGTGCGATCGAGTGATTGTGAAATTGAAATCGCTACCGTCATACAATTTCACAATCACACAATGAATTAAATAAAAATCATGTTTTACAAAAACCGTACTCAATATTTATTTTTAGCAATATTATTAATTACAGTCCTATTTTCGGCTTGCCGCAAAGGTAAAAATATTCCTGATGTTTCTAATGTGGATGTCGAGGTAAATGTGCGGCATTTTGAACGAGATTTTTTCAGTATTGATACGAATAATGTGACACCGGAGTTGCAAGCTTTGGCAGAAAAATATCCGGAATTTTTCCCGATTTTCACACGAATCATTGGTGCAGATGACCCGCGTTATGCTCCACAAGGCGTAGATGCGTATATGGCTGGGATGATTAAACATCAAGCCCCGCGCCGTCTCTACGATACTTGTGAAATTGTATACGGCAATTTTGATGAAATGAAGTCTGAGTTTGAACAGGCATTCAAATTTTACAAGTATTATTTTCCGGAAAATGAGATACCTGATGTCACAACTTTTGTATCAGAATACACACTGGCAAATTTCATTTATGGTAATGACCAACTTGCGGTCGGTTTGGATATGTTTTTAGGTTCGGATTATCCATATCAAACTTATAATCCGGGCAATAGCAATTTTTCTTCCTATCTCGTTCGAACGTATAATAAAGATCATTTGGTAGCAAAAACGATGGCAGCATTGGTGGAAGATTTGGTTGGACCGCCGCTCGGACAGCGATTATTGGATTTGATGGTACATAATGGAAAAAAACGATACATCATGTCCCAATTGCTCCCTTATGCCGCTGACAGTACCATTTTTGAACATACGGGCAAGCAAATGGAATGGCTCAATAATCCGAATAATGAGGTGCAAATTTGGGAGGTTTTTGTCAAGAAAGATTTTTTATATTCGACCAAAACACGCGACATTGCCAAATATGTCAATCCTGCCCCTTCATCGCCGGGTATGCCCCTCGAATCGCCGGGTAACACAGGTACTTATATCGGTTATAAAATCGTGAAACAGTATATGGAGCAATTCCCTGAGAAGACCTTGAGGGATTTGATTCGGGAGAGGGATGCGCAGAAAATTTTGACAGGCTCGCGGTACAAACCGCGTAGGTAAAATTGATATGTCGTAGGGACAGGTCCTGTCCCTACGACATATCAATTTTATCTACGCGCCTTTAGTTTCGTGCTGCTGGATATAATCAGTAATTAATTCATTTACAATATCGCGGATACGTGCCTTTTCGAGTTTGGCAATACTGCGGAGTTTTTCGATTTTTTCGGTTTCAAAAGTAAAAGAAACACGTTTTTTATCAGATTTAATCTCACTTTGCTCTACCGTCTGACGTATCAATGAATCCAAACCAAACACAGGTTTGGTGCGTCGTTTATCTTTCTTAATTGGCTTACCTTCAGAGACTTGTTCTGCCTTTTCTTGCACAGCATCCTCAATGGCTTCCTGAAATAAAGACTCCAAACTATTCGAAAAATTCTTCTTAGAAGGACTTTTCGGCGGCGTACTGGGTACAATAACCTCCGCTTGCTGCTCTTCCAACAAATCGCTGAACAGGTCGCCAAAACCTGATGAAAATGATTTATTTTTCTTTTTTGCCATAACTGAAATAAATTCCAAATTCCAAGCTCCAAATTCTAAAAAAAGACTGCTCTGAAATTTGGGATTTGTTATTTGGATTTTGGGATTTCACCTCCTTTGGGTCCGTAAAAGAACACCCAAGTCAGAAAATCTTCTGAAAACTCTTCGAATCTATGCTCCACATGCGCGGGTACAAACAAAAAATCGCCTGCTGCAAAATCCATCGTCGCCCC
>JAHDEO010000074.1:0-8161 GCA_020628725.1 Saprospiraceae bacterium
TTCACCATCCAAATCAATCCCGCCAATATCAATCCGGCAATCAACAAGACCACCACAAAAGGAAATTGTACCACGCGCAACACTCGCGATACTGCATTGTCAATGCCTTCTACAAAATCACGCAAGCGATTCGTCGTATTCGCAAATCCGCCTACTGCTGCCGAGGCATCAAAGACATTGGCTTTGAATAGTAATTTGAAAATGAGTTTATTGTCCGTAGCAGCCGCCAAGACGCGACGCACCAATCCCCCGGCAAATCCTCCTACGAATGGAATCTTTTGACTGACGGCTCCCGATACAATCGGAATCGTAATAAGATGCAAAACGCCTTTGTAAAATAATTCGTACTTGCGCTCTTTGTCATCGCCTGTCATTTGTGCTTGTATGGCGTGGGTGTCTTGTTGAATGTTTTTAGTGAGACTTAGTGAATAATCAATCACCTCCAATACATCATTTTTGATACCCCAAATGATTAATAAAACACCGATCATCAGTGCGACTATCACGATTAATATGATACCAAAAATCCCATAAATCAGATTTTCGACATGCACCAAATCCAGCACAAAAAAACCTGCGATGAATAAGCCCAAGCCAATCAACAAAGGAAATTTGACTGCATTGGCGGCATAGGTTAAGAGATTTAGCAAGTCACCGACGGTCTCTTCCACCTCCGGGTCGCGATATTTTTTGATGTCTACACCGAGTTCTTGTTGGATTAATTTATCGAGTTTTCGGGCGGCGCGTTTTGTTCTGACTTTCATGTGTTTGGTTTATTGACTAATATTTTTACTAAAACAGTCCGCATCTTATCAGACCGCAGCCATACGTGAAACATGCTCGCGTTCAACTGCGGACTGCCGTCTGACAGGCTGCGGACGATGTTATCTTGTAACATCATTATGCTATTCTTCTATTTTCTCCAAACGGGCAATGATCTGATTTTTACGTTTCTGAAACGCCGAAACCATCACATAACCGGGTTTTGCCGGGTGAATCTTCCGGTGGCTTACCTGATTTGAGGTTCTCAAAAGTGGGTGATATTTCCAATAGTTGCCATCCTGCTGCTGCCTGAAGAGCGTAAACTCTCGCGGGTTTTGCATGGGTTTCTTTTTCATAAAAATCATCGCAAAATTATCCCCGCCGATAGCTTGTTGCGTATGACGATAGCCGAATATTTTGCGATTACTTAGATGGAGTCCCAATGCACGAATGGGCACGCTACCATTATCGGCAAATGTTACCCCAATCGGTTCTTGGGGAATGACCTTGATGTTTTCCAATTCAAATTCCGGCGAAAACTCATAAATTACAATATCTTTTACCACCGTTTTTGTTACCGGACCATTGGTGGAAACACCGGAAGATTCACCTGTCAATACAATTTCTGCCAAATCAAGCGCGAGCAATGCGATGGAACCGCCTTTTACGACACGTTTGTAGCGTTCGCCGATGGCAAAATATCGCCCGTCTTCCGCCTTAATTATTTGATGAAACCATGTATAGCCTTCGCCCTTTTGTTTTCCTCCTTCAAGAACAGGCAAAAACTCACTGACCTCGTTTTCCCATGAAATATATTTTTCATCGCTCATTTCGCCATAGAGATTTACCCGCGCTGCAAATATCCCATCACTCAGCGAATTTGAATCATCCTCTCCCCGCGAATAGTATTCTCCAAAAACCAAAATATCCTTATTTACCTCATCATATTGACAAGTGAATAATGTCATATCATAGTCCTCATTTTTTATTTCCACCTCAAATAATTGCTCACCTGTTTCGATATGCAAAGCATGAATGAAGTAGCGTTCCTTTCTGTCCGTTTCCCAAGAAGTTGTACTCAAAAAACTCAGAAGCATTTGTTCTTCTACATTAAAAAAACGCGCCACTTCGTCCATCTCCGAATTCATAGGAGAAATATACTCCCACAACGTAGTTCCCTCACTATCAAACCTTTCTACCGTGTAGCCCGCCTGTCTGTTTTGTATACGTTCATACACGACAAACCCGCCTCCCGGCACGTCAAATAAGGTGTAAAAACCTTCTGCGCTATTTGTAAATTCTCCACGATAAATATAATTGGGAATAGCACGGGCGTGCTTGGAGAGTAGTTCTCCTTGCGGAGTAAAAAACATATATTCCACCTCGCGTCGAGTAGAATTATAGAACCTAAACATCAATCGCCGACCGTCAAATACCCCTTCACGCAATCTCAATGCCCCTGTAGTGACTACATCATTTTCGCCGAGTGGCTGCAACTCCGAGTCGTAGATTTTTAGTTTATACGTGTACTTTTTTCCTTCCTTTTTTATTTCGTGCAAAAAATAATAACCAACTACTTCCCCGCTTTGCATGATGGGGTTATAACTTATCGACCATGGTCTTTTTACCCCCTCAATGGTCATGTTTTGGGCAGCAATTATACCCGATAACAATAATGATACTGCTAATAATGGAAAGGCTTTGTAGGACATTATGATTTATTTTTGTTTGGCTAAACGAATGTATAACGGCATTTTTTTTAGAAAATTATATTCACACAAATTTAAATAAAAAATAAATACATACTCAATTTTGACTGTTATTATTCATGAAAAAATACAAACATTTCCCCGTACCTTTGTCCTATGAATTTGAATGAATTATACCAAAAAAGAATCACAGAATTCGCTGCCGAAGCCAATGCCCTCAAAGCCAAATACGACCGTTTGGCATTGGTGCGCCTAGTTACTTTTCTAATTGGCGTAGCGGTATTTTTTCTGCTTTTTTCGGTGGGAATGTGGGCAGCATGGGGTTTTGCTTTGATGTTTTTGGTGGCTTTTGCACGGTTTGTAATGTGGCATTTTGAGATACAGCGCAAGGCGGAATATTTTAATCGTTTAAAAACAATCAATGAAAATGAATTAAAATATTTGTCGGGAGATATTTCGGAATTTGATGGTGCAGAAGAATTTGTGGACGCTGACCATCCATACACCGTTGATTTGGATATTTTCGGAGCGTTTTCCATTTTTCAATATATCAATCGTACCGTTACTACGATAGGAAAACAGGCACTTGCCAATTATCTCAGTCAAACTACTAACCGCGATGAAATCCTTGAACGTCAAGCTGCCACCCGCGAGTTAGCCACCAAATTGGACTGGCGACAACACCTTCAAGCCAAAGGCGCAGATAGTCACGGCAATCCTGCTTATGTCAATCGTCTCATGGAATGGGTACAAGACGAACCTATCGTTTTAGGCAATAAAAAGCTTATCGCTGCCCTGTACATTGTGCCGGTGACTATGCTGATTGCTTTATTCATTCCGGCAGCGATTATTCCATGGAAATTTAAATGGGTTTTCCTGCTCATTCCGGGTTATTTCCTGCGACAAACAATGGAACGCGTCGAAATTTCTCATGAAAAAACGGCAAAATCGCAGGAAATGATTGCTAATTATGCGACACTGATTGAGCATATTGAAAATGAAGATTTTGAGAGTGAAAAATTGGTACAACTCAAGCAATTGCTTTTCAGCCATGCGCACCCCCAGCCCCTAAAGGGGAGTCCACGCGCGGTTGAGGGAAAGCGGGCTGATTCCCCTTTAGGGGTTAGGGGCGAGCGCGGAGTTTCCAATCATCTCAAAAAATTATCCCGCATCATCAGCCAATTGAATGTGCGCTATAATGCTTTTGCGCTCGTTTTGGAATTAGGAGGTTTGTGGAGTTTGCAATACACTTATAAATTGGAAAAATGGAAGGCAGAGCATCAAGACGAATTAGGGAAGTGGTTTGAGGCATTGTGCGAATTTGATGCCTTGTCGAGTTTCGGTGCATTGTATCATAATAATCCTGAATGGACATTTCCTGAGATTGTCGATGAAGGCACAACGGTCTTTGATGGCGAAGTGGTCGGGCATCCTTTGATTCATCGGGATGTGCGGGTTTCTAATGATTTGAATATTCCGCATCGCGGACATATCAAACTCATTACAGGCTCGAATATGGCGGGAAAAAGTACCTTTTTACGAAGTACGGGCTTGGCGATTGTGTTAGCGATGGCAGGTGCGCCCGTATGTGCGCGACGCTTTCGTGTGCCACTCACGCAGGTGTATACGAGTATGCGGACGAAGGACGCGCTACACGAAAGTACTTCCTCATTTTATGCGGAATTGAAGCGATTACAGTTTATCATTCAAGCGGTAGAGAATGGCGATAATATATTTTTCCTACTCGACGAAATTTTGAAAGGTACAAACTCCACTGACCGACACACAGGGTCAAAAGCCCTTGTACTTCAATTGGTGAGAGATAAAGGTTCGGGCTTGATTGCTACGCACGACCTCGAACTCGGCTCACTCGCCGCCCAACATTCCAATGACCTCGAAAACCTCTGTTTTGAAGTGAATGTGGAAGGGGATGAGTTGGAATTTGATTATAAAATCAAACCCGGTATTAGTCAGAGTATGAATGCGACGATATTGATGCGGCGGATGGGAATTGATGTTTAAGGCAGGGATAGGTTGCGACCTGTCCGTACAAAGGCAAGTTCAAAACTAATTGACGAAACACCACGTTATAAATTTAAGTATTTTTGCGAAGCAAAATCTAATCAAAAATCACCGAATCAAAAATCAAAAATTACTATGACCATACCTGCTAATTCAGTCAAAGAATATCTCGAAAAAGTACCGGAAGCGCGTCAGCCGTATTTCAATAAATTGCGCGAGACGATTTTGGCGAATATTCCTGAAGGATTTGAAGAAACGATGTCCTACGGAATGCCCGCTTATGCTGTGCCTCATTCGATTTATCCTGATGGCTATCATTGCAAGCCTGCGGAGCCGCTGCCTTTTGTGAATATTGCTTCGCAAAAGAATTTTATCGCCTTATATCACATGGGCATCTATGCGAATCCTGATATTATGGAGTGGTTCGTTGCGGAATATCCGAAACATTGCAAGCGCAAATTGGACATGGGGAAGAGCTGCATTCGTTTCAAAAAACCGGAGGAAATTCCCTACGACCTGATTGCCGAATTGATGCAAAAAATTACGGTACAGGATTGGATTGAAACGTATGAAAAAAATATAAAAAAATAAAAACGCAATTGTAGAGGCGCGATTATTGATTTTAAATAATAAAACGTCCCACAAAAGCGCAGGGTTGAAACCCTGCGCTTTTGTGATTTACACGTTAGTTTCGCAAAAGCGGTGGGTTTCAACCCACCGCGAATAAATGGGACGTTTATTTTATAAAAATCAATAATCGCGTCTACAATGATGTTATTTTGTATTGTTCCAAAAAACCTTCCACACATACTCATGTTTTATTAGAATGAAAAAACAGTTGATATTCCTTGTTATCGCTACATTGGTTGTAGCCTGTTCAAGAACCTACGATATTCCGCCTACCGTCGAAAGTCCTGAATGGACATATAAAACCATCGAAGCCTATCCACAATTAACCGCCGGAGATCCCGATAGCGGTTTTTACTATCTGACCGCCGGAGCTTATTTGGGAACAGGTCTTCCCTACGATCTGCTGAAAAAGCAAATCGAACGCAACGAAGAACGTTTTGTCAAAAACTCCGGCTTGGCATCCGAATACGGCTTTGCAGTTTTTGAAACCGAACAAGGCGTGAAGGTGATGAATGGTACGTGTTTCAGTTGTCATGCGGGGAAGGTGAATGGAGAAATCGTGTTGGGTTTGGGCAATGCCTTGAATGACAACCAAGCTAATTTAAAGATTCCTGCCACGCTGATGAACTGGCGCGTTCGCAGCAAGTACAGAAAAGATACGGCTACGATTGTTTCTTTCGATGATTTTGGAAAATACTTCAAACACATGGCTCCATACATCGAAACCGATAATCCGGGCGTCAGCCCTGCCGCTCGAATTGCGGAGGCATGTATGCGTTTCAGAGACCCGGTGGATTTGACCTACACGCCTGAACCACAATATGATGTTCGGGAATATAATCTGGCGAGTGACATTCCTGCGCTTTGGCATATGCAGAAAAAAAATGCTTTGTACTATACGGCGGTTGGTCGGGGTGATTTTACGAAATTACTTTTTCAGGCTTCGGTCTTGGGAATTCGGGATAGTACGGCAGCGCGACGTGCACAAGAAAAATTTGTGCATATCGCTGCATGGATTCAATCCTTAGAACCACCCGAATATCCCGAAACTATTGACTCTCAATTAGCAGAGCAAGGAGCAGCTATTTTTGAAGAAAAATGCGAGAAATGTCATGGCACTTATGGCGAAACCGAAACTTACCCCAACAAGGTCATTGCATTAGAAAAAATTGGTACTGACCCGCTATATGCAAGCTATGCCGCAGAAACTCAAATCGTGGATTGGTATAATAAAAGTTGGTTTGCGGTATCTGAACCTCAATCGTGGTTTGAGCCTGAGCAGGGATACATCGCGCCACCTTTGGATGGAATTTGGGCAACTGCGCCTTACTTACACAATGGTTCTGTACCGACCATTTACGAAGTACTCAATAGCAATGCCCGACCCAAAAAGTGGAAACGTGCGAAACAATCAGAAGCAGAAGATTACGACTGGCAAAAAGTCGGTTGGAAATATGAAAAAAAGAACGCAGGTGGTGTTTCGATGACCTACGATACCACCCTACCCGGTTATGGCAATCAAGGGCACACCTTCGGCGACCAACTCACCGATGAACAACGTTGGGCGGTTATTGAATATTTGAAAACATTGTAGAGACGCGATTAATCGCGTCTCTACGTTGATTATTTTTTCCGTCGATTATTGCGGTTGCGACGGCGTTTGTTATCCGATTTTTTCTTTGGTTGATTGCTGCCGGACGAATTATCTGATTTTGATTTCGGCTTCGGTTTTTGTTGTGATTTCGACGACTGCGATTTAGGTTTTTGACCTGATTTTGAGGAGGATTTTTGCTGTGGCTTTGACGGCTTTTTCTTGTCGTCTGACTTGCCACTGCCTTTCCCTCTACCGGAAGACCTGCCGCCGCGTGAACCACCTCGCGAACTGCCCGAACCACCGCCGGAAGAACGTCTCTTGCCACCTCTACTGCGTCGGCGTTTTTTCTCTTCGGGTGGTAATTCTATTTGTCCTGTTACATCCACAAAGCCTTTTTCTTCCTCTTCTGCTTGTTGGGCAAATTCCATTTCGACTCTGTTGTAATCAATTAGTTCAGGCGGTTTTTTACCTTTTTTATTCATCTTCTGGACTTCCTTGACACGCTCTTTATCAAGTTGATGAATTTTGGAAAAAGGCTGGTCGCGATATGCATAATACATCAAGCCCTTGAAGATGTCTGTCTTGACCAAATACGCCACACCAACTTCTGTTTCGAGTCGGTCTGCACGTTTTGGAAAATCTTTGAGTGCATCCAGATAGGTGTCCAATTCGTAATTGAGACAGCACTTGAGGCGACCACATTGACCCGATAATTTGGATTGATTGATGGCAATATTTTGATACCGCGCCGCCGCCGTAGAAACCGAACGAAAACCACTCAACCAAGTCGAACAACACAACTCACGCCCACATGAACCAATGCCACCGATACGCGCCGACTCCTGCCGTGCACCGATTTGGCGCATTTCGATTTTGACCTTAAATTCTTTGGCATAATGACGAATCAATTCACGAAAATCAACGCGACCGTCAGCCGTGTAGTATACCGTTACTTTGCGTTTATCGCCTTGATACTCTACATCGCCAATCTTCATATTTAAGCCCAAATTGCGAGCGATAACCCGCGCTTTAATCATGGTGTCACGCTCGGTGTCACGGGCTTCTTGCAGCTTTTCGAGGTCGCGCTCATTGGCTTTACGCACAACGCTTTGGAAGAAATTATCCTCACGTACGCGCTTCTTTTTCATCTGCATTTTCACCAACTCACCACTCAGCGATACGCGCCCAACATCGAATCCGCCGCTTTTGGCTTCCACCACGACCATATCACCCGTCAGCAGGCGGATATATGGCGGATTGTAGTAAAACCCCTTTCGCGCCCCATTTTTAAAGCTGACCTCAATGATGTTGAAATCATACGTATCCGGCAAATCGACATTCGACAGCCAATCAAATGTATTGAGTCGATTGCATCCGCCCGAAGCGCAATGCCCGTTATTTTTACAACCACCCGGAGTGGTTCCACAACTTGAACATCCCATGT
>JAHDEO010000074.1:8261-19299 GCA_020628725.1 Saprospiraceae bacterium
TGGTCAAATTCGATGACCTTTGTCATGTTTTGTGCGGTGGTCAGTTCGTCTCCCTGAAGTCGTACTTGGGCATTTCCGGTCATTTTTACGACCATAAATTCGCGCATAAAATAGAGCGCGTAATTGAGCAATTGCTTTTGATTTTCGCGCCCTAATTTGGCGAATGCATCTACCCAATTGACCATTTCAATGCCATTTCCTTTGTAACCTATGCGAAACCATTTCAGAAACAGCGTAGCGTGGTCATTGGTTTCGTGGCTGAGTTGTTTTTGGGCTTCGTTATAGTTGCCATCGGAGAGGAAAGCGATGCGTCGGGCATCGTCTTCACTGATACCTTTTGCGGTCAATCCGCCGATGATGTCTTCATCTGTGAGTTTGTTGATTTTGGTGATTTGGCAGCGTGAAAGGATGGTGTTGAGTATCAATTCCTGATTTTCAGCAACCAAAATAAAAAGTGTTTGGGGTGGTGGTTCTTCGATGAGTTTGAGGAGTCGATTGCCTTCTTTGGCTAAGTATTCGGGTAGCCAAATGATAAGGACTTTGTAGGGAGCTTCGTAGTTTTTGAAGCTCATTTTCTTGACTATATCTACGCATTCATCGCGTGTAATGTTTCCTTGTTTGTTGTCGGCATTGAGGGCTTGCAGCCATTGGTTGACATCCATGTAGGGATTGGTGGCGAGAGCTTCGCGCCATTCTTTGAGAAAGTGGGTACTAATTGCTTTCGAGCCAACGGTTGGGTAGCTGTAATGTACATCCGGGTGGATGCCTTTGTGTATGCGTGTGCAGTTGCGGCAAGTGCCGCAGGAATCGGTTTCGGTGGGGTTTTCGCAATTGACAAATTGAGCAAAGGCAATCGCCAAAGGCAAACTCCCACAGCCACGCGGACCGAGAAAGATAGCCGCATGGGGCATCCGTTCCGAGCGCACGGCTTGGGCGAGTTGTTGTTTGACAACGCTTTGTCCTATGATGTCTTTAAAAATCAATTTTGAATTTTGAATGTGTTAATTTTGAATGAATGAACAACTTATTTACCATTCGCGCCATTCTTCTGTAATGTCGTCGTCCATTGTGGTGTAGTCCATTAATTCTCCTGCTTTAATAATGATATCTGCAATTTGCTCTCTCTGTCCTGTTTCAATGAGTACATGCTCACATTTCTCGTTGAGGTCATTTAGTTTGAATATAGTTTTTTTGATGACTTCCATACCTTGTTCTTTGGAAGTTGTTCGCTGTATTTCTTCTAAATATACGGTAAGTATATCAACACATTTATCAACATCTTCTTCTGAATAATATTCGTTTCCATGACTAATGAAGTCAAGCATACTCTCTTTAAGTCCTATCAGCCAATTTTTGATATTTTCGTTTTCTTTTAAATTCATTTTTGTCTAAAATTCTCCCAAGTAATGCAGGGTAAACTCTGAATGATGAATTGATTTTGGGACACTTATTTGAAACTTTCCATTATCCGACACGGAGATTACTATTGTATTTGCATTGACAACTCCTATTTCTTTCACTCTCTCTTGAAATTCATCCGTCCAATCATCAGAAAATGAGTATTGAGAAAATTTATCACGAAGATTTGTTGAATGATTTTCAAAACCAAATTCAAAAAAATCATGGTCTAACCAAATTTCTCCTTGTCCCTCTGCAAATTTAGAAATAGGTTTATCTTCTCGCTCATATTGTTCTTTGAAATAATCTTCAAAGATTTCTCCATCTTTGAAGATTCCACTCCAAATACGACATTTCAACATTACCGATAACTGAATTAATTCATTTAAATTGACCACTTCATACAGATGGTAACCACATCAGGAATGACTGCAATTCAGGATTATATTCGCGCTAAAACCTATAAGATTTCCCAAAACCTTATAGGTTTGGATGCCAATATGTTGAAAGTTTTAAAAAGACGGAAAGAAATATAAAACACTATTTTGCGAAGCAAAATAAAAAACGAATCACCATTTACCCATCACTAATCACGAACTATCCCCGTAATTGCATCAATCATTTCCTCGCTACACGGGTCAATGCCTGATACAAACATATGTGTAAGTTCGCCTTGTGTGTTGATGAGGTACTTTTGGAAGTTCCATTGTACCTCCGAGTCCATTTTACCGTTTTGTGACTGTTGGGTGAGCCACTGGTAAAGGGGATGTATGTCGTCTCCTTTGACGGAGATTTTTGTAGTGACAGGGAAAGTAACACCATAATTTAAGGAACAAAATGTCTTGATTTCCTCGTTGGTGCCGGGTTCTTGATTGCCAAAGTTATTGGCAGGGCAACCGACGATGACGAGAATGTCCTTAAATGTTGTATAGAGTTCCTGCAATTGGGCATATTGTGGCGTGTACCCGCATTGGGAAGCCACATTGACCAAGAGGATATTTTTGCCTTTGAAATCTGCAAAGTTGATTTCCTCTCCCGCTATTCCATCTATTTTAAAACTATATATTGAAGTCATCACTGACGTGTTGTACTACAAATGTACGGTTTTTTGATGGAAAATGTGGGAGTGACGTAGAAGTTTATTGAAAATTGGCTTAATCTTCAATTTTTGGCGGTTCTTTGGCTTTATCCACCTCTTTCATGCCTTGCTTGATTTCGTCTTCCACCTGTGCTTTTGCCGCATTGAATTCGCGGATACCTTTGCCCAAGCCGCGCATGAGTTCAGGAATTTTTTTACCCCCAAAAAGTAATAAAACTACTGCAAAAATAGCGGCGATTTCCATACCGCCTAAGCCAATGAGATATATCGTAGTCATAATCTATTTAAGTTTAGGGACAGGTCGCGACCTGTCCGTACAAAAATAAGTTTAGGTTTGCCCCTAAACGTATAATTTTCGTTTGTAGAGAAAATTCATGAATTTTCTCTACAAACAGTACATATTCACATTACTGTTAAAAGAGAAATGTGATCACAATCTAATGATTGCAATTTATATTTTATTTGATAAATTTCAAAACGTGCCTTGTAAGGACAGGTCGCGACCTGTCCCTAGCCTTTGCCACTTCTAAAACTCCATTCGGGGCGATTTTGTTGCCACGCCCAAGCGGTACGCATGATGTCTTCGATGCTGCCTTTAGGTTCCCAATCAAGGGCTTTGGCGGCATATTCGTAGTTGGAATAGATGGCTTCGACGTCACCGGGGCGGCGGTCGGCGAGTTCGTAATTGAGTTTCATGCCGGTTACTTTTTCGAAGGCATTGAGGGCTTCGAGTACAGTTACGCCTTCACCGATACCAACGTTGAATACTTCATAATTGGATTCATTCTTTTGATTTTGAAGACGTTGGAGGGATTTGGTGTGAGCATTTGCCAAATCCATGATGTAGATGTAGTCGCGAATACAACTCCCGTCACGGGTGTTGTAATCCGTACCAAAGACCATCATTTTTTCACGTTTGCCGGAAGCTGTATCAGTGATAACGGGGACAAGATTACTCGGTTTGTCGAAAGAGGCTTCGCCCAGTAATGCGCTCGGATGCGCTCCCGCAGGATTGAAATAACGAAGAGAAATAAAAGTTGATTTCGGGTGGATTTTAGCGAAATTTGAAATGATGCCTTCACCGATTTGCTTGGTGTGTGCGTAGGGTGATTCGGCAGTTTTCATTGGCGTGAACTCTGTGACGGGCAGTTCATCCGCATTGCCATAAATAGAACAAGAAGAAGAGAAAATAAAATACTTGACACCAAATTCTTCTATACAAGCCAATACATTCGCAAGGCTGTTGAGGTTATTTTGATAGTATAAAAGTGGTTTTTCGACGGATTCACCAACGGCTTTATAAGCTGCAAAATGGATAATACCGCTAATATCAGGATGTGCTTTAAAAATTTTTCGCGTAGCTTCCAAGTCACACAAATTCACCTGAAAATGAGGCACTTCTACGCCTGTAATTTGCTTTATGCCGTCCAATGCACCTGCATTTGAACGTTCATTACTATCCACACAAACCACTTCGTATCCATTGTCAATCAAATCCACAATCGTATGACTGCCAATGTAACCGCAACCACCTGTAACCAATATTTTCATAATTAATGAATAATGGATAACGAATAATGGATAACGGATAATGGCATGATAACAAGTAATTTTCGCTACGCGAAAATCAAGAATTATCCATTATTCGTTATCCATTATCCATTATTATAAACTCCAATAAATCATGCCTTCTGTATTGATTTTTTTGTAGTACATGGATTTGATGTCTACCAAAATCGGCGGATTGGTCATGATTGATTTAAAATAATCGGCATCCAACTTGAGATATTCTTGGTGATTGACGGCAGCGACTACAGCATCGTAATCTTTACCAATTTTATCAACTAAATTGAAGCCATATTCGTGGTGTACCTCTTCTGTGTTGGCGTGCGGGTCGTGCACTTCTACGGTGACGGAGAATTGTTCGAGTTCGTGTACTAGATCGGCAACTTTGGAGTTGCGGATGTCGCTTACATTCTCTTTGAACGTGATCCCCATGACCAAGACCTTCGTATCTTTCGGGTCTTTGCCTTGCTTAATCATCTTCTGTACCGTCTTGCTCGCTACGAAGTTGGGCATACTATCGTTGATACGACGCCCACTGAGGATGACTTGCGGGTCGTAACCAAGTTGCTTAGACTTATAAGTAAGGTAGTATGGGTCAACGCCGATACAGTGACCGCCGACAAGTCCGGGACGGAATTTGATGAAATTCCATTTTGTACCCGCCGCGTTGATGACATCGTGTGTATTGATGCCCATTTTACTGAAAATAATCGCCAACTCATTTACGAAAGAAATATTGAGGTCGCGTTGTGTATTTTCAATGACTTTGGCAGCTTCGGCAACTTTTATCGTCTCGGCGCGATAGACGCCGGGGATGATAATTTTCTCGTATACTTTCGCAATTTCGTCCAATGATTCTTCATCACAACCCGAAACAATTTTGATAATATTGGCGATGGTATTTTTCTTATCGCCCGGATTGATGCGCTCCGGCGAGTAACCTACTTTGAAATCTTCGCCCATTTTCAAACCCGATAACTCTTCCAAAATTGGCACACAATCCTCCTCGGTACAGCCCGGATAAACGGTTGATTCGTAGATTACGTAATCGCCCTTTTTCAACACCTTTCCAAGTGCATTCGATGCACCAAGCACAGGTTTGAGATTGGGCACTTTATGCCCATCTACCGGTGTAGGTACAGCCACGACAAAGAAATGCGCAGCTTTCAGGTCATCAGGATTAGCTGTGAAAGTGATGTCTTTCCCTTCAAAAGCAGATGATTCTAACTCCTTCGACGGGTCGATATTATTTCTCATCATCTCTACTCTATCTTCTTTGATGTCGTAGCCGATGACCTTAAAATGTTTTCCGAATTCCAACGCAATTGGTAGTCCAACATAACCCAAGCCGACTACAGCAATTGTCTTTTTCTTTTCAAGTAAGTCTTGATACATATGTTCCAGTTGCGAGTTGCGAGTTGCGAGTTATACGGGTTGCGGGTTGCGAGTTGCGAGTTGCGAGTTTTTCGCTTTGCGAAAAAATAACCCGTAACCCGTAACCCGTAACCCGCAACTCGTAAACCCGTAACTCGTAACCCGATTTTTTTTCAAGCCGCGAATTTACAAATACTTGTAATTTTCTGTGTGGAGTTTGGAGTTTAATTTGAAGGGAATTATCCTTTTAAAATGGAGTCATATAAGGTTTTCATACGCTCTGCCTGCACTTGCAAAGCATATTCTTTATGCGCTTCTTCACTAATTTTAGTACGGTCAAATTCGTGTTGTTGGAGCAATTCAAGAATAGAAGTCTTGAGGGCAAAAGGTTCTATTTTTTCGCAAATAACACCGTTTTTACCATGTTCGATTTGCTCACTAACGCCACCGATGTTGAATCCAGCGACAGGTGTGCCGCATGACAATGCCTCAATTGTGGTATTCGGAAAATTATCTTCCGTAGATGGCATGACAAACACATCTGCTGCCGAGTAAATCAGACTCATTTCCTCCTCGCTCGTCACTTCTCCGAGATAACGATGTGCCGGAATTTTTTCAGGTGCTTCCCATTCACGCCCGACCACCACCAGCAAAACATTATTTACATATAGTGTTCGTACCGTTTCCAGCAAAATATCAAAGCCCTTTCGTTTGACAGAAATGCTATGCGCCACAAAAAGTACAATGCAGCTATCCTGCGGCAAACGCAATTTTTGACGAGCTTCTTCTTTTCCGGTCAACTTAAACATGGCTGCATCCACTCCGTTTGGAATATGATGCACCGGAAAATTGCCCATCAAATCACTTGCCTCCGCTTTTTCTTTCATCCATTGAGACGGTGTAACAACGTTTATGGATTGGTTTTCGTAACAGGCTTTTTTGATTTCAGCTTGTTTTTCGGTTAATTTTTCATAAGCCTCAAAAGGAAAATTCTGCTCGAAGGCGTATCCGCCCGTAAACGGTGTCATGTCGTGTGTGGTCCACACGATTGGTTTTGTATTGTTTTTGAAAAATGAGGGATAATCCAAAAAATCATTGACCCAATGTAAGTGAATAATATCTGCTTCCTTGTATAATGGATTCGCCGTAATATCGAATGATGAATTCACCAGAAAAAAACCATCAGAAGCTGTCGGATAGGAAAGCAATTTGGCTTGTCTGCGTCTGCGAGCTAATTTGGCTGCTATTTTTTTCGAGGCTTTCACCAGACTATTACCATAAAAATCGGTGTAATGATAAACCTCAGGGGTATTCGTTTTCGTCTCATCAAGCGTTAGTAATTTCGATGACACACCCGCACGCAACAAGCCCTCGTGTAGCCGAATACAAGCTTTGGCAGCACCGCCTTTGAGTTGCGTATTGATGTGTAGGATTTTCATGGTTCGTAGTTCATGGTTCATAGTTCATAGTTTGTGCGCGAGATAGTTTTACGTTGAAACTATGAACTGCGAACTATGAACTAAATACTGAATTTTTAATTCGTGCAAATTTACGATAAATTCGTTGATGCAAAGGTGGATTTGTGGCGCGATTGTAAAAATCCATCATGGCGATACGTGCCGTTTCGGAAATTTCGAGGGGAATGGATTCAATAGAAATGTGTGATGCGAGTTCGGGAATGCGGTAAATGGTGTTGAAACTGCAATGCTCGCCGGTGCCGTCGAAGCCGATATTTTGTACGAGCGATTGATGCGGATGCAGGCACAATCCACTTCGCAAATATACCGAAGCATACCAGTAAATCGCCCAAGTTTGGAGCTTACCGTTGATGTTATCTTTCAATTGTTGTGTGAAATCGTAAGTGCCGTTGATATTGAAGTGTTGTGTGGCGTTTTTTTGTTCTAATTGTTGGAATAAATCGGTGGCATCCAAGTTAAGGTGCTGCCATGCGCGATGCCATGTTGCCCAGCCCCAGCAACTTGTGTTTTCATAGAAAAAAGTAGTCGATAACTCGGCATTTACAGGATAAAAATAGCCTGCGATGTGCATGACTTTTTCTTGATTTTCATAAAAGTTCAAAGCCTCATTCATGTAAGTTAGAAAACCATTTGAAGTAACTATATCATCTTCAAGAATGATAGCTTTTCCGTGTCGTTCAGTAACTTCGCTGACACCTTTTATGATGGATTTGGCAAGTCCTTGATTCGTTTCACTTTCAATGATTTCTACTGATTGACACCATTTTTTTTGACGGATAATTTCGCGAACTTTTTGAATGTTGGAAAGGTCTTTTTCATTGGCATTTTCGCGTGCACCATCAGCGTAGATGTAGAGCTTGGATTGGTCGGCAAGGTCGTTTTTTTGCAAGGCTTCTAATGTTTGCAAGGTATGTTTTGGGCGGTTGTAAACGAATAATATGATGGGTGCGTAATTCATTGATGCATGGTTTCATTGTTGTATTGTCTCATTGATTTGTTATAAAGGTAATCATAAACTATTTTTGTACCAAACATTTAAAAATACTCAAATGGAAAAGCAAAACAACAAACAAGGTTGGACGGTAGTCATTATTCTGATGATTGCTTACACGTTATCATTCCTCGACCGCAATATCCTTACTTTTTTAGTGGAACCCATCAAAGAAGATATGAACTTGAGTGACACTCAGGTGAGTCTCTTGCTGGGGGCAAGTTTTGGGTTGTTTTATTCTATTATGGGGATTCCTTTGGGACGTGTGGCAGATGTGTATAGTCGGAAAAAATTGATTTCTATTGGCTTGGCGTTTTGGTCTGTGATGACGGCTTTGTGTGGGGTGACAAAGAACTTTTTTCAATTGTTTTTTGCTCGTATGGGTGTGGGTGTGGGCGAAGCTACTTTGACTCCCGCAGCTTATTCGATATTGAGTGATTATTTTCCGAAAGAAAAATTAGCGACTGCGATTTCTATTTATTCATTGGGGATTTATCTGGGGTCGGTATTGGCTGCTTTGGCGGGTGGATATGCGGTAGGTAATCTGGCGGATATGGAAAATATTGTGCTGCCCGTATTTGGAGAAATATATGCGTGGCAACTCATTTTGATTATTATCGGATTGCCGGGGATATTGGTTGCCTTGCTTGTTTTGGTCATCAAAGAACCTCTACGGATGGGAAGTAATGCTACGGCAACTATTCCGCTTTCAGAGGTTTGGGATTATCTGAAGAAAAATGGTCGTCAGTTTTTCTTGCTTTGTGGTGGATTGGCTTTCTTTTATCTGGCGGTGTATGCTATTAGTAGCTGGATACCTACTTTTTTGATGCGTATTCATGATATGGAACCTGCTTCTGTAGGGACGGCGGTTGCCATTGGTCTCGGTGTATGTCCTGCTATTGGGGTTGTTGCGGGTGGGCGTATTGCGGATATTTTAACTCAGAAAGAAATTCCTGATGCAAAGGTGAAATTTATTTTTTGGGTGACGCTGCTTATGATTCCGTTTTGTGCGGTTTATCCTTTTATGAAATCTGGTACGGCGGCATTGATTTCGATGATTCCGCTTGCACTGACTTTGAGTGCGCCCGTGGCGGTAGCTGCCGCTACTGTCCAAGAAATTATGCCCAATCGTATGCGGGGCGTGGCGTCGTCTATCTTGATTTTATCCAATAATTTATTGGGATTAACACTTGGTCCGACCATAGTAGGACTAATGACTGATTATGTTTTTAAGGATGAAATGGCGTTGGGTTGGTCATTATTGGCGGTTACTTGTACAGCTTTTTTGATTGCTGTTGTGTTTTTCTTTTTTGCAATTCGGAGGAATGGTAATGTCGTGATTCGTGATTCGCTTTAAGCCATTAATAACTGTTAATTTAAACGTGTTAATTTTGAGATTTGAACAATCAAAGATGGATATGAAAAAATGGATAGAATACTGAAATAAAATCGTGAATAAATGAAAGCGCATTACTTATACATAGAATACGAAATTGAAAACGAAAGCCTCACAATCATCATTTTGACATACTAAGAGAAGAAAAATAAATAACTTAGACCAAGCTACTGTATCTTTTTCTGCTATACTTCATCATTTTCTCCTTACGTAGCTGGGCTATGCGCGTCAAAAATGATTCGTCTAACAAAAAAATATTTTGCATCTTGGTCTAATTTATTTATTCTTCTTCTCTAATAAGAGTTATGCTTTCTTGTTTTCACCCTAAAAATACGTTTTTTTACCTTATATTTTTTTGACACCCAACTACCTTTACCATATTCAGTTTTCGTTAAATCGTTGAAATTCATCGACAACAAGGAAACAATTGCGGAACTTTGCAGTAAAACATTGATAGTGTGAACGATGAGTCAATATGAAGGCACTGGTCAAAGAAATAGATTTTGATAATACAAAGACTGACAATTGTTATTTTGACATTGTAGATTTAGGGGATGTTTTTAAAAGGAAACCTAAAAACCATCACCAATTCGAGCATCACAAAATTTCTTTTTACGTCATACTCATCATTACTCACGATAAAGGAGAACACAGCATTAATTACCAAGATTACGCTTACGAAAAAGGAACCGTTTTTACTTTAAGAAAAAATAATGTTCATAAATTTTATAAGACCAACGCCAAAGGAAAGCTGCTCGTTTTTACCGAAGATTTTGTTGTTCGTTATTCCGATAAAGTTGACATTTTAAAATTATTTCAATTATTCAATGAAATGCTGGGTTCACCAAAACTGCAACTCAGCGATAAGGATTATGATGAAATAAACAGCCTCATAAATCAAATAGAAACAGAATATTGGGAGGTAAAAGACAACCATTCAACCGAAATAATTAGAAGCTTAATACAAGTTTTAATCCTCAAACTGTCTCGAATAAAATCAAAAGGAAATGATGATTTAGGCAGCAAAAAATACCATTTAGAATTTCTTGCCTTACAAGAATTAATAGAAAAGGATTGTTTTGAAAGTAAAAAGGTGTCTTATTATGCTCAGAAAATGGGCGTGACCACCAGAACGCTCAATAACATAACACAAAATGTCATTGGCAAACACGCCAAATCGCTTATTGATGAGATATTAATCCTTCAAATCAAAAGATTACTCATTAATTCTCCACTCTCTTTCACAGAAATTGCCTACCAAACCGGATTTGATGACCCGACAAATTTTTTCAAGTATTTTAGAAAAAAGACGGGATTCTCACCCAAGCAATTCAAAGAAAACAATAAATAAACTGAGCTCTCCTTTCCTGTTTTGACCCTAAAAATGTACTTTTTTACCATATATATGTGTAATACTCATCTACCTTTGTTCCATTCGATAATCATAAAATAATACATTAAACAGTCGATAGTCAGTAGTCCATAGTCCATAGAAAAATACACTATAAACTCGCGATTGCCTATGGACTATCGACCACCAACTATGGACTAAACAACAATCATTATGAAATATTTAATCACATGTTTTGCACTGATTACACTTTTTGTAGGCTGTGCACCAACGGGTAATATCGTTAAATTAAGCACAGAAGCCGATAACGCCAATAGAGCTGCTATCAACGCATTTTACAACAAAGCATTGACCGTAAATAGTGAAACACGACCTACGGCAGTTT
>JAHDEO010000075.1 GCA_020628725.1 Saprospiraceae bacterium
CCTTTTTGAGATTGAAGTTGCAATTGAGGTTGAAGTTGCATGTCTACTTATTACAACTTTCTTTAATTTTACCCTGTCACATTAACGCTATTTCTTGTTGAAAAAATAGTGAACACTCCTGTAGTTTTACCCACCGACATATTAATGTTTTTTTTCACTCATCCATCAACTATAATCTACGTCCACGAAACCACCCTGATTCTAGTTATGAATAATTACATATTTACAAGAAAAATCAAAATCTATTTATCGTTTGCCTTCATGGTGAGCCTTTCTTTGCCTTCATATGCCCAATCTCCGGGTGATGTTTCTTCCAACCTATATATGTGGCTTCGTGCAGACGAGCAGGTTGTATTGGGTAGTGGTTCACAGGTGCAAAGATGGAATAATGTGGACGGGAATACGACACGATTTGCATTACAAAGTACTGCAAGTCAGAGACCTATACTGGTAAATAGCCAAATTAACGGAAATAAAGTATTACGATTTGACGGGATAGATGATTTTATGAGAATGGACGTGGCAGCAAGCCCGCTTTCAGGAGATTGTACGGTATTCATGGTAGTGACGCCGCGTTCTGATAGTGATGTGGGCTATTATCTCTCAACTCATTTGAATGGAGATGACCGCCTCAAGTTTGGACATAAATTAACAGGAGAATTGACCTACGATAACACTGTTCCGGTCATGTGGAGCGAAGATAACCACGACAGAAAAGTAATGGTTGCTTTCCAAATGGAGCAAGATTTTTACGTAGATGGGTATCGAAATGCTGAATTGGCTGCTCCGTGGACGCATAATCTGCAAAATTCAGGTGCGAATCAAGCGTCACTCGGACAAGAATATGACGGTTCGAGTAATACATCTAATCATTGGAAAGGCGATGTTGCGGAAGTCATTATTTTTAATAGATTTTTGACACCTGCGGAAATGGACCAAGTACATTCTTATCTGAACATACGTTACGGTATCAATATTCCGGTAGTCAATCACATCCACTTCAACTATGCAGGTTATCCTGAAAATATTGCAGGTATAGGTAGAGATATTGACCAAAATTTAAATCAAACCGACAGTAAAAGTGAAGAAGTAGGCGCAGTAGTACACATGAACGTACCAAGCAATCTCGACGAAAACGAATACTTGGTTTGGGGAAATGACGGCGCGGCAACAACAGTGATTAGCACAGAACTCCCGGGTACAGCGAGTCAACGTATTACACGCGAGTGGCGTGTATCGGAGGTGGGCAATGTAGGAACGGTTTCCGTGAGTTTTGACTTGGGAGAATTGGGTATGAGCGGACCATTTAACGTAAGTGATTTTGGTTTGATGATTGATAGTGATGATGGTGATTTTTCTAATGCAATGATACATACTGCAGGTGCGTCAATCTCAGGTAATATCCTCACATTCAATCAAGTATCTTTAAATGATGGCGATTGGTTTACATTAGCTACCGAATTGCAGGCTGCAGCTTGTATTGGGATTAACCTTAAAGTATTTTTGGAAGGACCATTTAATTCTTCCACCAATCAAATGAGTACCGGTTTAAATGACAGAGGGATGCTACCGGGCAAAACACCTATCAGTGCATTGGGCACACCAACTCCTGCGGGACAACCTTATAATATGGCTCCCTGGAATTATTTTGGTACAGAGGGCGCAGGTTGGACAGACGCAAATTATAATGCTGATGTGGTGGATTGGATATTAGTTTCTTTCCGTACAGGTACGCATGTCAATACAGAAGTGGCACAAACAGCGGCTTTGTTGAAGAAAGATGGTTCGGTAGAGTTTGTCGATCCCTGTGTATTGGATGGAAGTATCACAGGACCATTTTATATTATGGTTGAACATCGCAATCATGCAGGTATCTTGACAAATGCGCCCGTTAGTGTGGTAGGCAATACATTGACTTACGATTTTGGTGTAAATAACACGATTAGCGCAGGACAAAAACTCGTTGGTAGCAGATATTGCATGTATACAGGCGATGCCGACCAAGCGAGTGATTCGGGCGGTTACGATATTAATGGTTTAGATAAAGCGGTTTGGGATACAAAGAACGGACTGTTTTATCAATATTCTCCGGCAGATTTCAGCATGAATGGTGATATTGATGGTAACGATAAATCACTTTGGTCTGCGAATAATGGTATAGCTTCCGTTATTTCTAAATAATATTCACAATGGATAATGGATAATTATTAATTTTTCGCGAAGCGAAAAAAACATTGTAATTATCCATTATGCGTTATCCATTATCCATTAAATCCCTATTCAATAAACTTTCCAAATCATGCGCACTCGTAAAAGGATTCATCAAAGTCGTTCTCAAATAAACAGTATTTTGTAGTGTGGTCTGCACAATATAAAACTTTCCACTTTCGATAATTTCTTGCCGAATACGGCTATTAATACGATTATTTTCTGCCCTATCCAATTCAGGATTATACACACGAAAACAGACGATATTGCACTCCGGCTCAGTTACCAATTCCAATTGTGGTCTTTTTTTGATGAGCTTCGCAAATGTTTTTCCCAAATCGTAAAGTGTCTCTACAAACTCTGCAAAGCCCTGTTTACCATATAATTGCATCAAGCAGAAAAACTTAATACTCATCATTTCTTTGGTGCATTCAAAGGTGCGTTTGGCGAGATTATACCATTCTTCTTCGGCGGCTTCTTTCCATAGATATTGTGCTTTCTGATTGAAAGTTTTATATGCATCCTGCGAACTTTTAAACACTAAAGCCGTAGCAATAGCAGGCGTCATCAGCATTTTATGACAATCAATCACCACCGAATCAGCGCGATGTATACCGCGTGTGAGTGATTTGTATTTTTCGGAAAAAATAGCCGCCCCGCCATGCGCCCCGTCCACATGAAACCAAATCTCTCGTCGTTCTGCAAAGTCCGCGATAGCCTCTAAATCATCATAACTTCCCGTCGAAGTTGTACATGCACTACCTACGATAGCAATGACTTGAAAACCTTTTTTAGTGGCTTGTTCAAATTGATTATCGAGCGATTCTATATTCATTTGAAAACGTTCATTCGTTTCAATTTTCAAAATACCTTCCTCGCCGAAACCCATAATTCGTGCTGCTCTATCTACACAATAATGCGCTTCTGCCGATACCATGATTGCCAATTTTTGCCCTGAATGTCCTGCCTGCCATACATCTGTGCGAGCGTGTACGCTGCGTGCAGCGAGCAATGCGGTCAGATTGGCGAGCGTACCTCCCGAAGTCATAAAACCATCTGCATTTGCTTCATAACCAATGGCTTCAGCAAAGAATTTTATCACGACTTTCTCAATGGCTGTCGAAGCAGGTCCCATTTCATATACGCCCATTCCATTATTCATAAATGCTGCTACGAGAGATGCTAATGCCGTAACAGGCGCAACAGGCGATATTTGATGTCCCATGTATCGCGGATGATTCAGCGAGATGGAACGCTCTATAATGTCCTTGAAAAGAGTCGTTGTATTTTTATCTTCCAAGTCATATTTTTCCCAAAAATCGAACTGATTATCAGGCGTTTCCCATGGCAGAACAGGAATATTGCCTTGTTGTGCTGTAGCGAGGTGGTCAGCAAGTAGGTCGATGAGTTCGTGACCGGATTTTCGGAAAGTTTCGCTATTATAGATATGTTTCATAATTCCTTATTTAGACCTGTTTGTGCAACTGTTTTACGAATATGTTTGTTCTCAATTTAAGGCAAAAATTATTCTATTGGTCAGTCAGGTTAATAATGTCGGGTAGATTTCGGTGTAGTTTTAGTTCAGACGAGGCGGAGGTTCGCGACTTTAGCCGAGCTAAACGAGCGGTTCTCCAACGAAGTATGGGCTAAAAATACGCTGCAAGAACCCGACATTATTAACTTGACTGACCAATATTATCATTCTTGAATTACTTTCACGGATTTTTTTAGGAAAAAAAGCAGTATTTTTGCGCGCTGTCAGATAGACGGCGTTACAGAGCATTATCCATGAAAAATCGTTATAAAGGTTTGTTTTCATCGCGTAAAGTAAGTACGAGGTTGTTTTCTATCACTCGAATCTTGTTTTATGGTTTGCTGCTGTATGTATTACTGTTTTTTGGTTGGTGGTCTAATTTGCAGTATTCGCAGATGGCACAATTGGATAGAGCGAATCAGGAAATTTTGTTTTATAAGACGCAGATATCAGGTGATAGTACGGCTATTGCCAATTTGCCAAACACTCCTGAATATCAAGCAATTGGAGAGCGAACGAAGCGTAGAAAATTTATCATTATGGCAGGTGCAGCAGTGCTGTTTATGACGATAATGACAGGCTTTTGGTATATCGAGGGAGGTTTTAGAAGAGAGGTGGCTCTGGCGAATCAGCAGCGCAATTTTCTGTTGTCGATTACACATGAATTAAAATCACCAATTGCTTCGGTTCGTTTGATTTTGGAGACATTCAAAAAACATGAATTGAATCGGGAAAAAACGGTACAATTTGCGGATAGAAGTCTCAAAGAGTTGGAACGCCTCAATCAATTAGTCAATAATATTTTGCTCGCCGCAAAAGTAGAAAATACGAATCCCTGGCACGAAGAACGCTTGGAAATGAACGAGTTGGTCAATGGTGTAATGGAGCAAGTGCGTTCTAAATTTCCGAATGTTCGTTTTTCCTCACGCTTCGATGGTGATACCAATTATGTGATGGCAGACCGCACTGCGATTACCACGATTGCCTTCAATCTTATTGAGAATGCTGTGAAATATTCTTCGCCAGAAAACACTGAAATTCAGACGATTGTACGACAAAAGCGCGGGCGTTTATTCTTCAAAGTAGCGGATAACGGCATTGGTATTCCTGATGAGGATAAAGGCAAGATTTTTGATAAGTTCTACCGCGTCGGTAGCGAAGATACCCGAAAAACGAAAGGTACAGGCTTGGGCTTGTATATTGTCAAACAAATTGTAAAAGCACATAACGGCAGTATTGTCGTGCGTAATAACTCGCCGCAAGGCAGCGTCTTTGAAGTGACCTTGCCTACGGCTAGCTAATGAGTGAATGAATGAATTTTGAATGACTGAATAATAATGCTGAAATGCTACAATGTGATAATGAGGAGGAATATTGTAGCATTATCGCATTCCGGCATTGTAGCATTATTATTCACTCATTCGCTCATTCAAAATTCACTCATTCAAAATTAAAAAAGTATGTCCAGAATATTATTAGTAGAAGATGAAGAAAATATCCGGGAAGGGATAAAATTAAATCTCGAATTGGAGGATTTTGAGGTAGTAGCAACGGATAATGGTAAACGTGCCTTGGAGCTGTTTCGCACACAGCATTTTGATTTGATTGTATTGGATGTAATGTTGCCCGAAGTAGACGGGTTTCAGATATGTGAGCAGATTCGATTGGTGAATCTGGATGTACCGATTATGTTTTTGACGGCAAAAGATACATCGGTAGACCGTGTATTGGGTTTGAAGAAAGGGGCAGATGATTATCTGACGAAGCCCTTTAATTTGGAGGAATTGCTCCTGCGTATACGCAACCTGCTCAAGCGTACGAAAAAGGACGGCGATACGGGAGTAGAGTTTGTGAAATTTGGCGGCAATGAAGTCAATTTCAAAACCTATAATGCTCAAACCATACGCGGTGAAGTGCAATTGACCAAAAAAGAAGCAATGCTACTTAAACTCCTGATAGACAGAAAGAACGAAGTCGTTTCTCGCCAGCAAATACTACAAGCGGTTTGGGGATATGATGTGTATCCTTCTACACGCACGATTGATAATTTTATCCTATCATTTAGAAAATATTTTGAGGAAGACCCGAAGCAACCGAAGTTTTTCCTTTCGGTGCGTGGGGTAGGGTATAAGTTTATGGAGGCGTAGTGAAAATCCAAATTCCAAGCACCAAATTTCAAGGTTCTCATCAGTATTTTTTGGAATCTGGTGTTTGGATTTTTTTCAGCATTGGGCGCATCGTAGAGGTCTGTTTTGGAGTTCTTTTTAAAGCAAAAATTCTATCATCCTCAATACCATTTTCATCCACATAGTGCTTGGATTCATAAATGGTCTGACTTCTGACAGTACAAGCGGTCTGACTTCTCAATAAAGAAAAAGATACAACTTCGCTGCGGCAGTTTTATTCACGCTACCTCTCCGCGCTTTAGCATTTCAATATCTAATCCGAGTTCATCAGCGAGCAATTTCATGTAAGGTTGCTCGTCCATGTATTGTCCTAATTTCTGAATATCATCTTGAAAATCAAGTAAATAATCTTCATGTAACTTGCCTAGTAAACCCACCAATTTGATAGCACGTTTGACAACATAACTATTGAAAGTGCGGGATTTATGTGAGGGGGCACGACGTATTTTCTCTCCAAATAAGCCCAAACTCTTATTGAGCATCAGCAGATTGAGTTGGATTTCTCCGTATTTATCTTTTGTAGTTTTTACATGCCGATTGATGTCTCCACTAAGACTTCGCAAGACCAACAACAAATAACCCGGCGAATAATAACGATACTTATTAAAACCATTATCAATCATTTGATAGATCTCCTCGCGTCGGTCGTCCTTCGACGCTGCATCTTCCAACAATTCAAAAGTCAACTTCTCTACTAAAGCCGAATCTTTAGCTATCAATCGAAATAGTAACTTGTCTTTTTCTTTATTGGAAAGTAGCGAAATTGCTTCTTTTAATTCATCGGAAAGTTTGGTACGTGCCATGTTGCAAAAATAAGGAAACCAATATCATTGGTTCGATAATTTTTCAAAAAGTCAAATGTCGCATTTTTAATAAATATTAAAAATTTGCGTTTACTTTTTATTGTAAAGCGTTTGTTTTGAGTTAATTAAGTTATTTTATGTTGCTTGAAATTGACACAGAAATATACTGAAAGTGATGAAAAATTTACTTGAATAAATATTTCTGAGAAAGTCAAACGTTTGTTTTTTACTCAGCCCCTAATACTTTCAATTTATTTATTTTTATAATTAATTAAATTACAAAATTTTATGCATTATTTTAGATGTAAAAATTGACACAGAAAAAGAACATAAATGCGTTGTTTTTTATCACAAAAAAAACATTTAACTTGTAGGCATGTTCTCATAAAAAATAAATGACAATGAAAATGTACCGTTTAATTTGGCTTTTTGCTTTGCCGTTACTATTGATTACTTGCCGTCCAACCCCCGACGATACACCACCTCCACCACCTGCTGACCCCGAATGGGAAGTCTTGTTTACAATAAATCCCACAGGTATCAATCCACTTTGTGCCAAGTTGGATATAGAAGCAAATGTAGCGGGAAAAGTGAATATAGAAGTGGTTGGACAAGATGGCGAAGCATCCAATATCGTACATACATTTTCGGAAATGGCTGCATCGCAGAGTGTACCCGTCTTGGGCTTATATCCTGATTATGAGAATACTGTAAAGGTTAGATTCTTGGATGAAGAAAATAATGAATTGCTCCAAAAAGAACTAATGATGACTACCGAAGCATTGCCCGAATATCATCCAAATATCACCGTCATCACAACTTCGCCGGAAAAAATGGAACCGGGCTTGACGCTCATCAGCAATCGCTCGAATCACAGTCCAAACCGTCCTTACATGATTGATGCCTTCGGAAAAGTGCGTTGGATACTGGATTACACAGACCATCCGGTACTGGGAAATTTATATTACGATGTAGGTATAGAACGACTACAAAACGGCAATTTTTATTTTGGTGATGCGGCTAATGATGCTATTTATGAGATAGATGCGTATGGAGAAATTGTGAATGAATGGGTGTTGCCGAATTTTGGTTTCCATCATAATGTGCAAGAAAAACCCGATGGAAATTTCCTTGTAACGGCTAATCACTACTCAACTTATCATCAAAACGGCAATCAAACAAAGATTGATTATATCATAGAAATAGATAGGCAAACAGGCGCGGTATTGATGGAATGGGACTTAAAAGAATCGCTCGACGAGTGGCGCACTACGCTAATTAATGTCCTCAATGATGACCCAATGGATTGGGTACACGCCAATGCGGTGATTTATGATGAATCGGACAATACGATTATCGTGAGTTGTCAGCGGCAGGCGGTGGTGAAGTTGGACTATGATAACAATGTGGTTTGGGTCCTTGCCCCGCATCATGGTTGGGGAATGAATCGCAAGGGAGACGACCTCAATGATTACCTTCTCACGCCGCTTGATGCCAGTGCCAACCCGATTACTGCCCCTGATGTATTGGAGGGCAATGTAAATCACATGGATTTTGAATGGAATTGGTATCAACATGCGCCCATGATTATGCCCAATGGCAATTTGATGTTATTCGATAATGGTCCGCGCAATTTTGGTGGCAGTCCCAATTACAGCCGTGCGGTGGAATACGCTATTGATGAAGAGGCAATGACTATCCGCCAAGTCTGGCAATATGGCAAAGAACGCGGTCTGGAAACCTACTCTTTTATCGTATCAGATGTTGATTTTTTACCGAAAAAAAATAACGTCCTGTTTTGTCCCGGCTATTGCAATGCAAATAATATCAACATCAGAGGTGGGCGCGTGATAGAGGTAGATTACGCTACCAAAGAAGTCGTTTTTGAGGTGTTTTTTAATTTGGGAGTGTTGGATATGCAGTTTCATCGGGCGGAACGGTTGAGTATATACCCTTGATGTCGTAACACGGTGCTTCCAGCCCGTGTTTGCGTTCATTCGTATACTCGTAATTCGTTTTTCTTACAATAAATGCAACCCATCGAATACTAAAGTAAACCCATCAAATCCTATAATTCCCATTCAAAACTCAACTCAAAATCGTACTTTTGCTTCCGAAATTTTAACAAGTCAATTGTGTCACAAGTTTGAGTCTCAACCTATTTTGAACTTGATACTTGAACTTGCGCTTGAACTTATTCAAAATCATGAAAAAAATCATTTCATTCGCCTTACTAATCACACTTGGATTAGTTTTTTTTCAGTGTAAAAATTCCAATAACCAACAAGTAGCCGAAGCCGAAGCCCGTGCACGTGCCGCACAAGCCAAGCTCGACTCCATAGAACGCGCCAACCGCCAACCCACGCCTGAAGAGCGCGAAAAAGCCAAACAAGATATGGAAGAGGGCAAAATGCCCAGCGTTTCCATCAAAGAAAGAGGCAAAGTCAATCCCGTAGATCAAGGACAAATCAGTCCTTCCTTTCGGGATTTTCGACGCGATTTGATGAGTGCTGTTGGGCGTAAAGATGTATCATATCTGATGGAGCGTGTAAGTGATAAAATCAAATACAGCTATCAGGGAGATGAAGGAAAAGAAGGTTTCAAACAAGCATGGGGCTTGGACACAAACTCGACAGAATCAGAAGTTTGGCAAGAGTTAAATAAAATCCTCGCGCTTGGTGGTAATTTTGAAGACCCGGAGGAAACGATATTCACAGCGCCTTATGTGCATACCACATTTACGCAAGGCTATGACCCAAATGAGTACGCTGTCGTCACTGGACAAGGCGTACGTATGCGCGAAAAACCAAGCCGTAGCAGCCGCAACCTTGCCACACTTTCCTACGATATTGTACGTCTCTTACCCAATCCAAACCCACGCCGAGAGCGCATCGGCAAAGAGCGTCATCCTTGGATAAAAGTCCAAATGGAGAACGGTACGGAAGGCTACGTCTATGGAAAGTATGTACATAGTCCCGTCGATTATCGCGCCTCATTTGAGAAAGTAGGCGATAACTGGAAAATGTTTTTATTCTTGAAAGGAACAGAAGCAGATTTGTCAGAAATTGAAACTACATCGGATACATTATAATCAGTCGATAGTCGATAGTCGATAGTCCATAGGAAATCGTGAAAAATACCTACGGACTACCAACTATGGACTATGGACTATGGACTATCGACTAATTGCAATTACTTAAAAAACTTGCGGGCGAAACGGTCATTTACGGCTTGGGGAATCTCTCCTCACGTTTGTTGAATTTTATTATTTTGACGCCGTATTTGACACGCGAATTTGTAGAAAGTGAGTATGGCGTACATTCCACCCTGTACGCCTACGCAGCTTTCCTGATGATAATTTTTACGTATCGGATGGAAACAGCTTTTTTTCGTTTTGCAAGTTTAGACAAACAAAAAAACAATAACACAGATGCGCTGGATAATAATCTGAATGACAGCGTTTTAAGCAAAAAAAATATCTTTCCTACCGCCACGATTTCCCTGCTGATTTCGACTTTAATTTTGGTGACTTTGATGGTTGTTTTCTCACAACCGATTGCCAATTTTATCCAATATCCTGACCAGCGATTATACGTCATTTGGTTTGCGTTGATTATTGGTTTTGATGCATTGGCGGCGATTCCATTGGCGAAATTGCGGTTGGATAGCCGTCCGATTTATTTTGTATTCGCCAAATTGACGGGTGTGGTGGTGAATGTGTTGTTTATTTTATTTTTCTTGGAAATGTGTCCGAAACTCGCCGAGCAAGGCAATTCATTCGCGCAAGCCATTTATCACGAAGAAAATAAGGTCGGGCTGGTATTTGTGGCGAATTTGATGGGAAGTTTGGCGACTTTGCTACTCTTGCTGCCGCTTTATTTCTCAGTCAAATTGCGCTTTGATAGAGAAGCATGGAAAAGTATGTTGCGATACAGCGCACCCTTAATAATCGTAGGTTTGGCAGGTATCACGAATGAGGTGGCAGACCGTATTTTCCTCCAACGCCTGTTGCCCGGCACTGATGAGTATGTTGATGGTCAAATCGGCATTTATAGTGCTTGTTATAAGTTTGCGATATTGATGGCACTTTTCACTCAAGCCTTCAATTACGCCGCCGAACCCTTTTTCTTCCGCAATGCCAATCGCGAGGATTCTCGACAAGTGTATGGGCAGGTGGCAGAGGCGTTTACGTTGGTAGGCTGCTTTGCCTTTTTGAGTATTTGGTTTTATATTGACTTGGTTAAATTTATTGTGGACGAGCCTTATCGCGTGGGTATTCGCATCGTGCCTATTCTTTTGTTGGCGAATGTTTGTCTCGGTCTGTACTACAATTTTGCCATTTGGTACAAGCTCTCCGACAAGACGCACATCGGCGCGTATATCGCCTGCACGGGTGCATTACTCACGATTCTTATCAATGTCGCGCTCATCCCGCACATCGGTTACATGGCATCTGCTTGGGCAACGCTCGCAGCTTACGCGACTATGAGTACACTTTGCTACGTGACCGGGCAGCGTTTTTATAAGATTGATTATCCGATTGCTAAGATGTTGACTTACTTGGGTATCGCGGTGGGTTTGTTTTTTATTAGTCAGTGGGTGCGTGGGATGTATGGTGCGGGGAGTGCCGTGCTTTTGACGGTGAATACTTTTCTTTTGGTGGGTTTTGTGATGTGGGCGATTTGGTCATTGCGTAGCTCGTACAGGCTGCTTTAGCTGCCATGTCTCCTCCAACATGGCGACTGAAAGTCGCCTGTACAGCTTGCGTTTGTTTTACATTGTTTTTTTGTGTAAATTTGAATGAAAATAATCAGTATGAATATAACTGAATTAAAATTAGAATTGATACAAACCATCGCTCAAACTCAAAGTGATGCTCTGCTTAACGAAATACGTAAATTGGTACGTATGGATTCGGAAGAAGAAGAAATTTATGAGTTGAATCAAGCGCAAATTCATCAAATCCAAATAGCTGAACAACAAATCACCGAAGGAAAATATCTCACCCACGAAGCAGCTCAAAAACAAGCGGAAGAATGGCTAAAAGATTAATCTGGACAGAATTTGCCCAATCACAGAAAAAGGAAATTTTCGACTATTGGAACAATCGAAACGGCTCAAAAACTTATAGCCGCAAACTCAATCGACTTTTTGATGAAGCTGCTGAAATGCTGACCACTCAACCATACATCGGACGACCTACGCAATTTGAAAATATCCGCATCAAAAAAGTCAAAACTTTCCATTTAATATACAAAGTCACCGACGAGGCAATACAAATACTCATTATTTGGAATACTCGTCGAAATCCTGATGACTTGGCAAAATTGATGGAAGATGTAGTATGAACTCAATTGACCAACATGGCGAATGAAGGTCGCCTGTACATTTTGTCATTTCCCAAACATTTTAAAATCAGATAAATCAGTAGTTTTGCACTTCCATTTACCGCAAAGCAAATCCTATGGTGAAGTCGATTTTTCAACACTTTATTTTTCTTTTTATCCTCACAAATACTATCAATGCCCAAACTGTCCAAGAGGTCAGAATTGTGGGATGTAAAAAAACTAAGATAGACCATGTAGGGCGTTTTTTGTGTGTGCATCCGGGCGAAGAACTAGATAGTACGCGCCTACAGAGAGACGAGCAAGTTTTGAGAAACTTAGACTTGTTTTCTGATATACAACCGGTGGTGCGTGATACGACGGATGGTTACATTATAGAATACCATCTAAAAGAGCGCACAACGCTCATTCCTATTGGAAATGTCGGGGTGGCAGACGGTACTATTATCGCGCAATTGGGGGTGATTGATTATAATTTTATGGGAAATGGCAGTGTGGCGAGTGCCTATTACAGATATTACGACAGACACACCTTTCATGCTTTTATCCGAACACCATATATCAAAAAATCGCGTTGGGGCTATTCTGTAAATTTGCTTAAACAATCGACCCTCGAACCCATCAAATTTCCTGAACAAGACCTCCGTTATCTCTACGATTTGTATTCGGCAGAATTGCTGGCAAGGTATGAATTCAAGTTCAATAATTTCCTCGAATTCGGCATCAATCCTTTATACGAAAAATATGCCCCTCAAACACCCGAAGATGTTATTTCTCCACGAGCCATTTCAATTGATACGCCGAAGTTTTTGGCAAAAGTCTTACATACCTTCAATCGCGTCAATTTCTATAATGAATACCGCGATGGCTTCTCCAATTTTGCTTGTTTTGAAGTGAGCACTGCACCTGAAGTGGATGATAATGCGTTCTGGAAATTCAAAAATACAACGGCATATTTCAAACGCATTCGCAAACGTGGAAATCTTGCCCTGCGCCTCAATATTGGTATTGCAGACAATGATTACACCCCTTTCCCTTCCTTTGTTTTGGACAATTATGTCAATGTACGCGGTGCAGGTGACAGAGTGTTGCGTGGTTCACGCGAATTCAGTATCAATGCCGAATATCGTCAGATGGTTTTTGAACGAAAAATCGGTGCGATACAGCTTGTCCCTTTCGTAGATTTTGGCGCATTGGGTTTATCCGGTGAGTCATTTGATACGATTTGGAAACAAGAAAATCAAGCTTTATTCGCAGGTATGGGCTTGCGTGTGAGCGTCCGTCAATTTTCCAATATGATTCTGCGCCTCGACCTTTCTGCCGACTTGCGAAATGAAGGTGAGTATGGTTTTGGTTTCGGGCTTGGACAATATTTTTAAATTCCAAAATCCAAATCCCAAAATCCAAATCTCAATTAATTTTTGTTGATGATGGTGGATAATATTTTTCGAAGTGCTTCACTCTCATCAATTAATTTTTCTACTTTTTCTGTGAAAGCCTCCTCATTGGTTGCTTTGATAATCTTTAGCCAATACGAAGTTTCTTTAGCTTCCTTTCGAGCTATTTTTAATCTCATTTTAAAGTCCTTTTGACCAAGATTTTCACTCGCTTCGATGTAGTTTGCACCGATTGAGCCTGATGAACGAATGACTTGTTTACCATCTTCATAATTTGTTGTATTTCGTGGCAAAGACTTGATGAAAACTCTGACAGCAATAGCAAATTCAAGTGTTCGTTGTTCTAAATCGTATGTAGGCATTGGATGATTATTTTGTTGTCAAGAACTAAATTTTGGATTTTGGGATTTGGATTTTGGGATTTCCAAAAAGAAAGCGATGTCAACCTAAGTCAACACCGCTCCAGTAAAGGTCTAAATTACTTAGCTTTTATTCAGTGAATTAGCTATCGGAACTTTTCGCAGGACGAAATGGCTTCATCACTAATCACTGTTCACCAATCCTTATCGGCTTTGATTAAGTTGGTGAATGTATTGAGCATATTGCTCGTCGAGTTTGTCATTGTCCGCGACATATCTCTGCTGAATTTGGTTCAATTCATTGCGAGAAAGTCTGCTTACGTCAATACCGTATTCATTGATGATTTCAGCGATACTTTCTTGACTACGTTCTTGCTGACGGTTGCGGTCTTGCTCGTCAATTTTGTCTCTTAATCTATCAAAAATAGAATCCGGTACATTAGGATTGTCTTTGTGCTGCTGGCGCGCTTCTTTTAGTTTACCTTTCAACAAATCTTTGAGCTTGAGTGGTCTTTCTCCTCTTGATTTTCTTTCCTGATTCACTTGGTGAATCTCTCCCAATTTTCCTTTTAAGAAATCAAAAACGGTTGGATCTGCAGTAGGTTCGTTTGGATTGTTGCGATTACCTTGCTTTACCTCTTCAATGGTATTTTGCAATAAATCTAAAATATTAACTTTTGCCATTATGTGTATATTATGTGATTGAAAAGTTAGAAATGTTTTATCAATCTTTCCGACCGCAAAGAAACAAAAAGTCACTCAAAATCATGGACTTGTTTCGACCTAAATAAAAATAAAAATTTTATAGATGTATAAACCGGGTTGCGAGTTGACGAGTTGCGAGTTATAGAGGGCATAAATACGTGTAAAAAGAGCTGATATACTTGCTCTCGTATTTACCATTTATTATGATATTGAAAACTCGAAACCAGTGACTCTGATTTTAATTTGTTATGATAATTTTCCTTACTGCTTCAAATTGCTCTCCGTTAATTTTCATCATATATATCCCCGGTTCAATGTTTTTATTGTTTAATGTGAGGGTATGAATACCATTTGAATAACAATCAAAAAACTGTGTATCACTCACTTTGCGTCCTTTAGTATCAAATAATTGAACAGAAATTTGCTGCGGTTTTTTTATAGAAACATTAATATTAAATTCGTTATTAGCAGGATTAGGAAACGGATTTCCTACATGAAAATCTTCGGTAACAGGGAGTTCAGTATTGACAGTACCAAAGCGTTCCCAGTGATTTTTTCCATCTGCACAAAATAATTCTTCACCCAATTCTTCTATATCTGTGAATTGCAAAATATCTGAAAACCAAAACCTTCCGATAGTCGTATCGGGTCGAATGGTGAGTGTGCCGTAGCCGTGTTTTATCAATTCTCCATACACATGATGCGGATTAAGGTTGTAGCTGAGTTGTATCAAATAATCTGCGATGAAAGGTTCGTAACCACTCTCATCCAAATTGCCGCGTGTGATGCTGCCGCCCATCATTTCCACGCCGACCGAACCTTCACCCGTTTCGGGATTATACTCCGTAGGATCAAGCGGATGAATGGGAATATCCAATGCCAGTGCAAAATGTAAATCGCCCGTCACAAAGATATTATTGTCCTTTTCGGTGTCACGCAGATGCGTGAGCAACATTTCACGTTCCAACATATAACCATCCCAACTTCCCGGATCGACGATAGTATCATTCCCAATTGGCAGGTCAATCGGTGCATCCTGAATATTCCAATGCCCAAACATCTTTTGCGTTCCGAAAATTCGCCATTGAGCCGTAGAATTATCAACCTCATTAATCAACCAATCATACTGCTCAAAACCCAAAACAGAGCGTTCACCGGGTTCAATAATGTCTTGATTACGATACAATTCGGCATCCATGAAAATAATATCCACCAAATCGCCGTACTGCAATCGACGATACAAATGCAGGTCATCGGCTTGCTTTCGTACAGGCACATATTCGTGGAAGGCTTGCATGGCTTCCATCGTCGTTTGTTCGTCATTGCCATCCGTGTCGTGATTATCCCAAATGACGGCAAGCGGATGCATTTGTCGCATCAATCGTAAATCAGGGTCGAGTAAATAATAGGTATGTAAATCCCGCCATTCATCCAAATAAAGCGGATCAATTGGCGGTGGTTCGGGTACACGAATCGGCTCATCCGGATCAACAAAATCATACACATAATCGCCTACATGAATCACCAAATCCAATTCATCGCGTTCTGCAATTCGCCGATAGGCATTAAAATAACCTGAATAAATACTTGAACATGAGGCAATTGCAAAATTCAACTCGTCTGATGCGCCTGAGGGAGCAGTTTTCGTCCTGCCGATTTGGGAGCGTGTGCCATCCGATAATTCAAATTGATAATAATAAGTCGTGGCGGGTTCTAAATCGGTAATGTCAATTTTTGCTGTCCAATCGGTGAGAATCGTGGCTTCCGTTGTTCCTGTTTGCAGGATGTCGTTCATTTCGGCATCGATGGCGATGAGATAATTGAGAGCAATAGGATTAACTTGCGTAATATCAACTTCTACTTTCGTCCAAAGTATCACACCCGAATCAGTCGGATCTCCTGAAGCTACGCCATACCAAAACGGATAATGAAGCGTATCGGGATACATATTATCGGGAAGTTGAACTTGTGCAAAAAGTGTGGAACACAGCACAGCAAACAAGAGGGTAGTCATTGATTTCATTGGGTAAATATAGGAGCATGTTTGGAATTTTTCTGCCTGATAACCAATATTTTATGAACTTGTCTTCATATCGAATCAGTCACTTATCCCGATAAACTCCTTCTTCAATATTTCGCCAAAACCATAAACTATTGATTATCAGCTTGAAAAATTCCAAACATGCTCTAACTGATTATCGGATATTTGAATATTATTTTATGATTAAAAATATCATTTTAAAATACGAAAATGTTACCTTGTAGTGATTTCGAGTATTAAAGATAATACCACCACACATCAAAATTCATCTACTATGAAAAAGTATATTTTTATCCTCTTCCTTGCTGTAATAGCAATTAATCTACAAGCTCAACGTGATTGGGATAAAATCGAAATTACCGTCGAAAAAGCTGCTGAAAACATCTACGTTCTCAAAGGTTCGGGTGGCAATATCGGTATTGCTGTAAGCGATAATGGCGTGTATATGATTGACGACCAATTCGCACAATTGACCGACAAAATATTGGCTGCAATCGCCACTGTTACAGACCAACCCGTCCGTTTCCTCGTGAATACGCACTGGCATGGTGACCACACAGGTGGCAACGAAAATCTTGGCAACAAAGGCACCATTATCATCGCCCACGAAAATGTCCGTAAACGCATGAGTACCAAACAATTTCGCGGAATGGGGCGTATCGTAGACCCTTCGCCTCCGGCGGCTTTACCGCAGATTACCTTTAGTGATGACATGACTATTTACCTCGATTCTATAACGCCAATAATGCTCATACACGTACACGATGCACACACGGATGGCGATTCATTTGTCTATTTCCCGAAACAAAATGTACTGCATATGGGCGATACATTTTTTGGTGGCAATTATCCCTTTATCGACCTCAATTCGGGTGGCTCGATTGATGGATTAATCGCAGCGATGAACAAAGCTCTCTTCATCGTCAATGAAAAAACCGTTATCATTCCCGGACATGGCAATCTTTCTAATCGACAAGAGTTGAGTGCTTACCGTGATGTATTGTTAGACATTCGAGAGCGCGTCAAAACCGCTAAATCTGGCGGTAAAACCCTCGAAGAAGTCAAAGAAATGGGACTCACCAAAGAATGGGACGAGACACGCGGACAGGGTTTTATTAATGCGGAAAAAATCGTTGAATTTGTATATAATAGCCTTCCATAACAATACGTAGCGGAAACTTTAGTTGCCGCGTAAAATACTGCATTAGCGGTTTGACAAAATATTTATTTATCGAAAATAAACATTATGAGAAACCTGATATTACTAATTATCTCCCTCCTAATCACCGCAAATCTCCCCGCACAAATTGACGTAGAAATCAAAGAAGTTCCTATAGAAACGATAGAAAAAACTATCGAATTGCGTCGTGATTTCCACCAATTTCCCGAACTCTCTAATCGTGAATTTGAAACCGGGAAAAAAGTCGCCAATCGCCTCCGTGAATTGGGTATCGAAGTCCAAACAGGTATCGCCAAGACAGGTGTGAAGGGCGTCTTACGCGGCGGAAAGCCCGGTCCGGTAGTCGCCTTGCGTGCGGATATGGACGCATTACCTGTGACAGAACGAGTCGATATACCTTTCGCTTCGAAAGTCAGAACGACCTACTTGGGCAAAGAAGTTGGCGTCATGCACGCCTGTGGGCACGACACACATACGGCTTCGCTCTTGGGCGCGGCAGAGGTGCTGGCTGGTATGCGCGATGAAATTGCGGGTACGATTGTCTTCATTTTCCAACCCGCAGAAGAAGGCGCACCTCCGGGCGAAACAGGTGGCGCACAGGATATGGTCAAAGAAGGAATTTTGAAAAATCCTGATGTGGAAGCAGCCTTCGGATTGCATGTATCATCGGGATTGGAAGTGGGGAAATTGGAATATCGTTTGGGCGGATTTATGGCGGCGAGCGATAGATTTGAAATCCGCGTAAAAGGCAAACAATCACATGGTTCGCGCCCGTGGACGGGGGTAGATCCCATTGTCACTTCCGCACAAATTATCATGGGTTTGCAAACAATTGTGAGCCGTCAATCAGAATTGACCAAAGAGGCAGTTGTTATCTCTGTTGGTAAAATCGAAGCTGGTGTTCGTAACAATATTATCCCCGAAGAAGCTTTGATGATAGGCACGATTCGCACGCTTGATACGGCGATGCAACGCATTGTACATCAGAAGATTAGAACTGTCGCCACCAACATTGCGGAGAGCATGGGTGCGACTGCCGAAGTAGATATAAAAATCGGCTATCCGGTCACTTATAATGACCCCAACCTGACCCGCACAATGGTACACACCTTGTACGGTACGGTTGGCAAAGAAAATGTTCGTGTAGTACCTGCGAGAACAGGCGCGGAAGATTTTTCATTTTATGCTCAAAAAGTACCAAGTACCTTCGTCTTTTATGGCGGACGACCAAGTACGACTCCCAAAAGTGAGGCTCCCTCGCACCATACGCCTGACTTCTATGTGGATGAAGGTTGCTTGGATGTAGCCATTCGGACGTACTGCAATTTGGCGTTGAATTATCTGGGAATGAAACGATAAATATATTTCAAATTCCCAAAAACAAATTCCAAATTTCAACCAAAATAACACTTACTATTTCAAGATGATATGCAGAAATTAAGGCAATATATGAAATTGCTTGCCGATGAACTCGGATTAGATAGGGTATCCCTGTAAATTATTAAGAGGCTGACTACGTTGTAGTTAGCCTT
>JAHDEO010000076.1 GCA_020628725.1 Saprospiraceae bacterium
TGGTAATCCATGTACGATAAATGATGAAGAAACCATTGGAGCAGATGGTTCGGTTTGTGTACCATGTGCGGGAACAGTAGATGCAAGCAGTTGTGATGCAGCTTGTACAACAACACAAGCTTGTGATGATGGCGACCCATTGACCATCAATGATATAGAAGTAGTTGCGGCTGATGGTTCTATCTGTACAGTATGTGCGGGTGTTCCTGCGGAGGCTTGCTCGGACACTACTGTTGAGGCTTGTGATGATGGTAATCCTTGTACAATCAATGACCAGCAAGAGGTATCTAATCTTGATGGTAGCATTTGTGTACCATGTGCGGGAACAGTAGACGCAAGTAGCTGTGACGCAGCTTGTACGACAACACAGGCTTGCGATGATGGTAATCCTTGTACAATAAACGACGAAGAGGTAGTTGCATCAGATGGTTCAATCTGTGTGCCATGTGCGGGAACGGTAGATGCAAGCAGTTGTGATGCCGCTTGTACCACCACACAAACATGTGACGACGGTGATCCATTGACCATTAATGATGTAGAAGTAATCGCGGCAGATGGCTCTATCTGTACAGCATGTGCGGGTGTTCCTGCTGAGGCTTGTTCAGAAACTACTATTGAGGCGTGTGACGATGGCAATCCTTGTACAATCAATGACCAACAAGAAGTATCTAATCTTGATGGTAGTATTTGTGTACCATGTGCTGGAACAGTAGATGCAAGTAGTTGTGATGCAGCTTGTACGACAACACAGGCTTGTGATGATGGTAATCCTTGTACTGAAAACGATATGGAAACTGTCAGTGCCGATGGTAGTATTTGTGTGCCATGTGCGGGTACTCCGTTTTCTCCGGTGCTTATCATTGATGACGCTGTAGCTTGTGGAGACGATGCTTTCAGTTATGATTTGACTGTATTTGAACCTGCAGGCTCGATGGGTACATGGGATGGTATAGCTGACCCGACAAGCGCAGATGTTAGTGCGGGTGGTGCATTCATTTATAATTATACTGATGAAAATGCGTGTTCAGGTAGCGTAGAGGTTTCGATTACAGTTGTAGATGAAATCCAAATTACAGCAGCACCAACTTGTAATTCTGCCACTGAAGGCACATTCTTTATTGAAGTTCAAGAAGTTACAGGTCCCGGTGGAACATACACCGTAGATGCTGAGGGTTTGTCAGTGACCTATGCGGGTACGCCTGTTGTGATAGGTCCGTTTACTTACACTGACCACAATACTCCTGTGACATTGACCGTATTTCCGGTACAAGTGGTTTTGCCTTGCGCCACTACATACGATGTATTACAATTGAATTGTGCTGACCAAGAAGTTTGTGATTGTACAAATCCTGATGCACCATATACTATCACAGCACAAGCTGCTGCTAATGGTAATGGTTACAGCATGGTATATGCATTGGTCAATAATGACAACAGTAATATGGTAGAAGATGTCAATAATACAGGTATCTTCGCTGATTTGGCGGATAATACTAACTATACTGTTTATGCATTCAATGTAGAAGATATTGATTTGGCAGGTTTCACGGCTGACTTGAATAGCTTAATGATGATTTCTGCGGGCGACGAGGTATTGACCAATATGGGCGCATTCGCTAATTACTGCTATGAAGCCGCGGACGCTGCTTTTGCGGAAGATTGTGGTTGTTTGAGTTGCGATACATTTGTTGTTGATGCAGTAGTCACTGATTTGACATGTAACGGTGATGGTAGCGGTGCAATAGACTTGACAGCTATGGGTGGTCTGGCTCCATACACTTATGCGTGGAGTAATGGCGCAGCTACCGAAGACCTTAGCGGACTTGACGGTGGAGCTTACAACGTTACGGTGAATGATGCACAGGATTGTATTCAGGTATTGACCATCGTAGTTGGTGAACCTGATGCTATCGGTATTAGCAATATATCTGTTAATGACCCAACTTGTGGCGCAGATGATGGTACAATCACCATTTCAGTAGAAAATGGCGTTGGACCATTTACATATTCAATTGCAGACTTGGGCATTTCGCAAAGTAGCAATACTATCACAGGAGTTCCTGCGGGTACTTATACAGTTACCGTTACGGATGCCAATGGCTGTACAGCCTTTACACCTGTCACGCTCACAGGCACAAATGCGCCGACTGCAACAGTAGCAGTCAATCAAGCACCTGATTGTGATGAGAGCAACGGTGTAGCAACGGTTACAGCCGTGGGAGGTACACCGCCTTACGATTATCTATGGAGTGATGGTCAGACAACAGCTACGGCAACAGGCTTGGCTGGCGGTACTTATACAGTTATCGTTACGGATGCAGACGGTTGTAGTGTAACAGAAAGCATTACGCTTATTCCAGTCGGTTGCGATTTCAGTATTACAAATACCTTCTTTGCAAATGATGGTTGTAAATGTAATAATGACCAATCTGATAATGGTGCCGGTGACGGTACATTCACTGAGACGGTTACAGTACTCGCACCTGCCGGATTGATTATTCGTGCAGATGTTACTTCAACAGGTATTGAAGGTCCTGTCAATCAAGGTTTATCGAGCAGTACGCTACCTATCGAGTTTTACGAAACTTTCCCGGGACGCTATATCTTGATTTTTAATCATATTGATAGAATTGGTTACACGATTAATGTAGAATATTCTACGGATGGTGGTGCTACATTTATCCCTGCACCGAATGGCGCAGGTGGTCAATTGTCTTACACAAATGTATGTGCATACCCTGTTTTGGCATTCAATCCGCCTCTTGAAGCAGCTTACTGTGAAGATGACGGCGTCGTTGTTATCGGTGTAATCGAAACCTCTGATAATGTGGACTTCGAACCACTACAAGGTTATCCGGCAGTGGCACTCAACAATCAAGAAGCACAACCTGCACCATTGACTTTCGACCCAAGTACTGTGGGTACAGCGACTTACACCTTCTCCGGTTTCTACAATTATGAAAACGGAACGGGTACAGGTGGTACGGTCGAAAATCCGGCGGTTTCGCTCAATCCATGTGCTACACTTATCAGAGTCAACGTTCCTGTGAATCCTGTTCCGGTATCAGAAGCTACTTGTGAGCAGACAGGACCGGAAGAGTTCATTATCGACGTAGATCCTATGGAAGATTACGAAGAACCTGAGAACTTGATGTATCGTATTGGTAATAGCGGTCCATTCCAGATGAGCGATGTGTTTGTGGTGGAAGAAGACGGCGATTACGAAATGACTGTTGTAGATATGATAAGTGCTTGTCAATTCCAAGTACCTGCAACATGTTTCCGTCAGCTTCCTATCGAATTGATTGCATTTGAAGGGACATGTGCCGATAATGAGTACATTTTGACTTGGACAACGGCAACGGAAGAAGATGTTTCACACTTCGTCGTAGAGCGTTCGATTGATGGTCAGAATTACGTTCCAATTGCAGAAGTTCCTGCGGTTGGTAATTCTACTGTTGTACAAACTTACGGTTACAAAGATGCATCAGGTCTGTCTCGTCAGTACTACTACCGCTTGCGAATCATAGAATTCTCAGGTACAGAAACTTTATCAAGAATCGAGACTGTTTCTTGTTTGACGGGTGGTTTTGGTGTCTTAGATGTCTATCCGAATCCAACGCAAGATGAGGTAGCTGTTACGTTTGAAGTGAGCAGCAGAGACCGTCTCAATATTCGTTTGGTAGATGTACTTGGACGTACCGTTGATTCACAAGAATTTACACCGGACATTGGTTTGAACCGTACCGTTATTGACATGTCTTTATTGCCTTCGGCAATGTACTACATTGTACTTGAAGACGGTACACAACAATCCATTGAGAAGGTTGTGAAAAAATAGATATTAGTCCATAGCGGACAGAAAATACAAGCCTCACTTCGTTTTGGAGTGGGGCTTTTTTCGTTATAATGCTGTTTGTGAAATTACATTAGGAACGCGACATAAATAAGTTTGCCAACTTGGGTAGGTTATTTTGTGCTTAGTTTTCGTCTTGAAAGAAGGCGTTTATCTGGATAAATAACTGATTTCAAGGTGGAAAATAAGTGCAAAAGAAGTAGCCAAGATGGTAAAGTTATTTTTGTCACGTTCCTTACTTAAATCAACCACTTAATACTATCTTTGTTATTCCATAAAAATGATTGTGTATACATTCATTTTCAATTATCCATTATCAATTAAAAACATGAATCTACAAGACGCAAGAATACTCGTAACAGGTGGTAGTGCAGGTATCGGTAAAGCCACTGCCAAATTACTCATCGAAGCAGGTGCAAAAGTCGCTATTACAGGCAGAAACGTTGAAAAACTCCACCGTGTAGCCGAATCAATGGGCGCAATTCCAATAGCCTTTGATGTCAGTGACTACGATGCTATTCCGGCTAAAGCAGCCGAAACTGTTGAAGCACTCGGTGGCATAGATGTACTGGTTAATAATGCAGGTATAGGAGATTTCCCGACAATGGGAGACATCAAAATCGAACATTTTGAACGTGTTTTCTCTGTTAATGTATTCGGCTTGACGTTGTTGACACAGGAATTGGTCAAGCATTTTACGGAGCAAAAAAGCGGTCATATTATCAACATCGCATCTACGGCTGCAGTACGCGGATTTGCGCGTGGAACGGTCTATGCAGCATCAAAATTTGCCTTGCGAGGGATGACGGAATGTTGGCGAGCGGAGTTGCGACAACATAATATTCGCGTGATTTTGGTGAATCCGAGTGAAGTGACCACTGCCTTTGCCAATCCTGAGCGCATGGAACGCCCCGAAGAGCCGTACAAATTGCGTCCACACGAAATTGCACATACAATAAAAGCAACATTGGAAATGGATGACAGAGGATTTATCCCGGAGGTGACGGTGTGGGCAACGAATCCGAATCGGTGATTCTAAAATATAAAAATACGGGACAGGTCGCGACCTGTCCCTACATGTGTTTTTATATTTTTTTTAATAAATCAGGAAATTCCAAAATATTACTAATTTCAAAATCCGGCTGAATATCCGTATCATTCGTTTTACCGGAAGCATTTAACCAACAGGTTTTCAAGCCATAACGAATCCCGCCGAGAATGTCAGATTTCAAATTATCACCAATCACAATTGTATTTTCTCTTGATGGCGGATTGTCTATTGAATTGAAGGCAATTTCAAAATATCGCTCATCCGGCTTCGCAAAACCTATCTCGTCCGACACAATAATACTATCAAAATAATGCGTCATGTCCAGCTTTTTTAGGCGCGGACGTTGCACCTCTTTCAATCCATTGGTGATGATGCTCATGCTATAATTAGGCTGTAATCTTTCGAGCATTTCTTTTACTCCGTCATAACTTTCTGACTTCAAAACTAAATTCTCTAAATACCGCTTGCTAAAATCCTGTGGCTTTGCAGGCATAAAGCCGATAGCTTCAAATAAATCAGCGAATCGTTTGACTCTCAATAGCTCAGCCGTGATTTTTCCTTGCTCAAAATTGACCCAATGTTGGTGATTGATGGGCATATAAGTAGCATGAATTTTCTCAGAGCAGGGATATTCGTAATCTTCAAAAGTCTGCCAAAAAGCAGCTCTAGATGCATTGGAGAAGTCGATAAGGGTATTGTCTGCATCGAATAGGAGACGTTGAATTTGCATTGGTGTGGTGATTGGTAATTAGTGATTGGTTTGTTTTTGCAAAAATAGTTATTTTATCGGACGTAGCACGGTGCTTCCAGCCCGTGTTTCACGTTAGGAGCGCACAATACACGCAGATGCACGGGCTGGATGCCGTCATTCGTCGGCACAAGAGCACCGTGCTACGTTAGTAAATCATCCAATGCCGCCTCACATTTTTCATAATTAAATGTAAACCCTGCATTCAATAAATGTTCGGGATAGGCTTTACGACTTTTTAGGATTAATTCCGTTTGAGTACGAATGAAAAATGCGCCGATTTCGAGTAGCCATTTCGGTTGCGGTAGCGTGAAAGGTACTTTTAATTTTTCTTTCAATAATCGGTTGAAATCCTGATTTTGAATAGGGTAGGGGGCAACTACATTCACCACGCCCTCATGCGGATGTTGCATCAAAAAATCTACTACGCGACAAACATCCTCCACATGCACCCAACTAATCCACTGTTTGCCTGTTCCTTGCGGAGAGCATAAACCGAACTTTGCCAACTTCGCCATCACGGGAAATGCACCACCGTCTTTACCCATTGCGATGGCAGTTCGCAAGGCGGTTTTGATAGTATTGGGTGTGTCGTGGCTGAAAAATTCCTGCTCCCATGCCTTCGCTACATTCATCGAAAAATCGCTGCCGATAATACCTTTACGTTCGGTATTCGCGGGAGCGTTGCCTTCGGTGTGTTGGTAAATGGTCGCGGTAGAGGAGTTGAACCAAAACTTTGGTGGCTGCTTGCACGCACGTATCGCCTCACCCAATATGCGTGTACTATCAATACGACTATTGAGAATTTGTGCTTTGTTTTTTTCGTTATAACGACAGTCCACGGTGCGCCCTGTCATATTAATAAGTGCCTGTGCACCTTCGAGTTCCGTAGCCCAATCGCTGAGTGTCTTGGCATCCCATTGACGGAATACGCCCTGCGATTTGTCGCGACTCAATATGATGACTTCGTAACCGAGATTAGAAAAGTAAGTGAGCAAATGCCGACCCAAGAAGCCACTGCCGCCGGCGATGATGATTTTTTTATTCATAATTCGTATCTTGGTGTTTTACTATGATTGAAACCCATTTTGATGTAATTTTGTTGGGTAAATGTGTACATTTACGCAGCTAAAAATAATAGAAATATAATACAGTACACTACGAGCCAGAAGCTCGTGATACGTTTTGATGATGAAAGTACAAACAATGGCGGATTATACCGCAAGAGATGAAGCACCCGAAATACTGTTTTGGGTAGGCTGTGCGGGGAGTTTTGATGCTCGCGCACAGAAGGTGACGAAGGCATTTGTGAAGATAATGAACGATGTAGGAATAAAATTCGCCATACTCGGCAATGAAGAAAGTTGTACGGGCGACCCTGCACGACGTGCGGGCAATGAATTCGTATTTCAGATGACAGCATTGCAAAATATTGAGACATTAAACATGTATAATGTCAAAAAAATCGTCACTGCTTGCCCGCATTGTTTTAATACGTTGAAGAATGAATATCCTGCGCTTGGCGGTAATTATGAAGTCATTCACCATACGCAGATGCTGCAAGAACTCATCAATGATGGTCGCGTAAAAATGAATGAAGGCGGTGCTTTCAAGGGCAAACGTATCACTTATCACGATTCCTGCTATCTCGGACGTGTCAATGATATTTACGAAGCACCTCGCAATGTATTGGCGCAATTGGACGCGGATTTGGTCGAGATGAAACGTAGCAAAACCAACGGTTTGTGTTGTGGTGCAGGTGGCGCACAGATGTTTAAAGAAGACGAACCCGGAAACAAACGTATCAATATCGAACGCATCGAAGAAGCTCTCGATACAGGTGCAGATGTGGTCGCGGTCAACTGCCCATTCTGCCTTACGATGATGTCTGACGGCGTAAAAGCTAAGGAGAAAGAGGACAAAGTAATGGTCTACGACCTTTCGGAAATGATTGTTTCTAATAATGTTTAATGGTTAACGATTAATGATTAATAAACTAACGCGAGACGTGGGTGGGGTTCTCCCGATGATTATCGTGAATTAGGAGTCAGAGGTGCGCGTAGTAAATAATTGAAAATGAACGAACAACCAACAATCATACAAAATAAATTCGACACATTCCCTGCGACTTCGCGGGTATGGATTTATCAATCCAAAACGGCGTTTTCCGATGCGGATGTTGCAAAAATACGTCAACATATTAACGCATTTACACAGCAATGGACAAGCCATAATCGCGCCTTGCGTGCGGCAGGTGATGTATTGCATGGTCGTTTTATTGTATTAGTGGTAGACGAGAGTATGGCAGGTGCAAGTGGTTGTTCCATAGATAGTTCTGTGCATTTTATCAAAGCGGTGGAACAGGAATATAATGTGGATTTATTTGATAGAATGACCTTTACTTACGAAAAAGACGGCGCAGTTTATGCGGCAGACCGTGAGGCGTTTTCTACGCTTTATGCTTCCGGCGAAATTAATGACGATACCACTGTCTTTGATAATTTAGTAAATACAAAAGCCGATTTTGACCAACGCTGGAGAGTGCGACTCGGAGATAGCTGGCACAAAAGAATGGTTTAACAAGATATAAATCCTAATCACAGAAGCTGTGGGTTTAAACCCGCAGCTTCTGTGATTAGGATTTAATTTCAAAAAAATATGTGCTTCCTATTGCATCTTAATGTAGAATCTTGCATTTTTGTAAGGCGTTGAGGCTTTCCCAACATTGCCTCAATTATCTGAACCTCAATATATTCCCACTATATATCAACTTGACCCACTTCAATTTGCTTAGAATCATCTGTGATGCTCATGGCATTGGTATGCTTTGTGCATCTATACAAAATTCAAACTATTGAGAGTTATGAGAAAACAACTTTTCTGCGTTATCGTATTTGCAATTACCCTTGCGCTTAGTGCGTGCAACAAAAATCGTACATGCACCTGCATAGTCGGTGAGGAAACGTATATATCTGAAATGGTATACGTAACCAAGGCTAAAGCGGAAGATTACTGCGCCCATCAGGAATCCCAATACCAAGAAAGAGACGGTCAGGCTACCTGCACGTTAGACTAAAACGAGATAGCAGGCATTTTCAAAATGCCTGCTATCTTTCCACATCTTTATTTTTTCTTAAATTAGCGGAAAATATTTGCTAATTTGAGTATTCGCCGATTTATTATTTTTGACTTTTTTTTGCTAACTGTTTTGTGGTTGGTGGCTATCGTCGTGGTGAATCCTTCGGGAGATTTTCCTTTGAATGATGATTGGTCGTATGCGATTGCTGTGCAACGTATGTTGGAGACGGAAGATTTTCGTCCTCTGGGGTGGACAAGTTCAGCATTGATTACACAAACTCTCTGGGGCACAGCATTTTGTAGTGTTTTTGGATATTCGTTTGAAGTACTGCGAGTTGCTACACTTGTGGTGTCTTTGTTGGGGATTTTTGCGATATATTTGTTAGCACTTCAATTAAAATTAAGCCGAAAAAAAGCTCTTCTACTCTCTATTTGTATTGCCTTCAATCCACTTTGGTTTGTGCTGTCATTTACCTTTATGACGGATGTGTATTTTGCAAGTTTTACAGCGATTACATTATTGTTTTTTGTTCGTTTTTTACAATATGAAAAATGGATAGATTGGTCATTGGCAATTGTATTTTCATTGATAGCGATATTGTGTAGGCAATTTGGTTTGTTTATGCCGATGGCATTTTGTGCTGTTTTTTTATTCGTGAATTTAAAAATATTTACAAATAAAAAAATATCACTACGTGTAATTTTGCAAGCAGTTTTGCCTCTAATTATTGGGCTTATCACTTTGTTTCTCTTTCAAAATTGGATGGAAAATACGGGACGCACACCCTTTGCGTATGGCGCACAAACGGGTAGATTGTGGTCATTACTTCAGCACCCAATAGAGCTTCCTGTTCGTTTTTTCAAACATACTTTTATCGCACTTATTTATCTCGGATGGTTCTTATTACCGGTGAACGGCGGACGGTGGACGGTAGACGGTAGGCGGTGGCTGGTAACAGTTAGTATCGTCGTATTTTTATTGCTTTTTTACTTTAATAAACCAATGCCTTTAGGGAAAAATATCATTCAGGAAACGGGTGTTGGACCACTTTCTTTGTATGATACGATGATGTTGGATTTGTCGGGAATGGAGTCAATTGGAAGGTGGTTTTGGTGGTTGGTAACGGGTGTTGGTGTATTGGGCGGTGTTTTTTATTTTCATCTGATTATCAATTGTTTAGTGAAAATATTTGCACAAATAAAAGAGCGAAATTTAGGTGTAGAGACAAGTATCAGTTTATTCTTTTTGTTAGGAGCATTTATCTATTTTTTACCAATTGCGTTACATGGATTTTTTGACCGTTATTTATTGCCTTTATTGATTGTTTTGCCTTTAGCAATATTTGTTTTTTATGATAAAAATAATATGAATAAAAGGCACGATAATCCCGAAAATACCGCTTATCGGGGTATGTATATTGGTGTGATTTTGATTGTCGTTCAAATTGTGTTTTCCGTGATGACGACACATGACTATCTATCATGGAATCGTACTCGATGGGAAGCGATTCGACATTTGAATGAAGTTGACAATATCCCGTTTGAGCATATAGACGGCGGTTTGGAGTTTAACGGATTACATTTTTATGATGCTCAATATCAAGCGAAAGATTCAACAGGTATTTGGTGGTGGACAGGTGAACGTGATTACGTAATTTCATTTAGCGAATTACCTGATTTTGAAATTATTAAAAAATATGAGTATCATCAATTCATAAATCAAACACAAGGAAAGATTTTGGTATTAAAAAGGAAATAAATCACTTGGAAGAATGAGCTTATCGAGCGTTTTTTATATATTTGGATCGAATTAAAATCCCTATAACTATTTTTTATGTTTTGTTTTAGGAACGCGGCAAAAATAACTTTACATTTTGGTGGCTTCTTTTATGCTTATTTTTCACTTTGAAATCAGTCATTTATCCCGATAAAATCCTTCTTTCAAAGCAAAAACTAAGCGAAAAATAATCTCCCCAAGAATGTAAACTTATTTATGCCGCGTTCCTTAAAAGAATGAGGCATAAATAACTTGCCCAAAAGTATAAAGTTATTTTGCGTCGTTCCTTAACCAGTGTGAATACCATGAGAAAGTTGAATCAATATTCAGCACCCATTTATTTAAGTATATTTATTTTATTGTTATTTAGTGTTTCATTACTATCATCTTGCGCTCCGGATAGAGATCCGAATAGACCGCGTTATATCAATCCTAAATTTGCGGAAGCTTATACAAGCAAAGGGAATTTTAATTATAATAAGAAAGAGCTTGATAAGGCGATGGAAAATTATAATAAAGCCATTCATGCAGATACCGGGCATATAGAGGCATACTATCGTAGAGGGCTGGTTTACACAGAGTTAGGAAAGAATAGTGAAGCGTTGAAAGATTTTGATAGAGCTATTGAACTTGAGCCTGAACATATGGATGCAAATCTCAATCGAGGGATTGTATATCATAACTTGAAGCAATATAATAAGGCAAAACAGTCTTTTGCTAAAACGATCCGAATTGCGCCAAGAAACCATAAAGCCTATCAATACCGTGCAATTACGAATTATGAAAGCGGTAATACGGCACAAGCGGAAAAGGATATTTCGAAGGCTCTGGAAATAAAACCTGATTATGCTGATGCATACTATAATAGAGGTAATCTACGAAATGAACAGGGGAGAACCGCAGATGCAGAACGTGATTTTACAGCAGCCATAAAGTCAGATCCACGCTATGTACCGGCTTATAATAATCGTGGATTATTATACATGAGCCAGCAAAAATATCGTGAAGCTATTGCAGATTATACAAAAGCTCTTGAACTTGACCCCAATTCGGTTATTTTATACGTCAATAGAAAAGATGCTTACGAAAAAATCGGCGATAAAGCGAAAGCTGATGCTGATTATCAGAAAGCTATTGCATTGCAACAAGGGCGATGATGTGTTGACGAGTTGTAGAATTGACGAAACGATAACTTGCCAATTCTACAACTCCACAATTCGTCAAATTGCCATTTGATATAGAATCGCCAAGACGATGTGAATGGCTATCATCGAAAATAACAACATCAAACCATATCGGGTCACACGCGGGTCGGCAGATTTGACAAATTCCTTAACAGGCAGCAAGCCATTTTTCAAAATCGTCGGTATACTCACCAAAGCCAAACAACTCGTAATCACGATTAATGCACGCACCAAATAGGGAAAACCTTCAGGCAGTAAGTATTTTTGAAGGGCGAAATTCAGCGGTACAGTCAGTAAAAAAGCGGCAAGTGCCAATTTTTTATTAGGCATCAATAAAAACGCTGCCATACATACGACCACTACGAATCCGTGATTGAAGTAATATCGTAACTCATTGAGTGTGTGGGTGAAAGCACTGCTTTGTTCCGAAAATTTCAAATCAGTCAGATAGAACGCCATTGCAATTCCGATGAATAAAGTAACAATAATTGTACGTCTACCAACGGTAACAATCTGCTTTTCGGTAGCTTCAGGGTTGATGTATTCTTTGTAAATATCAATCGAAAACAAGGTTGCCAATGAATTGAACAACGAATCAATCGTACTCATCAGAGAAGCAAAAACTGCACACAATATCACTCCGCGTAAGCCCGGACTCAAGAAGTTAGCGAGAATATAGGTGAAGGCTTGGTCAGGCTCGGAAGCAAGGGCTTCTTTACCCACGATACCTGCAAGCGCGACGCCCGGTACGATCACAATCAACGCCACATAATACTTCATAATGCCACCTGCCATCAAGCCAACTTGCGCATGGCGGAGACTCTTAGCGGCGAGTGAGCGTTGTACCACACTTTGGTTGGCACACCAATAATTGATATTTAGGAAAAATAAGCCAAGCGTAACGCCTACCCAACCCAATTTCGGGTGGTCGGCGGGGAGGTGAAGATTCATCAATTCGGGAGTTTTTTCATAAAGCTGTCCCCAACCGCCGAGTTTTTGGAGCGATACCCAAAGGATAATCGTACCACCAATTAGTAAAATCGAAAACTGAATAATATCTGTTCGCACGACCGCTTGCAAGCCGCCGAAGTAAGTATAAATCGCCGAAAATACGCCCAAAAATACAATCAATGCACCCACACGTGTCATGCGGTCATCGCTGATAAAGGACAAAAATTCGCTGAATGCCAACTCGCCAACATACGCCCCCCACAGCATCGCCACACCCAATCCGAGCGTCGAAAACAATATCAAATTTCCAACCGAATAGGCTATCCCGACGCCCTCGCCAAGTCTCTTTTTAAGAAATTGTGTAATGGTTATAATCCTGTCTTTCAAGTATAAAGGCACAAAAATAAAGGCTGCCATCAATAAGCCTTGAATGGCATTGATTTCAAAATTTGCTTGAGCAATACCATAGAGATACGCCGAACCCATCATCCCCAAAAACTGATAACCGTGAATATTGGTTGCAATCGTCGAAATCGCAATCGAATACCAATTCAAATTTCTATTACTCAAAAAATATTCTTCGCTCGTCATGTCTTTACTACGTTTGCCCGACATGGCAATCAACATGACCACCGAAAAATAAACCACTACAATAATAAAATCAACCAACATGACTAATGAGTGAATGAGTGAATTTTGAATGAATGAATTATGGGTCGGCAAATGATTCACTCATTCACTCATTCAAAATTCACTCATTGTTTTTCGTAAAAATAGAGAATTATTTGCAGAAAACAGGTAGGTTTTTACAGACTTCAAATAAAAACACATCAACTCAAGAACTCGCCGACTCCTCAACTCATCGAAATAAAAAGAGTGTACAGCATCCCTATCATCCCAAAAGAAAACGAAGAATTTGTACACTCTAATAAAGCGAAAAATTTTTAAGGGAGTTTCTTATTGAATGAATTCAATTTATGTAAAATTATGAAAAAGAGCTATAAGCATTCAAAAGTAACCCTGTATTGATATTGTAAGATTTATTGAACAGGTATACAGGCGGAAATCTTGTCAAATTAACAAGTGAGTTGATTATCAATTTTATACAAAGTTTAAAATGTTATATTTATTTGGTAGTGAGAAGAAAACTATGTATGAATTTGATAATTTTCTTGTTTATCTGCTCAAAAACATAACTCAAATAAAATGAATTACTTAGTTTTACCTATCAGAGTAAAGTCTATTATACGGAACAAGCGATTATATTGTTTTGTTTTATATGACTTTTGTGAGTGTTTTGTGTAAACTAAAAATCACTCGACAGAAAATCAAACATCATAATTATGTCCAATCACAGCAAAAGACTCACATTTTCTATCCTCAATTTGGTCGGTTATATTGCAACACTCGTTGTCAATTACTGGGCGGTGTCGCTACCTCTAAATGGAAAAACACCGCAACAACTCTCTGCGCAATATCCCAATCTATTTGTTCCTGCGCCTTCTACTTTTTCCATTTGGGGTATTATTTATTTGTTGTTGGGAATATTTTTGGTGTATAGTTTTGTGTATACATTTCGCAATCGTAGTATGGCAGATGAATCGTTTTTGGATAAAATCGGTTATTGGTTTCTCATTTCCTGTCTTGCAAATATAGCTTGGATAGTAGCATGGCATTACGAAATCGTTCCTCTTTCAGTGGTGATTATGCTTACGATACTTGCCTCATTAATAGCGATTTATCAACGCCAAAGGATTGGAATTTCCGGCGTATCAAATGCTGAGAAATATCTGACACATCTACCCTTTAGTGTGTATCTTGGTTGGATTAGCGTGGCTACGATTGCCAATGCGACTGCATGGCTCGTCAGTATGGGCGTGGGTGGTCTGGGCTTAGGCGAGCCTGTATGGGCGGTTGGCGTTATTTTGGTGGCGATTACGCTTGGAGTTATCATGGCTTTCAACCGAAATGATATATTTTATGGTTTGGTGGTGGCGTGGGCTTTGTATGGTATCTATGTGGAACGGACTACCGCTACGGATGTCGTCCAGACTGTGGTGACAACTACTATGGTGGGCATGGGCTTGTTATTGGTGGTGAGTTTGGTACAAATTTTCCGTAGGCGTGTGTATTGGAACTAATTGACACGACGACTTGTTATTACAAAAAACAAAGCGTAATTTTGCATTATATTTTGAAAAATTCCAAATAACAAATTCCAAAATCCAACAAAATTTCGTTTGAGTTTAAACTTCGACTTATTCTTAAACTTAAACTTCACCCGGTCCCGTAGCTTAACGGATAGAGCATCGGATTTCGGCTCCGAAGGTTATAGGTTCGAATCCTATCGGGATCACAAAACGCCTTGTAAGTTTGACTTACAAGGCGTTTCTTATGATACGAGGTCATTTCTTTTTCCCCGAAGATTTACCGGATTCCAACTTTGGATTTGATTTTATCTTCGTATTATTCACAGGTGTTTTATCTGTCTTGACAGATTTCACCCGTTTTACATCTTTTTTCAAATCCTCCACTTTGGCAGAATCGCCTTTGGATGCAGCTTCATAGATTTCTTCTGTATATTTATCCGCCCACTTGGTTTTTTGACGTTCTATTTGTTTTTCGACTTGGGCTTTGGCTTCGCTTTGTTCCGGCAATTTCGATAGTTTTTCTGTTGCTTTTTCGACTTTTTTTGATTCAAATAAACTATCAATTTCGCGTTCTTCTTGCTGCATTAAAGGTTTGTTTTCCTTTATTTTTTTCTTAGACAACATCGGTAATTTCATCCGCTTATTGCCCATGCGAACTTCCACTTCATCCTCCAATATCGTTTCGATAGTGTCCGTCTTTATAGGTACGACGACTTTATCCACCGGACTAAACATCCGTTCTAATCTTCCTTCTTCCTTATCTGCCTGTTTCAATGCGCCCCATTTACCGTCTTTTTTGACTTCTGTAACCTCATTTTCGGAATCCTTTATTTCGTCGTATTCGGGTGCGACTGATTCTATGCCCCATTTGTTGACAATGCCCCATTTGCCGTCTTTTTCTACCGCAATTCTATCCTCAGATAATTTGCGAGTATCATCATACCTGATGTTCAGGATAACGGGAGTCAGTACACTCGGCGCAACCGCCCAAGTAATAGCAGGAATAAAAAACACCAACAACAAACCCACTGATAAAGCGCGTCCGTATCTGCGTAATTTCGGTAGTGGGGTAGGCGGAGTCGCGGGTTTTGGAATATTTCTACTTTTATTTTCCGACGGTTTAGGTTTGGCTTCATGAAGTGCTTCCGCTGCATCTTCTTCGATTTCCTCTGCAACTTTTGTGGTTTCCGAATGTGCCAATACTAAGGCATTGTCGGCGGGTGCTTTTGCCCAATCGAAATTTTCGTGTACTGCATGAGTGGTTATCTCCACATCTCTATCCAGCACGACGACATCTTTGTATTCCTTACCGTGTTCATCGCGCACCAATGTCACCGACACCTTCAATTGCAAACTATGGATGCCTTCTATACGCGGCGTCACATCAAATAACCATTCCGAATAATCATCGTCCTCAATTACCTGTTCTTCTGTACTTTTATTTTTTATAAAAAAAGCATCATCATTGCTGTCATTGACCAATTGCACTTTCATGTATTTTCCAATACGGCGAATGTCCTCAATGACGGGTTTATCCTTTTCCAATGCTTCTGTTAAAATGGCTTCGGGTATATCTTCGGGCGCAATGCGAATCGTACAAAGCGAAGTGACATCTTTCTGCATTTTCGCGGGAATGTGGTAGAGTACACGTCCGCGTTTGCGGGTCTTTTGTGTTGGTTGGGTAGCTGTTTTGGCATTAATATGTTCGTTTAACGCTCTGGCAATTTCTACATAAGGTTCATCTTCGGTATCCCACACCGAACTTGTGGTGTGCACCCCATTCAAAGGCAATACCTTCAATTGACTAAAAGGCGCATGCTCCCAAGCACAATCCCGAATGATAACAGGAATGACAGTTGCCTTACCTGCTGCATGAAATTCGAGCGCCTGCTTCATCTGATGTTCGTAACAAAAATCAGAAGCAATAAAATCAGCACTGACCAACAACAAAATAATATCAGCATTTGCCATTGCCTTTTCGGTTTCTTCCAGCCACTCTTGCCCTAGATCTACTTTGCCGTCATACCATATCTTCACCCCTTCAGTGCGCTCCAAAGAAGTCAGATGTTTACGCAGTAGCTCCAGTATGTCCTCATTTGCTTTTGCGTAAGCTATAAAAATGTTCGTGTGTTGATTGGGTATTGCCATGTTACTTATTTAAATCATTATGAAATTAGGCTTTAGGCAAAATTTATTTTTATTGTATAAAAATATTTAAAAATATTTTCATTTCAAAATATTCGTTTTATTGTAATGGAACGAACGCCAATTAATTTTATTTTTTGGTTAAAATTCAAAATAAAACAAAATGTCTGTGTTTCTATATGCACAAAGAGAGCCAAAAATAGCGAAATGGTTGCTTTTTTATTTTTTAAGTTGCTTTAAGAGTTGTAAAAGTAGCTGTAAATCAATAACTTATGAAAGTTTTTTGTTGGTTGAAAAAGACGCGATTTAAAACTTTTGCTTATCCTTAAAAACAAGATGAAACGTAAAATTGTCTAAGACTTACGTTTTAAGCCATTGGCGTCTGCGTGTTGGTTTTGAGATTTGGTAATTAGGATTTGGATTTTGGAATTTGGAATTTTCCCACGCATGGCAGCATTTTTGTTAACAAAAAGTCAAAATTTCACTTTAAATTGTGAAATCAAAATAACATGTGATAAATGGCGTTAATTTATCGTTCATTTTTCAAATCGAATTCAAGATGAATACAAAAATGAAAAGATTGGCAGCTTTGGTTTTGTTATTTGCTTTTGCCTTAGCAATTTCTTCTTGTAGTCGCAAATCAGGTTGTCCTTGCAATACAAGTGTTGAAACAAATACGCAGGTGTATTGCTAATCAATAAATTATTGACCATTTTTCAAATCAAAATAGTAATTATTCAGTGGTAACCAAGTCGGATTAAATGGGTTAGAAAAGCGCAAATAAGTTCCTTATTTTGCTCAAATTATTGTCTGACCTCTGACTTCTGACAATGAAATGTTCTGACTTCTGAATGATTAATCAAATTTTTCAAAATGAATACAAATAAAGTAAAAAGACTGTCGGCGGTAGTATTATTATTTGCCTTTGCCTTAGCGATTTCTTCTTGCAGCCGTAAGATGGGTTGCCCGACCAACCTCTCATTATCAATTGATAGCATCACATTGACCCAAGATATTGATTCTGCTATAGAGTAGAACGACCAATGATAAACGGCAAACGACCAACGGTGAAAAGCCGTCCATCGTTTGCCGTTAGTCGTTCACCGTTTACCGTTCCCATGCGCCAAATCATTGATACTCAAGACGGTTCGCACTCGATATTGTCCGAAGAATTTGGAGTAAGCTATCATTCCAAATACGGCGCGATACAAGAGTCGATGCACGTTTTCATTGAAGCGGGCTTGCATCCGCGTATGCATGAGACGCAGCAATTAGATGTATTAGGCATTGGCTTTGGAACGGGATTAAATGCGCTTTTGACCTGCATAGAAGCTGATAAGCAACAAGTTAAGATTGATTATACTGCTGTAGAAGCTTACCCGCTTTCACTCGAAATCATCTCTCAACTCAACTACACTACCGAACTTCAACTCACTTCACAAGACAATTTTTTCGATAAAATTCACGATGCAACATGGGAAAATCGCGTAGCGATTCATCCATATTTTTCTATCGAAAAAAATAACATGCGCTTTGAGGAAATTGATGCTGAAAATGCTTTCGATGTAATTTTCTTCGATGCTTTCGCGCCCAATTCGCAACCTGAATTGTGGGAAGCCCCGATGTTCCAAAAAATGTATAAAGCCCTTCGTTCAAACGGTATATTGACCACTTACTGTGCGAAAGGTGTCGTCAAGCGCACCCTCAAATCAGTTGGTTTTACCATCGAAGCCCTCCCCGGACCACCCGGCAAACGAGAAATGACACGAGCATTGAAAATGCCAAAATCCAAATCCCAAGCACCAAATTCCAAATAACTCGCAACTCGTTTAGATTTATTCCAAATAGTTCATCATTCATCATTCATCGTTCATCATTATTCATCTCATTATTATTTTTGTGACATGAGAGTAAACGGAATTTTTGATGATTTCGCTCGTGTCAACGCACTGGTGGTTGGCGATGTGATGCTTGACCGTTATGTGTCCGGCAATGTGGAGCGTATTTCGCCCGAAGCTCCCGTGCCCGTTGTGCATGTACAAAGCACTGAAAATCGGCTTGGCGGTGCAGCAAATGTTGCGCTGAATCTCAAGTCTTTGGGAGCTACACCTTATTTATGCAGCGTGGTTGGTGACGATGAAGACAGTATTATTTTTGCAAAGACCCTCCAACAGAATAAAATCTCTAAAACCGGAATACTCTCCTCATCTACACGTATGACCACCGTAAAATCCCGCATCCTTTCTCGTAATCAACAGCTTATTCGTCTCGACCATGAACATACGCACAATCTCAATGAAGAAGAAGCTGCAGATTTTAAAGTGAAAGCTGAAGCAATTGCTGAAGCAAA
>JAHDEO010000077.1 GCA_020628725.1 Saprospiraceae bacterium
CACCTGCTTTGGGAGCAGGGGGTCGCAGGTTCGAATCCTGCCGCCCCGACACTGATTATTAAGGAGTTATGCAGAATTGCATAACTCCTTTTTTTGTTAGAAAATGAAAACCTTCGTTTTCACTAAAGGAAGGTAAAACCATTTACTGTTTCTTCATATTTATGATGATTACTCCATCGAATTCGTCTCCATCGAAAAGCTGTATGTTTCCTTTTGGTTTAAGCACTTAAATATTCAACCAGTAACTCAACTTCAAATTCACCGACCGAAAACGTGGACCGAAATCCTGCGTAAAATAATTATCATTATACACCAAAAACAAATCTGATAGCGGCGCAAAACGCCATTGCAAGCGCGAATTGATACCAAGATTATCGCGTTGATTACTGTATTGAACAAGCGTTGACCAGAAAATGGACTTGGTGAAGGTCACATCAACACGCGGCGTGACCAACCACAAATCCGCATCAGGATGTGGGTCGGGCAGTCGCAGCCCATCGTAATTGAGCGACAAAGAAAATCGTGCCCAGGGTTGTATTCGATAAGCAGCCTCTATGCCTCCGGAGTAGCGATTGCCATTAAAAAAAGTGCCGATAGTCGTACTCGCTCCGTAAGTGAACATTTTGACGGGGCTTGAGCGATAATTCAATGTAAAGGCATCGAAATTATACCCCACATCGCTTGGAAGCGGCACAGCATCGTCTGTACCCGTTGGGTCAAACTCATCCGTCAAAAAGATATAATTGTGTATGTAACTTGCGCGAATTTGTGTTTGATTCACAAAATCTGCTCGCCATTCGGTATTGATAAAATAATCTGTAAATTTGAAATCGGCAGTGGGTTTCCAATAACTGATATACAGCACTTCGCCCTGAAAACGAGTAATCACATCCCTTTTTTTCGGGGTAAAAAATCGCTGTGCGAAAGCCCCCGCTTTGAAAATATCGGTACGCGGCACAAATCCCAAGTCCGCCTCAAAGTCCACATCTACATGCGTCGCTTCCAATGCAAAAACGTAATTATTCGCATTATAGGTGACAGTAGCTTGGGAGGAAAAATTGCCTTTTTTATCGTCGGGCTGAAGTGATTTATGCAAGTAAAATCTACCTGTCCACACATTATTGGCGGAAGCCAAATTATAATCCGCACCAACAACGCGATTGTATTTTTCCGAATCTTCCAAAAATTCGTGCTCACCAAACGCCTCCCGATTGACGAAAAAAGCCCCGATGTTCGAGCGTTGTGCTATTTTTCGCTGCAAGGCAACCATGGTGTTATTATTTGAGGCAATTTCGTTGGGCGTATCTGCCCCCGTCTGAATACTAAGCAAACCGAGTCGCCAATCCTGATTCAATTTCCCACTCAATCGCGCTCCACCGATGATGCGGTTTTGAATCAAATTATCCGACGTATCCCGCGCCAAACCAATTCGACGAGAGAAAAACGGACGCGCTTCATTGAAGAAGTTTCCAAAGGAAGCAAACAGGTCACTATTGTCGATAAAAAATTGCCGTCGTTCCGGCAAGCGCAATTCAAAGCGAGTCAAATTCGTAAAAATCGCATCGACTTCGACGTTGCTAAAATCGGGATTTATCGTAAGGTCGAGATTTAGCCCATCACCGATAGCGACTTTTGCGTCGCCGCCTATCAAAATGTCGTTATCTACATCTGTATTTGCCTCAAAATCTTTTTGTGTTGCGGCGTTGACGTAAGGGATGAGGGCGAGCGGTGTACGTGACTTTCCAAGTGGTTTTTCAAAGACCAATTTACCTGCAAATGCCAGATTACCAAGCAATTGACTCTGCGGTATGCGTTGCCACGGTGTAAATTCATTTGACTGTACATTGAAGCGATATGGATGCATACCCCATGAGGTCGCGCCCTCCTCAAATTTGAGTGAGGTAAAAGGAATCGCCATTTCCAAAGTATAGTAATCGTCGTAAATTTTGCTGTTACCTTGCCATTTAATGTCCCATGCCGTATTGAAGCTGTTGCGCGAAGCCCCTCCTGTCGAAACCAAAAATTCGCGTCGTACACCATAGGGCGTCATGCCAAAACCAAAGGCATTTGTGCCATCATTGAAGGTGTCGAAAAGGACGCTAACATTGTCGTTTCGCGGTCCGCTGTAATCCCTCCTCAATGAAGTCACGACATAATTATTGCCATCCGATTCCGCACGAATACCCACATAAAGCGTCGTTTCACTGTATAAAATCCGTATTTCTGTTTGGTAATTTGCCAATGATGAATCGGCAGGAAAGTATTGCCAAAAATCACTCGCTACATCCGCCGATTGCCATACGGCTTCGCCCAATACACCGTCCACTTTTATTTCTTCCGTGATAAATTTAGCGGTCAAACTCTTGGATTCATCCTGCGCTATCAATGCAGATGTGTATGATAAAATGATAAGCAGACAGACACTTTTGAGCAGCACAGAATATTTCATGACAGATGATTTGTTGAGAGGTCAGACCTCTGATAATTTTAACAAATATCTGAAATTGAATTGATTTCTGTTATTATTTTAATGTAATGTTTCTATCAAGTACCGCCCAATCCTTCTACCAATCTATCCAAATCATCATATTCAAATTTGGTCAGCAATGCCTCCAATTGATGATAGTCTTTTGCTTCGAAGTGATGTTGCATGATACCGTCATTCAGATAATAAATGCGGTCACAAATCGTGGTAAGCGTTTCGAGAATATGCGAAGTAACGAGAATTGTTTTTTGTTTACTTCGCAAAATTTTCAAGATATTTTTCAAGGTTTCATTCGTTTCCAAATCCAATCCGTTGAACGGTTCATCCAAAATAATCACATCCCGATTGAGGCTGAGAATACCCATAAATGCCAATTTTTTCTTCATGCCTGTCGAATAGCTATCTACCCATTTTTCCAACGGCAATCGAAATACCGCGTTCCATTCTTCAACGTTAAAATTGGGGTGTCGCATTCTGAACAAATCCAAATACTCTGCGCCTGTAATGCGTTGGTAAAAGAAATTTTGTGTTTTTAAATAGGCAATAGAAGTGGGAATAATTTGCTGATTATCGAATGAAATTTCTCCTTCACGCGGATTGATTTCGCTGTAAATGGTATTGAGCAAAGTTGTTTTACCCGAACCATTCAAGCCGACGATACCTGTGATTTCCCCCGCATTTGCGGTGAAATCTAAACCTTGCAGGACCTGCTTTGCACCGTAGGCAACGTGTAGATTTTTTATTGATAACATAATCGTCGTAGCGTGGACTGTCAGTCCGCGCAACCGTAGCACGGTGCTTCCAGCCCGTGCCGCGTTAGTTTAGAAAAGTGTACGCGAGGCACGGGCTGGAAGCACCGTGCTACGTAGGTTACATGTATTTTCTCAAATTTTTCAATGCCCTTCGATAATAAATCACCGTCATCACCAAGGGAACAGGCTGCGTAAACGGCGTACACAAAAACACCACCATCAAACCCATTGTAAAAGCATTTTGTGTAAGGCGAATATTAGGTTGATAGCTTGCATATTTTAATGTGATACTCAACACAGGAAACACTGACACGACAAACATCACCACCAACAAAACATACCAATATTCATAATAAAAAATCAAAAACAAAAACACAAGCGGCAGGCAAGCCAACCAAAATATCCCTACATGAGCGATGATTTTTTTTCGTAAAAAAGACTTTGCATTACGACTGTATAATTCAAGAAAAATACGCGGTTCGCAATCCATGTAAAAATCCAATGTGATTAAACCAAGTACCATAAGTGCAATAGGAATTGCCGCCGTAAATCCACTCAAAGCTGCTCCCAAAAGATAGGTCGGTACCATCCAAACGGCAGATTTACGCCATCCGCTTATCCACTCATAATTTCGGGTAAATCCTTTTGGAAATCGCCACAGCGGACGCTCTCGTTTACGGAATTTGACGGTTACGGGTACATACGCGACTACACATACGCCTACAACGAGCGCGAGCAATGCCCATGCAGCACGCGAGTACACAAGCCATCCCGCTATTGGTAAAATCAATACCAAGTATTCCATCAAAAACATCAAAAACGGACGCTGCAAGATGAGCTTGACAAAATCCTTATCCTGTCGATTCAGGTGAATGCTTGCTATAATCGCCAATGTAATACCCACCGCCAACATCGGCGGCATATCCGACAATTGAGCCAAGACCCCCATCGCCAACGGAAACAACACCAACATCAATAACACGAACAAGACCACACCAATCTCTGCCAAGATTCGCATAAACTGTCGCGAGCGTATTCGTAAAATAGTCATCAGCATATCACAAATCTACGTGTTGACAAATAATTCGGCGCAATTTTCGTTCACATTAAATAGAAATTAACAAGCGGGTTGCGGGTTACGAGTTACGGGTTGCAGGTTAACGCACTCATAACTCGCAACCCGTAACCCGAAAACTCGTAACTCGTATGTCTAAAGTTTTTTCTTTCTTTCTTATTGCTTTATTTGCTTTCGCAATTCCTCAAAATTCAGTTAAAAAAATCGTCGGGAAATACGGTAAAATGGACCGCGAAGCCGGCGAATATATTTGCCTTGAATTGTTTGATAATGAAGAATTTACCATGTCGATTAGTACTTGTGCCAGCGATAAATATATCAATGGAAAATACAGCTTCGATGGTAAGGCAGTCTATTTGACTTCTGATATTCAGCCGGATATCAAAATTGCCGGCGTTCAACCGGGAGAGCAAGATGAGGATGGTGTTACGTTGACATTTACGAGTGATGATACGCCGCTTTTACAGCAAATTAAAGTCGAACTCAACGGTAGTGGAAAATGGCAATCACTTGATTCCAAACAACAAATTTTTAACAAAGATAATCTGCAAAAAATACGCATCAAATTGGGTGATTTGGTGGCTGAACAAGTACTTTCATTACCCAAAAAGAATCATACACTTCAATTGGATTTTCAGCACCTCAGCGATATGACAATGATCGAACAAAAATGGGATTATTCAAAAAAGAAACTCATTTTAAATGATGATTCGGGCGCACAAATTACGTTAAAAAAAGGACGTAAGTGTTGGTTGGATTATGAATTTAAAAACGAGTAATCAATTGGAAAAAGACTTTTCGTAGACCTTAACATTACCCCGATTATCTTCTACAACCAATTCTAATTTATGCTTTCCTTTCGGAATTCTACCATCAAATTTGTGAGTGAGTTGGTCGTTTTTCTGGTCATATTCCATCAAAATCCAACGTCCGTCTACGGTCGCACGATAGCTTTTGATACCTGAAAAATCATCGTCAATCTTGAACCTCATGCGATACCCCTTACCCATTGTTGCGGCGATTTTGGAGACCTTTATCGTCGGAGGGATGGTGTCTACCATAATAGTCAAATTACCCAATTCTCTCGCATTGGCTTTGAGCAGTTCGCCTTCCCAACGATTCCCCGAAAGAGCTTGTTCATTCATCCCTTCGGGACAGAATGCGATGACGGCTTTCTCCCTCAAATGCTCCGGCAAACCAACCGGGCGAATCCCCACCGTAAAATATTTGTGCATCGGAATCATCCTATCCCCCAAATGATATACAGGCGAGTACGTATCTCCTGATTCTTCATAACTCACTTGATAATCCAAATATAAATCTTCGTAAAATGTCCCTTCGGGAAAATCAACTTCAAAATCGCCGTTCAGAATGAGATTCGGCTGATTGTATGGAAGAATGTAATTATAGGCAACATGACGGTCATTGGCTTGCACCTCCTCCCGTCGAATGAAAAACCAAAATTTAGAAGCGTTGCCATAGCTGTCCTTTACAATGTATTCGACTTTTTTTGCGCGATTTTTTTCTAATTCAATCACGCCTCTATTCACAACATCTTCATAAATAGACAATTGATTTCCGGGCAATAAAAAACAACGATTGAAATAACTACGCTTTGTCAATCGCTCGCGATAATCGCAGTGAGCGTTGATATAGCGCGATTCGTCGAATGAAATTTCATTCATCCGAAAACTATAATGTAGTGAATCATCGACCCGCATTTCCATCGAATAAATGCCGTTCCAATTCGACACGCCGTCCATAAAATCAAAGGCTTTGAGTGCCAAGCCTACGCGCCACGCACCTATGCGTAGCGTGTCGCCGCCTACGTAGTAACCATTTTGTCCTTTTTTGATGTCGTATTTTTTAGCCTCAATTTCTCTTAATTCTGGGGTGAGTGAATAGACTTTGAGTTGAGTAATACGTGGCGGCGTTTTGTCTTTTACCTTCAATCCGAATAGTAAAGGATTAATTGCTTTCTCCGTCACCGTATTCCGAATTTCAAAATGCAAATGCGTACCAAATGATCGCCCCGAAGTCCCCATAAAACCAATCAATTCGCCTTTTTTTACCGGGATTTCTCCTGACGCCGGATACAAATCTACACGAAATTGCTCTTGCTCATATTGGCGTTTTTTGACGTATCGCGCAATCGTATCATTGTACCTAAAAAGATGGGCATAGACGGATGTGTAACCATTCGGATGGTCGATGTATACGACATTTCCGTAGCTATTGGGCAAGGCTTTGACGCGCGAGACGTAGCCGTCTGCGACTGCATAGATGTTGTCACCTACACCTTTCAAGGGTTTGATGTCGATACCTGCATGGAAGTGGTTGGGACGTAATTCGCCGAAGGTGCCGGAGAGTTTTATGTCATACCCGACAGGCGAACGGAAGTAGTCTTGTGGATAGGGATTGTATTGGGTAACAGTAAAAGCGGTTCCCAGTAAAATGATTGCAAAAGCAATGTATTTAATTGTGCGATTCATCGCGGCAAATATAGAAAAAAACGTGCCGAGTCGAATGGGTAGATGAGTAAATGATGAAATGTTTTTGTTTACACCTTATCCTCCGTATTATAAGTCCGCCACAGCGAAAGAATTATTCTAAAAGGCATCAAAATCGTCGTAATGATACTGCCAACGGCAAAGAAAATAGTTTCCGTTTTGATGTAAGCACCCAATGCATCGTGATTTCTTATCGGAACTTGCTCTTTCAAATATTTGAGCGAAAATAGGGATTGCGTGCCTTCTTCATCTATGAATGTTTGAAAATTATAAAATTTACTGATCAACACAAAAACTAAAGGAATACAACCTATCAGCAAAATAACTTTCAACCAACTCAATCGCGCCAGAAAGGTGTTTTTCAATAAAAAAATATATCGTGTAAATGTGATGAAAATGACGATAAAGGCAACATTTGCCCACAAGAAAGGATAGTTTTTGAATACTGATGTAATAGGAAACATCACCGCCAATACGATGAGCGCAGTGGCTATCCACCAAATGGCTTCCAGAGTAAGTTTCAGGCGAAATTGTTGGTCAGGCATCGAATGAATGGTCTATAAATGCATGTAGCGGCGTAAAATTTTACGCCGCTACATCGTTATTAATATCTTTCGGACTAATATTTTATACAGCAAAACTTTCGCCACACCCGCAAGAACGCGTCGCGTTCGGATTGTTGAAATAAAATCCTTTGCCGTTGAGTCCGCCGGAAAATTCTAAGGTGGTATTGCAAAGATACAGGAAGCTACGGAGGTCAGTGACGACCTTCACGCCATTGTCTTCAAATATTTGGTCATTAGGCTGCTCCTCATTATCGAAGTCCATCTTGTACGTCAAGCCCGAACAACCGCCACTCGTCACGGATACGCGAATGAAGTAATCATTCGCCATCTTCTCTTGCGTGCGAATTTCCTCAATTTTTGTCTTTGCGCTTTCTGCTACGAATAACATTTTTCTTAATTGAGAATGGATAATTGAGAATGGATAATGTGAAATTCGTTATCAATTATACATTATCAACTATCAATTAATTAATGATGTCCCACTTCTACAGTAACTTCCAAGCCATTTTTTTCTTGGTAGTCTTTGATGGCACCTTTAATGGCGTCTTCGGCAAGTACCGAGCAGTGGATTTTTACAGGTGGAAGAGCAAGCTCTTCTACAATGTCCATGTTGTCGATTTTCATGGCTTCATCGACAGATTTGCCTTTGAGCCATTCTGTAGCGAGCGAAGAAGATGCTATCGCCGAACCGCAACCAAATGTCTTGAACTTCGCATCTTTAATGGTCTGTGTGGTTTCGTCTACTTCGATTTGTAGACGCATAACATCACCACACTCAGGCGCACCAACGAGTCCTGTGCCCACGTTTTTCGAACTTTTATCTAAAGTTCCTACATTACGTGGATTTTTGAAGTGGTCTAATACTTTATCTGAATATGCCATTTTTCTAATTTTGAATGAGTGAATGTCGAATTTTGAATGAAGCAAATTCAACGAATAACTCTTGTCTTTTCTACTATTTTAACAAAAATAAACTAAAATTGGTTCTTATTCCATTTTTCAAGCCGAATAAATCAAGAATTTTGCGAAGCAAAAAAAAATTAAACTTGAACTTGCGCTTGAACTTAAACTTTTTTAGTGCTCTTGCCATTCCACAGCGTCCAAATCTACGCCATCTTTGTACATTTCCCAAATCGGGCTGAGGTCGCGCATATGGTTCACACCATCCGAAACGAGTTTGATAGCTGCATCCACTTCTTCCTCTGTCGTAAAACGCCCCAAGCTGAATCGAATCGACGAGTGAGCGAGGTCGTCGCCCAAGCCAAGGGCTTTGAGTACATAAGAAGGTTCGAGCGAAGCCGATGTACAAGCCGAGCCGGATGATACCGCAATATTTTGATTGAAGGTCATCATGAGCCCTTCACCTTCAACGTGTTTGAATGAAATATTGGTCGTGTGTGGCATACGGTGTTCAGCATCGCCGTTGATGTAAGTTTCTTCAAGTTGCATCAAGCCGGTTTCGAGTCTGTCGCGTAGTTTGCTGAGTCTTTCGGCTTCTGCTGCCATTTCTTTGCGGCAGATTTCCGCAGCTTTTCCGAAGCCTACAATGCCCGGCACATTCATCGTACCCGAACGCATTCCGCGCTCGTGACCGCCACCGTCCATTTGTGCAGTAACTTTTACACGAGGATTTTTACGACGTACATAGAGCGCACCTACGCCTTTCGGTCCGTACATTTTATGTGCCGTAAATGCCATCAAATGAATACCAAGTTCTTTGACATCTACCGGAATTTTACCAACCGCCTGCGTCGCATCACTCATAAACAAAACACCGTGTTTCGCGCAAATCTCTCCGATTTTCTTCATCTCCTGAATCACGCCTGTTTCGTTATTAGCGAACATAATCGACACGAGTATCGTATTATCTTTTATGGCTGCTTCGAGTTCAGCAAGGTCAACACGTCCTTTGTCGTTTACTTCGAGATAAGTGACTTCTGCACCTTTTTTCTCTAAGACCTTGCAAGTGTCGAGTACAGCTTTATGCTCTGTAGTGGTGGTGATAATGTGATTGCCTTTGCGAGCATACATTTCATATGCACCTTTGATAGCAAGGTTGTCAGATTCCGTCGCACCGGAAGTGAAAATAATTTCCTTTGAGTCGGCATTGATGAGGGCAGCAATTTGCTCGCGGGCATAATCGACCGCCTCTTCTGCAACCCATCCGAATGAATGGCTGCGGCTGGCTGCATTACCATGTTTTTCGTAGAAGTATGGTATCATGGTATCCACTACACGCGGGTCGGTTGGTGTGGTGGAATTATTGTCGAGATATATCATTTTTGTCATAATCGCACTTCTTTTATTTAGATTTCGTCTAATTTTAAAAAAGAGTCTGCAAAGGTAACGTTTTTTTATTAAAAAGGTTTGAGAAATTTAATGAATGAATAATGAATTTTGAATGAATGAATTGTAATGCTGAAATGCGACAATGATACAATGCGATAATGATGAAAAACATGGTATCATTGTCGCATTTCAGCATTGTCGCATTGCAATTCATTCACTTGAATTAATTACCTTTGTTTGTGATATATTATTGACATGTTAAATGCGGCATTTTTTTTGTTGTCACAAATTGCTCAAATTTATTGTGTTCTTTGTTCGTTGTACTTCGTTCCGTATAAAAATCAACTTAGAATAATAGACAAAGAATCATAAACACAAATATCTCCCTTCCCAAAATCCACATCAATTTATCAACATGAATATTCGTTATATTTTATTATTCTTTACCGTAGTTACCGTTTTTTTTGCTTGCAAAAAATTTGAAAACATTAACACAGAAGAATGGCAGCCTGAAGTAGCTTTCACGCTATTCAATTCGACGGTAAATACGCTTGATTTATTTGAAAATTATGTCAATTCAGGTGAATTATTGTTGGATGAACATCAGCAAATTACATTGGTATATCGCGGTGGTGGTTATGCATTGGAGAGCCAAGATGTACTTGACTTGATTCCTGATGTAAATTTTCCGATGATTGACACTGTGATGCATTTGCCTTATCCGATACCGGAAGAGATTCAGATAGATTTTATCAGAGCAAAAAGTGGTATAATGCGTATCACCGCAGGACATAATTTTGGTGAAAATGTCGAATTTACATTCAATGTTCCTGATGCTACGCTCAATGGCGAAGAGTTTAACAAGACCGTCATCGTTCCTGCTTTGTTTCCTTCTGTAGTTGATTATGATTTGGCAAATTACCTACTTACACCGGAGAGTGATTCGATGATATTTCGTTATACTGCCCGATTGGTGGACTCTGATTCGTTGGTCAAAATGCCCGTGGTCGTAGTCGATTTCCAAGACCCTGTGTATAGCTATGCACAAGGCTTCCTCGGTACTGGAACTTTTTATGTGCCGATAGATTCCATTCAGATGGATTTTTATGAGTATTTCTCAACTGGAGAAGTGTTTTTTGAAGAACCTCAAATGACTATCACGGCACGTAATTCCTTCGGATTTCCAATGCGAACTTCGTTTAATGTACTCAATGCCATTACCATTGACGGCGAGGTGATTCCCTTCGGAAATGATGTGTTTACACAAGGTATAGATTTTAATTATCCGTCAATTAACGAGGTTGGAGAGTCCAAAGAAACCGTTATCACCATCACACGCGACAATTCCAATATCGAAAATATCATCGGACAACCTATTATCTATTTTGAATATGACGCAGAGGTTAATTCCAATCCTGATAATGATACAACGATTACCAGTTTCGTGACGGATACCAGTAATTTCTATTTGGATGCCGAAGTACAATTGCCACTTTACGGGCGCGTAGATGGATTTGCAGTAACTGATACTTTTGAGTTTTCATTAGATGAGACATTTGATAATGTAGGGGATGTAGAATTCAAATTGGTCACAGTAAATGAGTTTCCCGCTGACGTAGAATTACAGGTTTTATTTGCTGATGCGAATTATAATATCGTTGATAGAATGATAGACCCCGCAGAGCAACTTTTTGCTTCCTCTGAAGTGAATGATGTGGGCGAAATTATAGAACCCGCAAGACAAGAGACCTTCATTCCCGTAACAAGAAGTCGTTTTAATAATATCCTTGAAAATGCCAGATACATGTTTGTACAAGTGCGAATTTGGTCATTTGATGGCGGGGATACTTCAGTTAGAATTTTCCAAGATACTAAAGTAACGGTGAAATTAGGCGTCAGGGGTACGGTGATGCCTTAACATAAAATAAGATGAGCAAATTGGTTATCGCCTGTTTGCTCATCTTTTCAATGAAATGAAGCACAATTGAGAACACAAAATTAACCTCGCCACACTATGCACAAATCCGGTTTTGTTAATATCATAGGACGCCCCAATGTCGGTAAGTCTACACTGATGAACGCCCTCGTCGGCGAGCGCATGTCCATCATCACCAATAAGCCCCAAACCACCCGCCACCGCATCATCGGCATCGTCAGCGGAGAAGATTATCAAGTCGTTTTTTCAGATACACCGGGCATCATACGCGACCCGTCATATAGGATGCAGGAGGCGATGAATCGCTTTGTAGACGGTTCATTTAAGGATGGCGATGTCATGCTTTTCATGACGGACGTAACGGAAATTTATGAAGATGACGACCCTATTTTTGAAAAACTAAGACGCGCCGAAGTTCCTGTATTTTTACTACTCAATAAGACCGACCTCGCCGAGCCAAAAGAAGTTCTCCAACTCATCCAAAAATGGGATAAACGTTTCAAATTCGCAGAAATATTCCCCATTTCAGCCATCAACAAACACAATACAGATAAACTATTCGAGTGGATATTGAAAAATCTCCCAGAAGGTCCCGTTTACTACCCGAAAGACCAACTCACCGACAAACCGGAGCGTTTTTTCGTTTCTGAAATCATTCGAGAGAAGATTTTACTACATTATAAACAAGAAATTCCGTATTCTTGCGAAGTCGTCGTGGATAGCTTCAAAGAAGACCCGAACAAGCCCCTCGTCCGCATACACGCGACCATATTCGTCATGAGAAAAACTCAAAAAAACATCATTATCGGACACAAAGGCGAGTCCATTAAGCGCATTGGTATCGAAGCCCGAAAAGACATCGAAACATTTATTGAGAAAAAAGTGTTTTTGGAGTTGTTCGTTAAAGTTCGCGATAATTGGCGCGACGACGATAAATCTCTGAAACGTTTTGGATATAATAATTAGTCCATAGACCATAGTTGGTAGTCCATAGGCAAACGTGATTTTTTTTCGCTTGACGAAAAAAATACTGTGGATAAAAAACTACGGACAATGGACTATCGACTATGGACTAATATGAGCGATATTAGAAAAATTGCGATAATGACCTCCGGCGGTGATGCGCCCGGAATGAACGCCTGCGTACGCTCCATCGTACGAAGTGCAAGCAGCCACCGTATGTTGATTGACGGTATCATACGCGGTTATGAAGGCATGATAAATGGTGATTTTGAAACGATGACTACACGTTCGGTTGCCAATATCATCCATCGCGGCGGTACGATTTTGAAGACTGCCCGCAGTCAGGAATTCCGTACCAAAGAAGGTCGCCAACAAGCCTATGAACAATTGAAAGTCAATCACATAGATGCAGTTGTGGCGATTGGTGGTGACGGGACGTTTACCGGCGCAGATATTTTTTCAGAGGAATTTGGCATCCCGTTTATTGGTCTTCCGGGTACGATTGATAATGATTTATACGGCACGGATTACACAATTGGTTTCGATACGGCAGTCAACACGGCAATAGAAGCCGTCGATAAAATTCGTGATACTGCCGACTCACATGACCGCTTGTTTTTCATTGAGGTGATGGGGCGTGATAGCGGTTACATTGCGCTTTACACTGGTATTGGTGTGGGTGCGGGTACGATTATGTTGCCCGAAACGGATACGAATTATGATGAATTAGTGGAGATATTGAAGGCAGGTGAAAAACGTAAGAAACTATTCAACCTCATCATCGTTGCCGAAGGCAATAAAACCGGAGGTGCATACAAAATCGCCGAAGAAGTACAGAAACGTTATGACCATTACGAAACCAAAGTTGCCGTCATTGGTCACTTGCAACGTGGAGGTGCACCTACGGCGGCGGATAGGTTGTTGGCGAGTCGCTTGGGATATGCGGCGGTAGATGCTTTGGTGAATGGTGAGCGCAATGTCATGGTCGGCATCGTCAATCAGCAAGTCGTGTACACACCTTTGAATGAAGCGATTACAAAGGAGAAAAAACTGATACCGGAGTTGGTGAAAATGTCCAACGTATTAGCAAGATAAGAAATGCCAAGCACCAAATTCCAAATCCCAATTTTGTCTTAACGTACTTTTCAAAACCATTTGATTGAAAAGTACGTTTTCTTTTTGTGTGAGACTGCGGAATGTTTTTTCATACAGCTCGTAAACAATTGTTTCACAATTTCTTATTGTAACGATTCAATAGAATCACGTCATAAAAACAAATTACTATTAACCAATCACAAATCACGACAATATGAATGTTATAGCCAGATTAATAGTTGGAGGTATTATTGCCTTTGCGACAATTACTATTTTAGAAAGTTCAAAAAAACAATACGAAGAAGACGCTCGCAAACACCGCGATCGCAATAAAAACAAAGAAAAGGAAAAAGAATCCACGCCCGACCAAGCTACCGATGAATTCAGCGAAGCCAATACGCACGACAAATATTTGTTTGATTTTGGGAAATATGGCGCGCCGAGTTCCAAGCGAAAAATTACCCGTTCCGTGAAGGAAATCATGAAAGATTACGACACCGCAAGAATCGGCAGAACCGGCGACCGCAATGGCAGACTCGGCAATTACGGCGGCAAATACAAAGCCCTTTACCTACTCACCAAAAGCAAAAGCCTCGAAGTCATCGAAGACCTCGAAACCGGCTATATCGAAAAATTTAAAGACCAACTCGACAATGATAAACCCGATATGTTCGGCGCAATCGAGACGATAGACGGGTGGTATTATCTATACGTAGCAGTGGCGTAATCTGAAATTACGGCTGATAAATATCCCAATAAAAAAATCACGATTTGGACAGGTAATGTTGAAATCGTGATTTTTTTTGATCGTGATTGAGGCTTCTTCGAATGATATTCGTTTGAAGACGGTATTGAATCTGGAGTGAAAGCGTGTACAAGAAACTAGCTACGACCTATTGGGCGGGTGAGCCTAAAATTTATTGTCTGAGCGGAGCGAGTTTAAATTTTATAGCCTTTTGCCTACTTTTTGGCAATGAAAAAGTAGGAGCCTCCCGATAGCTATCGCGGAGCTTGAGGCGAAGGGTAAAATCAAATCACTACTTTTAAGGTATCCGGTTAATTGGAGTTGAAAGACACATGTTCGTTTGGAACAAAGTGCAATGTAGAGACTGATTTTTTTCTAAAAAGCCATAAAAAAAACGCATCCCAAAAATGGAATGCGCCCGTTCTGTATTGTTTCAGGAGTGTATGGGTATTGTGGTAAGTTCAAGGCAAGTACAAATACAGGCGCATGAACTGTGAAAATTTAGCATAAACTACCACCGTCATCAGTGAAACGTCATCTCACGTTCCGCAATCATTTTACGGATATTGATGAGTGCATAACGCATTCTACCTAAAGCGGTGTTGATACTAACGCGGGTCAGGTCGGCGATTTCTTTAAAGCTCAACTCTGCGTAATGTCTCAAAATCACGACTTCGCGTTGTTCGGGTGGCAACATGTCCACGATTTGACGCAGTCTTGAGTGCGACTGTGCGCGTATCAACTCGCCTTCCGCATTGCGTTCCGGCGATTCAAGGATGTCAAACAAATCAAACTCGCCGTTCACAGAAGGCACGGTCGGTTTGCGTTTGTTGCGTCTGAAATGGTCCACACAAAGATTATAAGCAATACGCAACGCCCACTGGACGAACTTGCCTTCATCATTGTACTTTCCTTTCCGAATTGTATCAATTATTTTAATGAACGTATCCTGAAAGATGTCATTCGCTTGGTCGTCATCTTTCACGAACATGTAAATTGAGGTATAAATCTTGCCTTTATGGCGGTTCAGGAGTTCTTCAAACGCTCTTTCTTGTCCACCTAAATAAGCGTGGATCAATTGGCGATCACTAAAGGATGTAACTTGCATAGTTTCTACAGAATTTATGAGTAACAGTTGGGGGATGAAATAAATAATCGTGTAGAAATTATATCCTTATAGTAATCTAAATTTAAAAGTGTTTGAAAATACAGCGATATTCGCTGCCTGAATTTGTAAAATATTTAAACAATAATCGCGCCAAAACGTCCGTTTGTCGGATTTATTGTGCATTTTATCGAAAAAAAACGTACAGGCGATTTTAATCGCCATGTATATAATTGTAATTTGGATGTTGTTTATTTTGCCTTCTCTATCAAAGACAACACTAATGTACAACTTTTTCCCTCAATAAACCAAAACCCCAACGGTACATTTAACGATACTTTAACCATTTTTATTGCACAAGAATATTTTCGGAGAATAAATTAATGCGAATCAAGACGAGTCCTGAACAATAACGCAAAACTCCAAAAAAGATACAATCGAAAACTATCATACGTGTTGAAATAGAGATTTGTTACAAATGAAAACGAAAAATACATGTAACACGGTCTGTAGACCGTAATTCATTTTTTGCTTTGCAAAAAATGTGTGCGGTCTACAGACCGCGCTACTTTTGCAAAAATGATTGGTTTTATTTTTTATGGGAAAAACACTTACTTTACCCCCTTCCCGTAAAAGCCAAGCCACCCCGCCACAGCCCCCATTTTCGGACAATACCAATTTACCCGAAAATCCATACCAACACACAACATTCGTGCTTTGGTGAGGTTTACTTTATTAGTCGCTTTGCTTTCTTGTTAATTAAGATTTAGAGAGCGAATATAGCGTAACGACTACTTTTTTGTCGATGAATTGATTAGTGAAAGAAATTAAATAAATTCGACAGTTATACGCCGTAATTTTTTCTTCTAAGAAATTCAAAAAATCGTTGCATAGCAGGGCTACGGAACTACTTTTTTGTGTTTTTTAGAAGGAAAAAGAACAAGTATAACTGTCGAAGTTATTTTGTTTCTTTCACTTATTCAAGGCAATTGAAATTTAATCTATTTGTTTTGACTTTGTATTTTTCTCACCAAAAAAATCTGCAAAAACACCGCATAAAAACACGCTTTCAATGCGGATAAAAGCCTTTTCAAACAACAAAATCTACATTTAATCCTGTAAGATTCTACCCTTTTTAGTGTTGCAAAGGGTACAAAAAGCCAATAATTTTGTCTCATAACTCGCACGCAATAGTGGCAATTTCCTGCCACCTCATCCAAAAGCTACCGATATCTGACTCCAAAGCGAATACAACACCACACTTGCCTATACCACTACGATACCACTTGCCTTTAAGATACTCAGGCTTTTTCCAAAAAAAATACACTCGCTACAACGAAAAAAGGATGTAAAACCTACGAAGTTCCGAAAATGGTTAACACCATTTTCGCAGAACAATGGACGTGTATGCCCGCCAAACATTTTCAATCGAAAGTCTTTGGACGGCGCAACGCGAGTATACATAAATTGCCATTTTTTAAATACTTTAAAATGCCGATTAAAAAGGCTAATAAACTTTATTATTTCATTTAATTATTTAAACGACTATGACTTTCAGTAAATTTTTAGCGCAACTATTATTCATTTGCGCTATCGTTTTTGTGGTATCCTGCGAACAAGACATGACAGACGGCTTGGTAGAAGACCAGACATCATTAGAACTACGCGGTCCAGACCAAGAAGCCATTTGCAACACACTTGTAGATTTGGGTTTAATAGACAGCCTCGCCTGTGCCGACCTCAGTTTGCGCGGCGGACTTGGTAAAATCTGTCGAGAGCTGGTAGATGAAGGTGTCTTTGGTACTACACAAGAATGCCTCGACATTCTCGACACCGACGACGGCGAAGAGGAAGAAGAGGAAGACGATGACGCTGCAGAGGTTTGTGACCGCTTAGTAGAATTGGGCGTAATAGACAGCATCGCTTGTGATAGCTTGGATTTTAGCGACGAATCGGCTATTTGCGCTAATTTAGTAGCACTCGGCGTTTTTGAAACCGAAGAAGAGTGTACAGGTATTTTATTCCCCGGCGAAGACGACGACAACTCGGAAGAGATTTGCAACACCTTAGTAGAGTTAGGTGTGATAGACAGCATCGCTTGCGACAATCTGGATTTTAGCGATGAGTCGGCTATCTGCGCTACGTTGGTCGAAGCCGGTATTTTTGAAAGCGAAGAAGCATGTACCGCTACCCTATTCCCTGACGACGAAGAGGAAGAGGAAGAAGGTGGTAATAATACTGTATGTGACATTTTATTAGAGTTAGGTTTGATAAGCGACATTGCCGAATGTGAGGGCTTGGATTTGGGCAACGGACCTGTCAAAGTATGTCGTGGCTTGGTAGAAGCCGGCATTTTCGATAGTGTACAGGAATGTCGTAATACATTGTTTTAAATGTTCTCGCCCGACATTTTAAAAATGTCAGACGACTTGATTTCCCCTCAATTTAAATTTGTATAAAGGCTAAAACACCCTGATTTTCCATAGTAAGTTTGACCGGAATCATATCTTTATTGAAGATATTGATTCCGGTCATTTTTTTATTTTTGGTAACTGTCAGAATAATTTCTGATTACCTTAAACCCAAATTAACAATTTAACCCTGTAATATTTTACTTCCACTATTCCGGCAAATCGTTTAAATATTCAATAAATTTACCTTCAAAACACGCTGATGTCCACAATTACCAATTACCATTATACCATGACAACATTAACTACATCGGCAGAAATTACACAAGAGATGTTCATAAAGGGCTGCGTCGCAGGCAGACGTGATGCCCAAGAGAGGCTTTACAATTATTATTCGCCCAAAATGTTTGGTATTTGTCTGCGTTATGCTGAAAATTATCAAAGCGGAGAAGATATTCTTCAAGAAGGATTCATTAAAGTCTTCAATAATATTGATAAATTCAGAGGAGAAGGCTCCTTGGAGGGCTGGATAAAACGCATTTTTATCAATACCGCAATTCAGCACCACCGCAACCTCAAAAAACACGGCAGACACGCCGAACTGGAAGAAGTACGCTTCGAACAAGTAAAAGAAGTAGCCGTGGACAATATGGCTACACAAGACCTCTTGCAGCTAATTCAACAGCTTGCACCGGGATACAGAGCAGTCTTCAACCTGTATGTCATTGAGGGATACAGCCATAAAGAAATCGCCGACAAACTCAACATTGCCGAAGGCACATCAAAATCACAACTCTCACGGGCAAGAGAGCTGCTACAAAAAATGATTCAAGCCAATGAGATTTGAAAAATGACTACTTGCCCTGCAATTTGTCGGACAACACCTCCCCGATTTTCCATAGAATTTTGACCGGAATCATATCTTTGTCGAAGATATTGATTCCGGTCATTTTTTTTATACGCGAGTTAAAGGTTTTTCAAACCTTTTTTCCCATAGCTATCGGAACTAAAGGCAGCCGTTACAGTTGCCAAACAAACGTGTTGCATACGCAGTTTTTTTTATTTTTTTATGGGAAAAACGCTTACTCCAATCCCTTCCCATAAAAACCAAACCACCTCGCCACTGACCCCGTTTTCGGGCAATACCGCTTTATCCGAAAATCAATATTAACACGCAACATTCGTGCTTTGATTCGGTTTACTTTATTGGTCGCTTTGCTTTCTTGTTAATTAAGGTTTGGAGAGCGAATATAGTGTAACGACTACTTTTTTGTCGATGAAACACAAAACAAGCATACCATTATGGCAAAAAACAAACAAATTGAGGTCAAGGGAATCGAAGTCA